>CAZOZZ010000062.1:0-20861 GCA_964584435.1 uncultured Solibacteraceae bacterium | reverse complement strand
GACAGAGGAGTCCAGATACGAAGACACGGAGAACACGAAGGCACACGAAGTTATCAATTAATTCTTCGTGCCCTTCGTGTTGAAAATTGAGGCGTTCGAGATTGAGGGGGCGGACAGGGCAAAGTCGAATTTAGAGGCCGCCGGTTTCCAGTTCTCCTATACTCGTTCCTATCAAATTCGTGTAGTCATGAGATTTATTGCAATGTTTCAAACGGTTAGATTCCTGATCGTTCTGTTCGTGTTGCTCTGCAGCGTTCACGCTGGCCTGGCCCAGTCTCAAGAGGGACAACCCTTTCCGGAGTTCGAACTCCAGCGTTTCGACGGCGGTCCGTTCAGTTCTCAAGAATTCTCCGGAAGGGTGACTATCGTCAACTTCTGGGCTACCTGGTGCGCACCCTGCCGTGTCGAGATCCCGTGGTTCACGGAATTCAAAAAGCAGTATGCAGACAGAGGTTTCGAGATCATCGGCGTTACGCTGGACGGTGAAAGCACCGAAGCGGTTGAGGGATTCGTACGCGATCTCGAGATCAACTATCCGATTCTGACGGCGGACGAGGAGATCGTGGAGGCGATCGGGGGCCTTATCGGTGTGTCGACGACCTTCATTCTCGATGGCGACGGACGCGTAGCCCTGAGGCACGTCGGCCTTGCGAACAAGAAGCAACTACTGGAGAAGATTGAGGAACTCTTGAAATGAGAACACTACTGATGGTCATCGCGGCGATAGCGAGTTGGCAGGCCGGTCGCTGGCAGGAAGTGACGGTGATCGATGGAGATCCGATAGTTCGAGGCGCCCCGAAAGACGGTTGGGAAGTTCTCGATTCGCCACCATTCATCAGCTCATCGGAAGCCGCTTTCATGGAGGATGGCGACCTTGTTATCGGGCTGGTCGACGGGGAAGACGTCAGAGTCTATCCGGTCCTCCTGCTCTACGGGCGTGAGATCGTCAACGACACGATCGGAGAGACGCCCGTTACGGTCACCTGGTGACCGCTCTGCAATACGGGCATCGTGTATGTCCGACGGATCGAAGGCGAGGAAGTCAGTTTCGGATTCACCGGCGTGCTCTGGCGTGAGAACGTTGTGATCTACGACCGCGGGACCGGATCCTGGTGGGCGCAAGCTCTGGGCCGTGCGATTAACGGCGAGATGGAGGGCAAGACTCTGGAAATGTTCCCGTCGTCGCTGATGACCTGGAAGCAGTGGCGTCAGTTGCACCCGGAGACCCGGGTCATGTCCGTGCCACCGGTCCGCGACCTTGAACAGACCCGCCAGGCCCGCCGCAGGTATCACAACAGCCTTATGATCGGCGCCACGGGCCGTACCGGGTTCGTCGAAGATGAGATCGGCCCCAAGACCCCGGTTGTCAGTTTCAAGATCGACGGTCGGCCGCTTGCCGTCGTCCTGGGCGATGTGAATCGAGACCAGGTTCTCCAGACTACCGTCGATACCCTGTCTTTGGTGGCGGTGGCAACGCCGGATGGGAGCATGGCAAAGATCTTCTTTTCCGGAGACCATGCTTTCGGATTTGTTCGCGACGAAGGTGGCCGAAAGATACTTCGTGATGAAGCCACCGGATCCGAGTGGGACGGTTTCCAGGGTCGAGCAACATCCGGTCCTCTGGCGGGGACGTTGTTGGAGGAGATCCCCTCATTCGTTGCGTACTGGTTTGCCAGCAAGGCGTTCTTTCCCGATCCGACCGTCATTGGGCGCGACTAGCTCCTAGCTGTTAGCTTTTGGCTGTTAGCTCCGAGTTGACGGCCAACAAGTGCCTGCCCGACCTCGGACTTCGGACCGTCCCTTCCAGCCAAAAGCTAATGGCCAAGAGCCATTCCTGAAACTCTTCCCCCTCGCCGACAGTCTTTCACCGGAAGAAGCCTGAGTTGTTGATCGAAGAAGTCGGAATGGATATCTCCGCGGAAAGGTGCCGGGACCTCCTCGACCTGTCGTTCACGCTCACCCCTGCGGGACGCGGATTGTCGTTCCTGCGCCGTCGGTATACCCAGCCCCTGATGATCCTGACGTCCTTCCGTATTGCTCGTTCTGGTGTCTACGGTCACTATCTGCGATGAACGCTGCCAGGCCGAACGTGGGTGTTCGATCGATCTACAAACGTGGTGTGCCCTCGGTCGGTTCGGCCGTGACAACCAGCAACCTGTGGCCCGAAGACCCCAGCGCCCTACGGGTTACGACGGCCTCGGGCCAGCTTCGCGAGATGTCGGATGAAAAGCATCGACGTCGTCGTGGCACCTTGCATCTGGCCCGACAGCGTTCGTATCGCGACCCTCCAGCCTTCCACAACAAGTTGCTAAGTTGTAGGCAGGGTTCGTGACCGCCCACGCCCGCCTTCCCGATATCCTTGCCCACTTGTGAAGTCAGAGCACCAGGATGCCGACAGAGCTTTAACTTAAGTATTGTGAGCATGTTGAAGCACCTTCACACCGCCGATGTCTACATTGTATCCTGCCAACGGGCCGCAAGAACTACCTTGTGCCACAACGTAGTTCCCAAATTGTCCGTTCGGTTCGAATCCACTACGTTGTGAGACAAGATAAGGCTCAGAAGCGTCTCCTTAGCACGACGACAACGACCATGCTCTTAAATGCAGAACTAAGATACTGATAATAGGTATGTTAGGTGTACATCGATCGGCGCTGTAATTGTGCGCGCTTCGGCAACTGGATTTTCTATACGCGAAGTCTGGGACACGTCCGGTGATCCGGATCATGGTTTCTGGCACTTTCGATCCCCGCCTGCTTGCCTGTGCGTCCATCGCCTGGGCTCTGAACCCTGAATGTCAGGCTTCGCATATACATCATAGTTGTAGCGCTTTATCACCGATACGACATATGTGACGGATCGCTCGCAGAAATTCATATTCGTCAAGTGTCGGTGACTATAGAGGGGATATAAAACATCAAGTCGATTAACCGTTCCATACACGTTGCCCAGCGAACGAGTAATGAAACTTAGGTCGTTACTATTAGCCAGTGAGTGCGGTGGTGACAGAGATATGTGACACACATGTAGATATGTCTTATCGGCAGCGTAATACATCGCCGCTATGGTCGATGAATACCTTTCTTACGTGGGAACCAATACAGTGAGCTAGAGTCTGGATATATGTGTCAAGGTAGTGCCATATATCGATATATATGGGATCACTTATATGTATGTGGCCTCGAGTGCCGAGCCGTTTCTTCTTGAGGTCGCCTGGCGGGTGACAGTTCTCCGACGAGGGGGATAAGGTGTTCAGTCGGGCTGAAGGGCTGACAGGGCCGTTTCCGAAGCGTTACTGGGTGTTCCAGGCGAGTGCGTTTTGGAGGCTTAGATCAAGTCTGAGTGAACTTGGCTTTCCCGAGACGAAGAAGAAGCAGCGCCAAATGACTGTAAGCGTTGTGGTAGGAATTATAATATATGATGATAGAATAGTTATAAAAATAAGCTATTATATTGCAGTGGTTTATGGATTTTCAGGCTCCGATCAGGCTGAGCTGGCCCTCGTTGAGGGGATTGTCGAGCGGATTGAGGGTCTCGAGCGAGGTGTGCGCTACGCTCTGGAGGGCGGACCACCCTGGTGGGAATTTCTGCGTCGCTCTGAGCTTGCTCAAGCGATTGCAGGGTCTGACAGCATGGCCGGGTACGCTTTAAGCCAGGAGGACGCAATTGCGGCCGTCGAGGGCGAGCAAGCCCTTGAAAGCGAGGCAAATGCCTGGAATGCTGCCGTCGGATATCGGCGGGCTCTGGCCTACGTGTCGCAGCTGTCGGGCGATCCTCACTTCCAGCTTAGCGAAGGATTCTTGCGTAGCATCCATTTCATGATGCTTGAAGGCGAACCGGCCAGCAACCACGGCAAATGGCGTTCGGGACCGAGTCTCGTCCGGGATGGTGCCAGCCGTGAGGCCCTGTACACAGGGCCGGCCGCGGAACAGGTGCCGACGTTGATGGCCGAGTTCATGAAAGATCTGAAGCGCAAGGACAATCATCCGTCCTCGTTGGTGAGAGCCGCCATGGTCCAGCTCAACCTCGAGATGATCCGGCCGTTTTCTGGCGGAAACAGCCGGATGGCCCGATGTCTCCAGACTCTTGTCTGGTCGCAGGAGGCAAACCTGGATCCTGGATTCTGCGGAATCGATGAATACCTTTCCCGAAACACCGCGGAGTACCGTTCCGTACTTAATCAAGTCGGTCTCGGAAGTTGGAACCCAGCCACCGATCCCCGGCCCTGGATCCGCTTCTATCTCATTGCCCGATTTCGGCAAGCGACGACGCTGCTAGGACGAATCCGGGAAACAGAACGGTTGTTCAACGAACTGAACGTCGAAATTGAGAATCGAGGCCTCCCACCGCGTGCCATTCTCGCCCTGGCCGAGGCTGCCATGGGGCGGAAGGTGAGGAACGCGACGTACCGATCCATCGCCGACGTCTCGTGGAATGTGGCGAGCCGAGACCTGAAACTGCTGGTGGATGAAGGCCTGCTGCGGCCCCTTGGTGAACGGCGGGGACGGCTCTACGAAGCTTCGGATTTCGTGCGTTCGATCGGAACTCTCACGAGAGAGCCGGATCCAGTGATCGAGGACATCTTTCCGAACACTGAGGCGAGCAACGAACCGGGGATGTTCGAGACCTTTTCACGCGCCCTCCGCGCCCGTTTTGGTGGAACCACCAGGCGGTAGCCTTGCCGGCCTGTTTCTTCTCCGTTTTCGATGGGAGTTGTCCTTGTAGATTGCTCTCGCCAAACGCAGGAACAACTGCCGTTCTTAACTATTTCTTGAAGCCAAGATAGTGAGCTTCCAAGGCTTTGGATTCACGCAAATCTTTCGCGTTGACACGCAGCAAACAAACGGCGATTATACCGTTCGTGGCAGGGGTTGATGGTCGCAGTCAAGGCGATTATCGGCACGGTGTCCGAACTGAATGTGGGGCAACCCGCAATCGGATCAGACATTGAAAAAGGACCCAACGATCGAGGGTTTGGCCGATGACCAACTTGGCGCATTCACAGAGCCATGGACATGTGGATGCAGCGTAAAGTCGGCCCTTGCCACATTTTTTTGTCCCCTCCTGTTTTCGAACTCTTCCCTGCGACTTGCATTTGAATTTTCCGCCCTCGAGACGTGGCGCAGACGTCTTCCACCTACGACCCCATCTGCCACACCTTAATGGCTTCGACCGGATAGATCAGCATCACGACGTTCAGAATCAGGCTGTCTCGGATCCAGACGACCAGTAGCAGTTCCGTCAGTGCAAACAGGGCGAATGAACGGCGGAAACCGAGGTAGGTTGCCAGCATAAAACCCATTCCGCAGACGACGATATCGCTCATGGAGTTTACGACCGTGTCACCTTCATAACCCAGGGCGATCGTTGCCTCGCGGTAGCGATCGATAACGAAAGCGGAGTTCTCGAACACCTCCCAAACCGCCTCGAGCGCCACGGCCACCGTCAACTGCCAGGGCGCACGGAGCCTGGGTAGAGCCAGAGCAAGGACCCAGAAGAAGACCAGCCCATGAAGCAGGTGCGTAAATGCGTAGGGATCGAGCAGGTGTTGCGAGTTATCCGAGCTGTGAATGTTGCCTGCCCAGACATAAATGTTTCCGCAGGAGCACAACCAGAGGCGCCCCTGGAACCGCAGTTCAACGATCGTAAGGAACAGGATCCCGATAATGGCCGCCACCGGCCAGACCTTGTCCTCATGTGGCCGGAAATAGTCTTTGATCATGAGCGCCACAGTGATCTTGCTCGATGGCAAACGTTGTTCGCACAGGAGAGGCAGGAGTCGGATCGTGGCTGACCGCACCGCGAACGGGTCATCGGTTGGTGGCTGTCGGCGACAGGATCCGGATGGTGTTGTCACCGAGGATGGTCCGCAGCTCTTCGCCGCCGACAGCCTTCGAACGAATACCGCGACTATGCGGTGAAAAATGAGACTATCTCTGATTCGACGTCGGTGCTCCCATGGCCTTTCGCATCGCACTCACCGTCGCTTCGGTCCGGAATGCGATGATCTTCCTTCCGTTGGCCAGCGTCTTTTCAACAGGCGCCAGGCTTACTCCATTAATGATGAACTTGCCACTCTGGATGCGTTCATTCGTTCGGACGGAATTCAGATCGGCATTCATCATGATTGACGAGATGTAGTAGTCGTCGTGCAGGCCTTCCATCACTTCGTGAATGCCCAGTACTTCCTCCTCGAACGTCCGCACGTCGGAGTAGTTGTAGTACTCGGGGATGAAGTAGACGTGCGACGGGCCGTCACCCCACTTGGCTGTCAATTCCTCGGCGACTTCCTCCATCGGACCCCGATTACCGCCGCTGTCACCCATGATGAAGATGTCGGTGAAGCCCTGGGTCTTCAGGCTCGTGGCCATGTCCCGCATGACGGCCTTAAAAGTGTCGCGTGAGAGATAGACGGTTCCGGGTGAAATGTTCTCACGTTCCGGGTCGCCCGGCTCCAGTCTCACGATGGGAGCGACAAGCGTATTGCCCATCTCCCTGGCGATAGACTCTCCCATGGCCTCGAGCACGTAGTTGTGCTTACCGGTGGCGAGATAGGGACCGTTCTCTTCGATTCCGCCGGTCAGGATCAGGGCGTTGGTTTTTCCTTCTGCGATGAAGTCGCGGACCTCCAGCATCGTGAGTTCTTCAATCCACACGCTGTCGAAAACGGGAATTGGATTCTCCATGTTACGCACGTCCAGCCGATCGCCGAACTGCCCACCGCCGCCAGGGGCCTGGGCGAGCGCAGGCGCCAATCCAACCGTCAACATCACAGCCACTGTCAACGCGGCACACATCGTTCTTGTCATACCATCCTCCTGAAGCTTGATTACAGGGCTGTATTGTATAGGGAAATGGGGTGGCGGAAGTCTATTTTCCCGAATTTCAGTAGCGGCAGCACAGGAAGGATTATCCCGGGGGTGGTGCTTCGCCCTTGTAGTCGATCGTCACGTCGACGATCCCTATTTCGACCCGCCGGTTCTTGGCCCGAGCTTCCGCGCTGGTCCCGGTTACCCGCGGGCTGGATTTTCCGCGGCCTTCCGTTGAGATGATTGCAGGGTCGATGCCGGCCTCCACCAGATAATCGCGGACGGAGTCGGCACGTTGTTCCGAGAGTGTCTGGTTATAGGCCTCGCTGCCGACATCGTCGGTGTGGCCGTAAACGTACATGGAATGACCGCTGGACGTCAGCAGGATGCCCGCTATCCGGCTCAGTAGTTCTCGATTTTCCGGTCTTAAAGTTGCCCTGTTAAAGTCGAACTCAATCGCATCGCTTCCCAGGCTCATGACCAGCCCGAGCGCTGTCCGGCGCGTTTCGACGATCTCACCAAGCGCCTTCTCCAGACGGTCGAGTTCCTGCTCCCGCTCCTTGCGGATTCTTTCTGTCTCTGCGCGCGCCAGTTCTGTTTCCTCGGCGGCCGCGTCTGCGGCGGCACGCGCGACCGCCGCTTCGCCTTCCGCCTCTTCGCGTCCCTGTTCCGCCCGGTCCCGCCCCCGCGCTGCGTCCGCGGCGTTTTCCTCAGCCTCGGTCGCTCTCGTCAGAGCGGCCTGGGACGTCTCCGCTGCCGCCGCTGCCCTTTCGGCGGCCACCACGGCGTTCTCGGCACTTCTTTCGACCTGGTCAGTCAGGAGCGTCACCTGTTCCTCGAGGCCGGCAATCTGTCCGAGAAGCAGGTATCCAATTCCCACCGTGGCCAGGACGAGGAAGCTGACGACGAAGTACCAGACCTTTGGGGAAGATCCAGTCTCAGCAGGTGTTTCGTTTTTGTCTGAATGCATCGATAATTCCTATGATTCATTTTGATCCGGTGTCGGCCGCATTTCAAGAGATCACGCAGTGCAAGGGTGCTCATTTCGACGATGTGCTGCCGATTAGACGCCAAAATGTTGCACACTGTATCTGATGAGATATCCGTCGAACCTGATAGTCCGATTCCTGATCTCGTCGCTCGTCGCTGCTACCGGTTTGCCGATGACGTTCGCCCAGAACGTCCCATATGATGCGACTCCCCAGCGACCGACTTTCACGTCGGACACGTCGACCACCGCTCCGGGAACCATGGAGATCGAGTTCGGAGCTGCCGCCACGGGCTCCTCCGGCGGATTTCTTGCGCTACCAACAATGGTCAAGTACACACCGGACGTTGTCGGCGGCTTCCTGCACCAGGCTGAATTCAGCCTCAGCTTCGATGCGGTCCAGCGGGACTCTTCCAGTACTGACACACAGACAAGATTTGGGGATTCTCTGTTGCTTTCTGTTCGGCGTCCGATTTGGGCCGGTGATTCCTTTTCTCTGGCAATTGCTCCGCAAGCACAGTTCTTCCTGCGTGAGAAAGATGGAGGGCGAGTGGGTCTGACCGGATTGGCTGCATACAGCGACGGACCGAACACTGCCGTGGTAAATCTGACCTGGACGGTAGCGACTGAGAGGTCCGAGACCAACCCTGCTCGCAAATACGACTTTGCCTTCGACTATGGTCGCACCCTGGGCGCGGGAGGCCGCCTTGGAGCCTTTGCCGGGCTGCTGATGGAAAAGCCATCCAGGAACGATGTTGCCGTCTCCATGAGCCAGGGGCTGACCTATCGCATGCGCCCGAATCTAGTTTGGGATGTCGCGATTGTTGAGGAGGGTATCGGTGCCGGTCGTTCTGGGTACAGGATTCTCGGGGGTCTCACGGTCAACCTGGGCCGCATAGGTATGTAGGGGCGGTCTATGACCGCCCGTTTGTGCGCGGTCACAGACCGCCCCTACATCGCCCCCTTTTGACTCTTCCGGATGAAATCTTTCTCTGTCGGCGGGCGTGAATACAGATCTGCCGCCATCCAGAGGATGCGCCACAAGCGGAAGAACACTAGAGGAAGAATTGCTGTAGCGAGCAGGACCGCCAGCGTAGCCGAATTGGTCGTTGGGGCAACGAGGTAGTCGAGCAGCGCCAGCGTGCCAATGGCAAAGATGAGAGTTGCGAACCACGCGAAAAATGGGGATCCCGCGATGTAGCGGTTCTTACGCAAGAAGAAATACCCGCAGTCGCCGCAGGTCTGCCGTGTTCCGGCCAGACGTTTGAAAACCCGCCCTCCGAGACAGAGCGGACACCGAAAGCGTAGGGCTCCCAGCAGTAACCGCGTCGTCCGCACGCTCTTGATCAGCATGATCTCGCGTGACAGCTCCAGCTGCTGTTCGATTCGTTTGTCTTCGAGAATCCGGGCGTGCCTGGCGGCATTCTCCACGGCGATCCCAATGTGCACAGAGATGTCAGCCAGAAAACCCTTGTCGTCCGCCGTCAACTCCCGGCTGCGGTTGAGCAGTTGCAGTACACCGACCAGGGCCCCAGCTGAGTTACGAGCAGGCATACAATAGATGTCGTTGGTCCGGAAACCAAGCCTGGCGTCGAAGCTCTGGTCAAAACGGTCGTCAGAGTAGGCGTCGGGAATGTCGATCACCTTCCCGTCTTTCGCTACGGTGCCCGCGATTCCCGAGCCGATCTGAACCTGGATTCTGGTGTCGACTTCCTGCGCGACGAGCGAGGTCAGGTGATTCCGCTGCGGTGCCAGGACGAAAACGGTTCCGCGTTCGATACCCACTTCGTCACGGACGATCCGAAGGATGGTGCGGGCTAGCTCGGACAGGTCCAGCGTCGAATTCAATTCCTTGGTCGCTTTGACGATCCGGTTGAGCTGGTCGACTGTGTGGGTCAACTCGTTGCGGGGAGGAAGTGCCGGAGATGACATGCTGTGCCCCATCCGGCGCCCACGGAAAAAAGGGAAGGCGCCTCTGGGAGCATACTATCACTACTGGATTGGCGATCGTATTCCTAACGCTGTGGTGGAACTCTCGAGCGTCGCGTTACGAGCGCCATGAGGCTAGATCGAAGGCGCCACGACGACGTCGATGCTCCCCATCCGACATCCCGCCGCAGCTGGCCCATGCCGTCGTAACCCGTAGGGCGCAGGGGTCTTCGGGCCACAGGCTTTGTCATTCGTCGGTCACGATGACAAAGCATCGTTCCGGACGTCTGCGCTTGAGACCCGAATACTCCTGCGCGCGACCCTACAGACTTCCACCACAGGCAGCTCGAGGAGTCACTACCCTTTCTTGACGATCTTGTAGTACAGAAACTCGCCTTGTTTTCGTTTCATCAGCTTTTTGCCCAAGTCGAAATGGTCGGTCTTTCCTGGGCCCAGCAGTTCGCCCATGTGTATGACGAAACCAGCCAGATCCTGGAGTGGATTGCCAAGATCCAGATCGAGGTCCGCATACCAGGTTCGAAGCTTGTCGCGATTGGGAGGAACTGCGACAACGGCTTGAAGGCTGGGCTTGCCTTCCCCACGGAAGCTGTCGAGTGTGTATTGGCCTGCGTCGGGCTCCCTCAGGGCGACCCGTCCCAGCAGCTTTGCATGCGTGGCCGAGTTAGGAGGACCTTCATGGTAGAAGGGCTTCTTCTCGTCCGCGGCCAGCAGGGTCAACTGTTCGTGGAGTCCCGCGGACGCTCTGACGTAAAGCCGATCCACATCCGCAAAGAAAACCGAATCGACGTGGCGGACCAGGGGCTGGCTCTTCGTTGGTGCTGTGCGTAATGAGGCCAGAACGTTCAGGAGGCACGCGTGTCGCCTGGCACGTTTCTTACCGTCCACGAGCCAGTCGGGCAAATCCAACCCGTCCACTTCCGAGAAGGGCGATTCCACTATTCGTTTGACCTGAGGGTCGAAATCCGAAATGGCCCGGGTCAGTTCTACTCGCCGCGGATCGTCCGTGACCGTCAGATCCACCTGGCTTGTTTCGTCTTCTCTGATCTTCAGGAGGCGCGGCCCAGGAATCCTGAGATCGCCTATCTGTAGACGGAACTCGTACGTGCCTTTGGGCAGGGCGTTGGCATCCACGCCGCTGAATCCGAGCATGCCGTCATGTACAAACGGAACCAGTTTGAATTCCCGGAGTCCCCATCCCCTCAACTGCCGAACCCGGTTCAGACGATAGTTTGTCGCATCACCTCTGGGGCTGAAATGAAAAGTCATTCCTCTCGGTGTTGCATCGGTTTCGTCCCGTAAGACGATGCCATCAGGGGTGAGGCTGTTGACCTGCAGTTGCCGTTTTTTCTTCTTGTCTTTCACCTGGAGCTTGAGGAGGAATCGTTCTTTCATTCTTCTTCCTTTCCTTTGCCCGTCTTGAGGCCACAAAGAAACTGGCGCGGCACGGGTGGGCGTGCCAACGCTCGGAGCGTGGTGCGTGGAGAATTCCTTTTGCCTGGGTTGTGCCTCTTGTCCTAAGAGACCTGGGTGACCGTATTTCTGATTCAGGGCACTAGAATTATGGCCGCTTCTTGCCGCCGGCAGCACCCATTCGCCGTTTGGCGCTTCTTCTCCGCTCGGTGCCTTTGTATGGCTCCTCTTCTTCGGTTTGCCTGGAAACCAGCATCTTTTCTACCTCTCGAACAAGATCCTTAGATACGAATGGCTTGACCAGATAAGGATCGCCTTTCCTGACATTCGATCGAGCCTTGGTGTCTCCCGACATGAACAGGGTGCGCAGTGTGGCCCGAGCCCTGAATCCCTTCCGAGCCAATTCCGGGCCGGTCATCCCAGGCATGAAGACGTCGGTTATCAGCAGGTCGATCCGAACCCGGTGGTCCGAGAGCATTCGAACGGCTTCGTCCGGATCGCTAGTGGAAACCACGGAATATCCCGCATCTCTGAGTATCTCTTCGGCGAGGGAGACGACATCCAGGTCGTCATCGACCAACAGTAGCTTCATGCTGCCCAAGGTCCTTTTTCTACTTCGAGGGGAGGGTCGCATCTAAACACGTCCACGGGAGGGAATTCAATAGTGAGTTTGCCTTAGGTGCAACGCTGATGAATTGGGCGTTCCCTGACACAACACTAGAATCAGGTCGCAAGCTGGTGTGCAGGCTCGTTGAAATGTCAAGTGTGTGGTCTCTTGAGGGGCCACGTCAGAATGAGAAGCCTCTTGATCGTGACTCTCCATCATTAACCATGTAGGTTCGGACCAGCACGTCCAGAGTGTAGGACCACGCGCTTTGGGGTATGAAGAACAGGCTGCCCAGACTTCCGGCCATGATCGCGCAAACCACAAGACGCTGAGCGGGTGAACCCGCTCGCGGGGCCACCGGTGCGGATGTGTTAGCTCATTGCTTACCATGGCGTTTGAGCGGAAGCAGTGGCCGCTAGTCTCTGTGCTTCCACCCGTGTTGCCTCGACCACCTGTTCCCGGGTCTTATATAAGGCGGGCAGGCGCTGAGCTTGAACTTCCCACCATCGTGAACTACCATGGCAGCCTTCCATGCCTCACATGAACATCAAGACGCTTGTCCCTGTCCAACGTTGGAGAAATTCCAAATGAGATTCCGTGTTGTCCTTGTCCTGTGCCTCCTTGGTTCGCTCCTGACTCGACCGGTCCGGGTCGCGGCTCAAGCTGTACCCGCTGCCGCGGCATCCCGGGTTCCCGAACTGCTTCGAGGGACATACAACTCGCCCGATCGGGCGATCCGTCGTGACGTACCGCTCACGAATGCAATCCGCCGCGCCTTCGAGACGGGTACGCGCGACTTTACTGGGCGTCCCGGACCGAACTACTGGCAGCTCGAGGCTGACTACACGATAGAGGCGCGCCTGGACCCGGAAACCCAGACGATTACCGGTTCAGGGACAATCGAGATGCACAACAACAGCACCATCGAGATGACCGAAGTCGTTCTGCGGCTGGATCACAACATTTTGCGGGGCCTGGTTCCCAGGGGCTCCTCGGTACCGGCAGAGAACACAGAAGGTATGGTCGTTACGCGTCTAAGAGTCGATGGCCAGATGGTGAATCTCGACCCACCACCGCGGCGGCGTGGTCAAGCCCCAAGCGAACTCGCCGCCTACGGGATGGACCAGACAGTGGCGCGTATCGCGCTACCCACGCCTATCGCCGGAAAATCGACGACCACGATCGAGATGGAATGGCACACGAAGCTGCCCGGCGGACCTGACGGACGAGGGCATCGCATGACCCAGCGATGGGACGACACCCTGTTTCAGCCGACGCAGTGGTTCCCGCGGGTGGCGAAGTTCGATGACCTGCGAGGGTGGGATGACAGCGTGTACCTCGGACCGGCCGAGTTCTACAACAACTTCGGGCGTTTCGATGTGCGTATTGATGTTCCAGCCGGCTGGATCGTGAGCGGAACCGGTGTGTTGCAGAATCCGGAAGACGTGCTGACGGCAACCGCCCGCGAACGGCTGTCGCACGTCCTCGAGTCCGACGACGTGCTCACGATCGTCAGCGAAAACGAGGTCGGGCCCGGTGCATCCACTGCCCCGGGGAACCGCCTGGTCTGGCATTTTGTGGCCGACAAGGTCAACGACTTCGCCTGGGCGACGGCCGATCGATTCGTGTGGCAGGCGACGCGAGCGACGATTCCCGGAAAGGGGCCCGTCCCGATCCATATGGTGTTCCTGCCCGATCGCGCAGACCGGTTCGAGAACGCCGCGTACCTGACGCGTCACGCGCTGGAGTTCTACTCCGAGCTCTGGGCTCCCTATCCGTTCCCGCAACTGACTCTGCAGGACGGTCCCAGCGCAGGCATGGAGTATCCGATGGTCATTAATTCAAACCAGGGTGCGGCGGATCACGAGGCCGCCCATCAGTGGTGGCCCATGATGGTCGGTACGAACGAGACCTGGTACGGCTGGATGGACGAGGGCTTTAACACCTACATGAACATTCTCTCTCGCGCCGATCGGGAAGGAGTGGAGCCCCGTCTGGACGGTCGAGGCCAGAGCTACGGAAACCTGAGTGGCAACGAGTCCGAGCCGCCGTCGATGTGGAACGCCAACTACGGTGGTTCGATGTACGGCTTCCAGACCTATCAGAAGACCTCTCTCATGCTTTCCATGCTCGGCGGTATTGTCGGTGACAGCGCCGTTCAGGAAGCGATCAGCGAGTACACCAAGGTGTGGAGCTTCAAGCATCCATCGCCGTGGGATTTCGCCTTCTTCATGAGCAACGCGCTCGATCAAGACCTGGGCTGGTTCTGGAATTCCTGGCTGTGGACGACGGATTCTGTGGATGGATCTATCGAAGAAGTGGTGACATCCGGGCCGCGAACGACCGTGACGGTCCGTCAGGACGGTCAGATGCCGTCGCCCGTCGTCCTTCGTGTGGAGTTCGCCTCCGATGGTCCGGCCATCGAACCGGTGCCGAACGCGCAGATGCTCGGTGAGGCGACCGCAATCGTCACCTGGCCGGTGGATGTGTGGTTCGATGGTGGGCGGACGTTCGATGCCGACCTCGATTTTGGTCCGCGCCGCATCGAGAGGATCACGCTCGACCCTTCCTGCCGGTTTCCGGATCGCGACCCGAGCGACAACGTCTGGCCGGCCGGGTCGGCGGGGGGTGAGGACGAATCTGGCGGTTGCGCGGAATAAGAATTGCCGACCGTCTCGGACCACTGTTCGTTCGTCTCGAACAGCCCGCCTGACAATTCGTAGGTGCGCTCTATGAGCGCACACCTTTCGATTCCTAAACAATGTGCGGTCATAGACCGCACCTACAGGGTGCGTCCTGACCCGTTTCGGTCGGGAGGCCGAAAGGTGGAAAGAGACTGTTCTATGCGTCATACTGGTAATGGGCCTTAACTTGGAAACGGTTTCTGAGAAGACGTCGCTTCTGTCCGAACGATTCTGATGGCGTACAGGAGAACGAAATGGCTTTCATTTCCAGTACCCGTATCGGCTCGAGACCAAACGTAGCCCCCCCTTCCACGCCCACCAGAAAAGGCATTCAGTACTATATTCCGGTCATTGGGGATATCCACCGGAAGAGTCCCCTGGCGTATCGCGCTACGCGTGGGGCCGTTAAGGTGGCGAACGTTGTGCAAATGGCTCTTGCGGAGGCTTACATCAATGGACTGGTGCTTCCCGATCCGGTGATGCGATCAATTTACAGTACGTGCATGCCGATCATTTTCAGGCATTGCCCCGCACTCCTGACCCCTTACGAATGGGTATTGAAAGAAACACCCCACATGGCGGAAGGCTCAAGCGATTTGATGAAGATCCAGTACGACCTGCCGCAGGGCATGCTCAATCGGATGCTGGGCGACGGAGAACCAATCTACCCGAAATACAGCATGGGCCTCTGGGAGAAGGGAGCTGTCAATCTGGACCAATCACATGTGCACATGATCGACGACATGATTGAAAAACTCGAGATCCAGGATGGTGACAACATCCTGGATTTTGGCTGTGGTTGGGGTTCTGTGCCAAACTACATTCTGTCCAGGTTCCCCAATTGCCGATTCACGGGACTGAACCTGAGCCATCAGCAATGCGAGTACATGCGTCAAAAGATGCAGGATCCCGAGAGCTACCTCAGTTCGGGTCGATTCGAGCCTGTGGAGGGAGATCTCAACGAGACGCAGTTCGAGGAGAAATTCGACAAAATTCTCTCAGTAGGGGTTTTTTGCCATGTGGGGAATCTAACCCGGTCGTTCGCAAAACTGGCCTCTTTCTTGAAGCCAGGCGGGAAGTTTTTCCTTCACATCATTACCGTTCGCACTCCCAATAACATCTCCAGCGTCTTTACCCACAAGTACATTTTCCCTCACGGCCGCTACTGGAGTTTCGATTCGATTCCGACCCATAACAGGGATCTCAGAACAGTGGACCGCTGGTATCTCAATGGCATGAACTATTCCCAAACGCTGGAACGATGGCTGGAAAACTTCGACGATAGTTATCCCGACGTCAAAGATCTCGATTACGGCATTGATTTCGCCAGGTTCCGCCGGATCTGGAGGTTCTACCTGATATGGGTTGCGGCCAACTTCAGAAGCTGCGACGGTGAAATCAACGGCAACGGGCAGTTTCTTATGGTTCACGCTTGATCGAGCGCGCACCGAATCCTTGCAGGTAACATGCTACGCCTTTTCCAAGGCGCTCGCCATGTTGTCGAGTGCCAGCTTCAGGAGTTTGCGGGTTGTTCCCAGGTTCATCCGCATGTAGCCTGCCCCCCGGTACGACGAGCCGGGGTTCATATGCACCTTTGCGTTCTCGACGAACCAACGTTCAACGATTGACTCGGGGGTGACCCGTACCTGTGGGGTGCTGGCTTCAGCGGCCGAGCGAGTCGCACCGATCTTGTCGACGACCTGGCTGACATCCAGCCAGGCCAGAAACGTTCCCTGGGCCTTGGTGTATCGGACCAGAGGCATGCTGTCCCGCAAGTAGGCTTCGACGAAATCATGGTTGCCGTCGATGTACGTCAACAATTGGTTGAGCCAATCCTCGCCTTCGTTCAACGCGGCGCGGTTGGCCACCATGCCCAGTGTACTGAGATCTGCCCGGTTGTTGGCTCTTACTCTGGACAGGTAGTCCGGATTGGTCGAGAAGAACCAGGCGCTCTTCATGGACGAGATACTGAAGGATTTGCTCGCGGCCTTGAACGTGAGGCTGTTGTTGACGACATCCCTGTTCGGGAGGCTCGCAAACGGTGTATACGTCTGCCCCCTCATTGTGAAGTCGCAGTGGATCTCGTCGGCGAGCACGACAACTCCGCGGCGAAGGCACATCTCACCCAGCGTCATCAGGTCCTCGGCGGACCAGCAGTTGCCTGTCGGGTTCTGCGGGTTGCACAGGATCATGGTCCTGGTCTCCTCGCTGATACGCGATTCCAGATCGTCGAAATCGATCGAGTACCGACCGTCGACCAGCGTCATCGGAGACTCCTCCGCTTGCAGGTTGCAGTAACGGAGGTCACCGTAGAATCCGTTGTAGATGGGCGGTGTCAGGAGGACCTTGCTTCCGGGGGGTGAAAACGCTTGCAGAGCGGCGATGAGGGCCGGGTGAACGCCGTCGGACAGCACAACCGTGCCGGGATCGATATCGAGATCGTAACGTCGCTTGTTCCAGTCGACGATGGCTTTGATGTATGAAGCCGTGCTACTCAGGTAACCCCAGTTCTCGTGTCTGCAACGTTCCTCCAGTGCGTTGGTGATACACGGTGCCGCTCTGAAATCCATGTCCGCGACGCCCATGCCCACCTGGATGTCCACGCCGAACCTCTCGATCTGTCGGTCCCACTTGGTGCAGTCTGTGCCGATACGGCTGTAGACCTCGTCGAAGTCGTACCTGGTTTCTACCGGTTCTTGCGCGATGCCGGCCGTCACGGCTGCCATCGAGGTGCCCGCTCCAACCGTTCCGGCCAGTGCTGTCACTCCGGCACTCTTCAAGAAAGCCCTGCGATTGAGACGGCCGCTCCACGACGTCTGATCCTGGTTCCTCATTTTCTGGCTCCTCATGGGTTCGGGGGTTTGGGCAAGATCTTACACCGTGATGGCACGGGGTTCAATCGGAGACGGGAGCCCTGGCGTCTGGCCTCTGGCTTCCCTGTCAGAATGGGGGGCGAAACCCACGGCTAAGTTTTCGCCGATTCGGGCAACACGCATCTTCGGAGTTCAGTGAACGTGAGGAAGTGACTCGTTGCAACGGACTTGACGCCGGGGAACCTGCTTGCTATAGCTGTAGCCGTCTGCAACAGTCTGTCGGTTCGCAGTCATCCCTTCTGATTTGGTTATTTACCTAAAGACCATGGCCGCCACGCTCTTTAAGTGTCAGGCGTTCCTGTTCGATCATAAAGAAGGAGTCGGGGTAAGAATATCGTATGGACCTCCAGCCCGTTCTGAAAGGTGAACTCCTTGATCTGCGTCCACTGCGGCCGGAGGATTTTGATGGGCTTTACGCTGTGGCCCGAGGCCCTCTGATCTGGGAACAGCATCCCGCTACCGACCGATACAAGCGTGAAGTCTTCCTGGAACTCTTTAGCCAGTCCCTGGATTCGGGCGGGGCCCTCGTCGCGATCGAGGCTGGCAACGGACAGATTATCGGGGCGTCAAGGTTCCACGGATACAACGAGAACGAGAGTGAGGTTGAGATTGGCTGGACATTCCTGGCACGCGCCTACTGGGGTGGCCGCCATAACAGGGAAATGAAACGCCTCATGCTGCGACACGCCTTCCTGTTCGTCAACAACGTCGTCTTTCTTGTCGGTCCTGACAACATTCGTTCGCAGAAGGCCGTGGAGAAAATCGGTGGCCTTCAGGTAGGTGTGCGACCCAATGCGAATGGCTTGCGGAGCGTCGTCTACAGGATCACTGCCGAACAGGATCCGGCCTCACCGGCCTAAAGGCATATCCAGTTCTTGCCGATACAAGAAGGAAACCAGAAGCGGTTAACGTATGGAGTGAGCCATGAAAGACTATTGCTCTTGCGGATTCCAACATAGTGATCAACCTTCGGTCGGCAGCGAATTCCTGGTCTGCCCAGACTGCGAGAAGCCGCTCTGCTGTGACGCCGTTGTCCTCGGCTTGACCCAGGACCCGGATCACCCGGCTGAAATTGGAGATGGCGCCCATTTTATCTGCTGGCGCCACTGGCACTATGTTGCGCCTCTCAGTCGGCATGCGGCTTGACGCCTGAATCTTCGATGCCCGACTCCTGAAGTTGAGACGTTCACTACGTCCGGTTCGGGCGTGACGGCTAATCGTAGAGGTTGCGTTCTTCCGACCTCTCAGACAAGTACTGGACGAATTCCCACTCCAGCCCATCAGTGTCGAGGAAATAGAGTCTCTTGCGGTGCGGATGTGGGTCGGTAACGACAAGACCTTCCTTGTATCCGGCGCTGGCGAGCCTTTCCTTTACCGCCGCAACATCTTCGACCGTGTAACCGATGTGGTTCAACTTGTCGCCAGGTGGACTGGCCACGCCTTCGGGAGTCTCGTTGATGGCGACGTAGGTGGATTCGGTTCCGATGTGCATCCAACGCACTCCGCCGTTTGAGCCTTCGCCGCGGACGCGAAGTTCGGGAAGAGCCGTCGCCAGAAACCGTACGGTCTTGTCGATGTTGCTGACGTAGATGTTGACGTGTTCCATTTCAGATTTCACATTTCACTCCTTCGGTCCGACGCCGAAGATTGTAGCCGAAAGTGAGAGGAGAAGTCGCGTGCCATCAAGCAAGCCCAGCCATGGGTGT
The DNA here is from genome assembly GCA_964584435.1 of uncultured Solibacteraceae bacterium. Lineage (GTDB taxonomy): Bacteria > Acidobacteriota > Terriglobia > 20CM-2-55-15 > 20CM-2-55-15 > CAZOZZ01. The sequence goes on along the minus strand of CAZOZZ010000062.1, from coordinate 1,834 downwards.
GCGAGGCGCGGTAGGCTGGGGGCGAACTGTGTTAAAAGATGTTCGTGGAATCGGAAGCGAACCGTAGAGACACGCTAACGCATCGAGCCATTCTTGCAATTGCCCTGCCCGTCATGATTTCGAACGTGTCGACTCCGCTCATCGGCGTCGTCGACACCGGCGTCGTCGGCCAGATCCCCGATCCGGCCTATATCGGCGCGGTCGCCCTCGGAGCGCTCGTGTTCACGTTTCTCTTCTGGGCATTCGGCTTCTTGCGGATGGGCACAACCGGACTCACCGCGCAGGCCCTGGGTGCGGGAGACACCGGGGAGGTGGCGGCGTGTCTCGGTCGAGCGTTGATGATCGCGATCTCTGCCGGAGCCGGACTCATCCTTCTGCAGTGGCCGATAGGTCAGACCGCGTTTCTTCTGTTCGATGGCAGCCCACAGGTCGAACAACTCGCCCGAAGCTACTTCGACATCCGAATATGGTCCGCGCCGGCGGCGTTTGTGAACTTTGCTCTTCTCGGTTGGTTCATCGGACTCGGCCGCACTGACGTCGGACTCATACTGCAACTCGTGCTGAACCTGACGAACATTGCGCTGGATGCGCTGTTCGTCCTTGGTTTCGGCCTGGACGTGACCGGCGTTGCACTCGGCACGCTGCTTGCCGAAGTCGTTGCGGCAGCGTTCGGGTTTGTGGTCGCCGCACGGTATTTGCGGCGTCTTGGAGGGATCTGGAGCCTGGACCGGTTGCTCATTCGGTCACGAGTCCGGCGAACCATCGCCGTCAACGGGGACATCATGGTTCGGTCGCTGGCACTCGTCTTCGTGTTTGCCTGGTTCATGGCCGACGGCGCACGGCAAGGCGATGTGATCCTGGCCGCCAACGCCGTACTCATGCATTTCATTTCCATGGGGGCGTATTTTCTCGACGGGCTGGCTTTTGCCGCTGAGGCCCTCGTCGGACGGGCAATCGGGGCATCGCACCGTGCGGGCCTGAGGGCTACGGCACGTATGACAACGCTCTGGTCGGCAGCGTTCGCGGGTGCGATCTCGTTGGCCCTGATCGTTTTCGGCACGCTGGTGATCGACACTCTGACCGTGGATGCCGCGGTCCGTGCGGCCTCACGCACATACCTGCCGTGGGCAGCGGCTGCACCATTGCTTGGCGTCTGGGCGTTTCAGCTCGACGGCATCTTCATCGGCGCGACCCGCTCGGTCGACATGCGGAACGCGATGCTCACCTCACTGGCAATATTCCTCGTCGCCTGGTGGCTGTTGACGCCATATGACAATCACGGACTCTGGGCGGCGCTCTATGTCCACTATCTCGCGCGCATCGCCACCCTGTCCTACTATTATCCGAGGCTGGTCCGCTCAGTAGTGTGAAGTGCGATTGCGCCCGCGATTCTCAAGAACATTCTGCGGTCTTCTGCCCCTTCCCGGACCACATCGCACCCCACGCCGCCAGTTCACTCATGCGTTTGGACTACTTCCACCGAGAACCTCGTTTCTCTTGACTATCTGTCAACTTCGATTTGTCCTTGATCCATGCCCGCATTGAGGACGGCTTGGAGACCGTGAGAGTGGCCATTGTCTTGGATTCTCGCATGCCGACGAAGACGATATGCGTGGAGAGTTCAGAGCGTGCTCCCACACCGACAGTTTTCCGGCAGCGTGGCCGACCTCGTTCCTCCCATTTCTTCTTCCACAATCTGGGCGATGAAATCGGCGAACGGTGAAGTGTTCGGGTCTTGCTGTTATGAGGTTACGTGTTATTGATTCTAGGTTGTAGTGGGTTTGGAGTGCGCCCCGCAAACTGGAGAGTTATTTCCCCAGGATTAGTACAGGCC
>CAZOZZ010000061.1:0-21140 GCA_964584435.1 uncultured Solibacteraceae bacterium | reverse complement strand
CGGACGCGCTTCGCTCCGGCTCGAAGATCTCCCAACGCTGGAACCGGATGGCGATAACCTGTTGGTCCGCGTGGTCGCCGCGGCACTGAATTTTTCCGATGCTCTCATGATCGACGGCAAGTACCAGGTGCGGCCGCCGCGCCCGTTCACGCCCGGCCAGGAGATCGCCGGTGTCGTGGATGCAGCACCTGAGGATTCGGGCTTTCATGCGGGTGACCGGATCGTCAGCAAGGTCGAATGGGGCGGCTTCGCCGAGCTTGCTCGTGTGCGTTCCGACATGGCAATCCGGGTCCCCGATGGTGCCGATCTGATCGAGGCATTGGCGCTGCCGGTCGTCTACATGACGGCGCTGATGGCGCTAACCGAGAGCGCCAGGGTGAAGCCTGGCGACACGGTTCTGGTGCACGCGGCGGCGGGGGGTATGGGGGTTGCCGCGGTCGAGATCGCCAAGGCGCTGGGAGCGCGGGTGATCGGTACTGCCGGGGGCGCCGGGAAACGTGCGCTTGCCCGGGAGCATGGCGCGGACGAGGCAGTCGACTACGGCCGGGCCGGCTGGATCGACGAAGTCAAACACCTGACCGGTGGGCGCGGCGCCGACGTGATCGTCGACCCGGTCGGCGGCGACATCGGCGAACAGAGCTTGCATTGCATCGCCCGGGATGGTGTGCTGCTGGTGGTCGGCTTCGCCAGCGGACGCATTCCGAAATTTGAGGCCGGCCGGCTGCTGCTCAAGCGTGCCTCGGTCAAGGGGGTCTATTGGACCCACGATCATGACGGGCCGATGCTGGCGCGGCTGGGTGAGGCGCTGGTTGCCTGGCTCGCCGATGGGCGTATCAACCCGGTGGTGCGCGCCGACTATGCGTTCGAAGACCTCCCCGGCGCCCTCGACGATCTGCGGAGCCGCCGCAGCGTCGGGAAACTGGCGCTGAAGGTCTCGGATCTTTGATGGACAGTGCGATGACCGAAGACGCCCAAACCTCGCCCCGCAAGATCCTCGACGGCGTCCGTGTGCTGGACCTCTCGCGCGTGATGTCCGGGCCGTTCTGTTCGTCGATGCTGGCGGACCTCGGTGCCGAGGTAATCAAGATCGAGATGCCGGGTCGGGGAGACGAAGGCCGCTCCTTCGGACCCTACCGGGATGGCGAGAGCACCTATTTCATGATGCTCAACCGCGGCAAGAAGAGCGTCACCATCGACATGAAGACCGAAGAGGGCCGAGACCTGGTGATGAAGCTCGCCGCCTCGGCCGACGTTCTGCTGGAGAACTTCCGGCCCGGGGTGATGGACCGGCTGGGCCTCGGTTATGAGACCGTGAAGGCGGTGAACCCGGCGATCGTCTGCGCCTCGATCTCGGGCTTCGGAAACGAGAGTCCGCTCCGAGACCTTCCGGCTTTCGACCTGGTGATCCAGGCGATGAGCGGGCTGATGAGCCTGACCGGTCCCAGGGGTGGGCCGGCCACGGCAGTCGGCGAGTCGATCGCAGATGTTTCGACCGGGATGTTCGCCGCCTTCGGCGTGGTTGCGGCGTTGTTCAACCGCGAGCGCACCGGTGCCGGGCGGCAGATAGACGTGTCGATGCTGGACTCGATGATGGCGATGCAGCTCACTGGACTCAGCCGACAGCTCTACTTGGACGACACGCCGACGCCGGTCGGAAACCGCCATCCGGTGACCTATCCCGTCGACAGCTTCCCGACCCGAACTGGTGACATCGTAATGGTTTGTTTTTCGCAGGGTGCGTTCCGGGCGCTGTGTGGATTGATGGGCCAGCCGGAACTGGCGGACGACCCGCGTTTTCGCACAAATGCCGACCGTAACGCCCACGAGGATGAATTGCGGACCTTGATTGCCGATTGGACCCGACCGTTGTCCGGTGACGACGTGCTTGCGATGCTCGGCGGCGCCAACATTCCCGCCGCACCGGTCTGGAACCTCAAGCAACTCGCCGAGTCGGACCATGTCGCTGCGCGTGGGCTGGTAGTCGAGGGCCGGCACAGCCGTTTCGGTGTCGTACCGCTGGTGGGTCAGCCAGTGAAGTTCTCAGACGTCGATGCCGCCGAGGCGCCGCGCACGCCAATGCTGGGCGAGGACACCGATTCTGTCCTGGCCGACGAACTTGGCCTCGACGACGACGCGCGCGATAACCTTCGCACTCGAAACATTATCTGACGGAGCCAGATCGCCATGCCCACCGACCACGCCAATCCGCGAGTAGTCCGCGCCCCGCGCGGCCCCGAACTCAACGCCCTGTCGTGGGAAACCGAGGGACCGCTCAGGCTGTTGATGAACAACCTCGACCCGGACGTGGCCGAGCGCCCAGATGATCTGGTGGTCTACGGTGGCATCGGCCGTGCAGCGCGCGACTGGAACAGCTTCGACCACATCATCCGAACGCTCAAGCGCCTGAAGGGCGACGAGACCCTTCTGATCCAATCCGGCAAGCCGGTCGGCGTGTTCCGCACCCACGCCTGGTCGCCCCGCGTACTGATCGCCAACGCCAATCTGGTACCGAAATGGTCGACCTGGGAGCAGTTCAATAAGCTCGACCGGATGGGCCTGACCATGTACGGGCAGATGACTGCGGGATCGTGGATCTACATCGGCAGCCAGGGCATCGTGCAGGGAACCTACGAGACGTTCTCGGAGATCACGCGGCAGCATTTCGACGGCGATGCGGCCGGACGGCTGCTGATCTCCGGAGGGTTGGGCGGCATGGGGGGAGCGCAGCCACTGGCCGCGACCATGACCGGCTTCGACGCGATCGTGGTCGAATGCCAGGAAAGGAAGATCGAGTTCCGTCTCCGCACCGGATATCTCGACTGCCGCGCCGAAACGCTGGACGAGGCGCTGGCCATCGTGGCCGAGGCACGAGCAGCAGGGAAGCCAGTCTCAGTCGGGTTGCTTGGCAACGTGGTCCAGGTGCTCGAGGAGATGCTGGAGCGCGGCGTGACGGCCGACGTGGTTACCGACCAGACATCCGCGCATGACCCGGTCCATGGCTACCTGCCGTTGGACTGGACCGTGACGGATTGGGAGCAGCGCCAGGGGAGTGACCCGGCGGGTGTCGCTACTGCGGCGAAGGCCACCATGGCCCGGCATGTCGAGGCGATGAAGGCGTTCAAGGCACGTGGTGCCGTCGTCTTCGAGTATGGCAACAACCTGCGGGGCATGGCCGCCGAGGGCGGTGCGACCGATACCAAAGCGTTCCCCGGATTCGTCGAAGCCTATGTCCGACCGCTGTTCTCGGAGGGTAAGGGTCCGTTCCGATGGCTGGCGCTCAGCGGCGACCCCGAGGACATCTACAAGACAGACGCCAAGGTGCGCGAGGTGATGCCCGACGCGCCAGCGCTCCACAACTGGCTCAACAAGGCGCGTCGGCACATACAGTTCCAGGGCCTGCCGGCACGGATCTGCTGGGTGGGCCTCGGCGACCGCCACCGGATCGCCCTCGCCTTCAACGAGATGGTTCGCTCTGGCGAACTCAGCGCGCCGGTTGTCATCGGTCGCGACCATATGGATTCGGGCTCGGTCGCCAGCCCGACCCGCGAGACAGAGGGCATGAAGGACGGTTCGGATGCGATCTCGGATTGGCCGTTCCTCAACGCGCTTCTGAACACGGCCAACGGTGCAACCTGGGTGTCGTTCCACGATGGCGGTGGTGTCGGCATAGGGTATTCGCAGCATGCCGGCATCGCTGTTGTCGTGGGCGGCACCGAAGCGGCCGCCGCTCGGATCGCCCGCACGTTCTGGAACGACCCGGCCAGCGGGGTGATGCGCCACGCCGATGCCGGCTACGCCCTGGCCATCAACTGTGCGAGAAGCCACGGGTTAGACATGCCGATGCTGGACTAGACCTTCTCCGCCCGCGCGCGCTCTTCGGGGTTCGTAATCTCTTCAGTTTTCTACAAGCATGCTGTGCTTACTGTCTAACCGCCTTCAGCACCTCTCTGGTCATGTCCCAGGGGTTGAAGCCCTGGCGGCCGTAATCGAGGCCGCGGCGCACGATCACAATATTGTGCGACGGCACAACCACTGTGTATTGGCCGCGGTTACCGTTTGTTGTGTAGGCATCTTTCGGTACGTCATCGCGGCCCTCTGGTACCAACCACCATTGACCACCGTACCGACTGCCCCTGCCGAGGGTCGCCGGAGCTGGGGTGCGCACGAAATCGATCCACTCCTCGGAGAGTAAGCGCTCACCGTCCCACAACCCGTTCTGCAGGTAGAGCTGGCCGAAGCGTGCCAGGTCGCGGGCATTGGTATAGACCTGGCTGCTGAGGATGAAGTCGCCGAAGCGGTCGGTGCTGACCAGCGTGTTGCGCATGCCGAGCTTGTCGAGGAGCGCTCGCCTGGGAAATTCCGCATAAGTCTTTCGATCGCCCAGCGCCAGCTTCATAGCATACACGCCCAGCAGCGTGTCGTAGTTCTCATAGTCCCAGTGAGTCCCCGGCTCGCGAATCAGAGCGCGGCTGCGGGCGCCGATCACAGAACTTGCACCCGCCCAGTAGGACAGCCCCGAGCCGGTCGCATACTCGCGACCGCCGTTGTCGATGGTGTCCAGGCCGCTGGACATATTAAGCACGTGTCGCAGGGTGATTTCGTTGCGTGGATCCGTCTCTGGAGACCGGTTCTCTGGATACCAATCGAAACCGAGGGGCTCATCTAAAGACAGCTTGCCTTCATCGACCAGCATGCCGATCAGCGTGCCGGCGATGCTCTTGGCCGTGGACCAGGTACGCGTGCGGGTGGTGACGTCGAAGCCAGGCGCGTATCGCTCGTGAATGATCTCGCCGTTGTGAACGACGACCATACTCAGGGTGACCTGTTCTTTCGAATCGCGATCGAACGCCCAGTCGGAGGCCGCCTCTAAGGCCGCCGCATCGATGTCGGCGGAAAGCCCGGTGTTCGACAGAAGGTCGCCGTTCGGCCATGGAATGCGGGCTGGATTGCCTGGCGGCAGCGGCAGGGTCAGCTCTGGCAGATTGTCGATATCGGCAAGAGTCTGATCGGGTGGTAGGACCACACAGCCGATGCCCTGGCGAAAAGCCGCTCTCATCACCGGCACCGCGCCAGCCACACCAACCTCTACGGCGCGCACATTCCAGTCGACGATGTAGTCGCCGCCCTCCGCCGTGCCAATTGGCTCGCGAAAGAAGGCGAGTTCCTGCGCGAACACCTGCTCCAGCGTGCGGTTACCAGTGAACAGCCCGTTACACATGAGAACCGCCTGCTGGCCCCGTTGCACCATAGCTCGCTGGTGCTGCCAGTAATCGTAGGATTCCACCTGCTGCGCAAATGCGGTCGACGACAGCAAGAGAGTGAGAGTCGATAGCAAGATCGAAAGGTGCTTCATCAGACGTCCCTCCAGTTGAGTGCACATAGGATAAGAGCAATTGCGGCATAAGGGGTAGATATTCACTCTTCCCTCGATCCGTCCGAGCGGTGATTCCATAACCTGAGGTCAATGGGTGTTCTGCGGGTGTTCTGCCAGGCTTCTTGGCGGGGGGCTGAAACTGGGTCAGTAAATGCTACTCACTGAGAATACTCCCGAACCAGCAACTCGACCATTGCTTCGGCACGGTCCGGGTCGAGCTGGTCGATCCGGGCGTGAATGTCCTCCAGGATCGCACGGGCCTTCTCGGAGTTGGACAGTTCCCGGGTGAGTGCGTCCACCTTGAATGCGTGGTGAATGCCCACAGCGCCCTCCGCGAACAACCAGACGGCTACGGGCACGGGAGCGACTTCGGCAAGTACGGGGAGCGCCAGCCGCAGCAGAGCCCGCGCATGGCCTGGGTCCAGATGCTTATTGGCAGCCACGTCCTGGCGGATTCGCTCCAGCCGTTCGTCTGCCACGAACAAATTCTTACGCTCAATCTCGCTCAACCTGTTCATCGCCAGGGCGCGATGGTCGCGACCCGCGCGGGTGAATCCGGACCTGTCGTCCTCGATGATGAAACCCTGACGCAGGCGGGTGATCCGGTACGCGGACGGGTCGTCACCGAGGCCGTGATAGATGGGCGTGTGATCGCCGTCTCGAGTGTCGGCGACATAGAATCCAGTGACGATCTCGGTGTCCCGTGCCGCGCGATTGAGCGTAACGCATGACACGATCAGCCAATAGGTTGGAGTCGAGGGCCGATAGTCCTGGATATCGAGGATCGCCTTGCGGGCCTGAAGGCGCGAGGAAACCAGAGCCGCAGCCAGCATCCGCGTTGCCGGATCAACTTTCGAATCGTCGTGGAGAATCGACTCCCGGTCGAGGCCTTCCGAACGCAGTAATTCGCGCGTTCCCTCGGCGAAGGGCAGGGTCGAACCCCCGAGCAAGGCGTGGAGGGCACCGCAACAGGAAGACTCCGAGCCGTAGCGGCGAAGGACTCCAAGACGCTCCTGCTGGATTTCTCCCGGCGCGGAGGGGGTGGTGGGTATCTGGACGCCGACATGACTGTTGATCTTGACGACAATCAGCTTGAACCCGCGCGGCGCCACATAGTGGTCTTCGGCAATCCGAGCGGCTCCCCATTCGTATTGCCCTCCCAGGTTCGCCAGCCGCATGGGTTCCCGGTGCGCTTGCTTCAACGGCGGTAGCAGATACTGCGCGAAGCCTTTCCGGAAGGCTTCGGCGCATTCCGTCTCGCTCTCGTCGGCGCAGGTAACGTGAAGCGCCCCGACGGCGCCTGGACGCAAGCTGTCTGCAAAGAAATGCAGCGCCTGCGACACCTCGTTGAGCGACCGCTCCTTTCCGACAATCCCGGACAGTCCTGCAAGATCTTGGGTTAGTACGGTCTTATTCACGTCAGCTGTAAATAAGACTACGGAACGGAGTTCAGGTCAATCAGAAGGTCCAGTTCGTACCGATGTAAAGCAGTAGGGCCGCGATCACAACCAGGAATATCCGAAAGAACACCACCCAGCCCTGGAAATGGCTCTCGAGCAAGTTGGCTGCCCAGTTCCAGTGGAGCCATCTAAAGAATCTGATTCTGAGTCGTACCAGGCTTGGCGCGAACGGAACCAGGACCAGGGCCAGAATTGCGAGTACGAAAAGCAGCCACGTATACATGGCGCCTCCTGGTGCCTCCTATGGCTGCTGTCGGATTACAGTACGGGCGAGACTTTGCGGATCAGTTCGGAGTTCGTCATCTCCCGCCGGCATGCCGCTGACGGAGAGCATGTAGGCGATGACGTCGATGTACTCTTCGTCGGTCATCGAGCCCGGATTGCTTTCCGGCATTGTCGCCCGTGTGTATTCGAACAGTGTGGCAAGCGACCTTCCCTCCCAGTCGCGGAGGAACTTCGCCCGCGCCAGAGGGGGCGTTGACACCATATCCGGATCGTCCGGAGCGCCGTTCAATCTGCGGCCGTGACAACCGCCACAGGCACCCGGATACACACCCCGGCCCCGATTCGCCTGGGCCTCGGTGAATACGCCTTCCCAGACCGATGCCATCTGGTCGGTTTCCCGAAGCCCCTCCAGCACTGCTGCAACTTCTTCGGTGGCAACACTGCCGAAGTCGTTCTCCCATGCGGAGCGAATGTAGCTTACCAGGGAGGAGATCTCCTCCGTTCCTAGGTCAGGGAATGGGGGCATCGCGTCGCCGCCCTGATGGATCATGCTGATAACGCCCGCACGGTCCCCGAGCCGGTCGTTGTCGCTCAAGGCGGGGAAGGTCGGCGGATCCCCTTCGCCGGAGCTCTCATGGCACAGTGCGCAGTGATCCTGGTAGAGTTGCTGCCCCTGCTCGGTTGAGACCGTCTCGTTTACCTGCTGAGCGATGGCAACCGGGGCGATTGCAAACGCAAGACCCAGCAGACCAACCACAACTTTCATCAAGCCTCCTCTAGATCTACTGTGACGTCGGGGATCAGGACCAGACATCCGCCTCCGAGGGCGCCAGGTCCAACCGAAGCTCGGCCCTGAGCGTGATGTCCGTCTTCACTTCGCAGTCGGTGCGAAAGGGGAAATAACTCCCCCCGGAAACAAAGAGTCTGTACGCGCCCTTCGGGACGCTCACCTCCGCCACGCCGCACTCGTCTGTGACGGCTCTATAAGGGTGGACAACAACCCTGGCACCCTTGACCGGGGTTTGACTTTCCATGTCTATGGCTTCAACCCTCAAGACGCACTCGGGTGTGGGAACGACTGTCACGTTGAAACGGGCGACACACTCGGTGTGCGGGGCATCCAGCCCGGGGGCCCGAGCCCTGGCTTCCCATGCATAGAGTCCCTCCGTGTCGGGGGCCGTCAGCTCCACCTCCGTGTAGTAAAGAGCGGCGGTGTCGGGCCAGGTGTCATCACTCAGTGTGGCCATCGCCAGCCTTTTCCCGTCGTGGTCGCCGACCTCGAGCACCCAACCGTCGGGCCGGCACTCGGAGGAGCACTTGACTCCGAACTTGATGCTGAACTTCCGGCCGCATTCGATGGCCGACGGCACGTCCCATGCGACGACACGCGTGCTGTGCGGTGTGACGGTGAATGAAAACGGCGTCGACGTTTCCTCACGCGAAACGCCTCGGGTTGCATCTGGTGGACATACGGCCAACCAGGTATAGGCCCCCGGCGTCGGCGGCGCCTTCACGACGAACGGCATCGTCTCGCTTACCTCACCGTCGAACTCGGTCAGCTCCATGCTCCCTGCCAAAGCGCCGTCCTGATCCTTGATCAGGAGAGTCTTTCCCCGCAGGTCCCCTGTCGGGGAGCACGACACCTTGCCCTTCAGAGTCATGTCAGCGCCGGCATCGACCTCACTGGGCGACACCTCGACCTGAGATTCGTCGATCGTGCGCGTCATGTCGTCCTCTGCGCGTCCATGAGCGGTGACGCCTCCCCCCGTGGGAGTCCGATTCCCACCCGACATCAATTTCATTCCTCGCTGAACGGCTCTCCGGCGACATTCGTGCCGGCGATATAACCATGGACGTGTCCCTTGCCCAGGCCATGCTTGTTGAAGCCGCCCACGGCCTCGCCCCCGGCATAGAGCCCGGGAATGACCTGGCCCTGCATGTCCACGACCTGCTGACGGCCGTTGACCCGCAGGCCGCCATAGGAATCGTGCCAGATCACCATGATCGAGAGCGCATAGAAGGGCGGAGTGGCGATGCGGTTCAGGGGCGCATCCTCCTCGCGTGCGAACTCGGGATCGGTGCCGGTATCCACGTAGGAGTTCCAGGCGGAAACTGTCTCGGCCAGGTAGCCGAGTGGCACCCGCTGGAACTCGTGGCCCGCCTCAATCTTTTCGGCCAGTTCCTGGATCGTGTCGGCCTTGAAGAAGTATCCGTTGTCGGCCACATAGGGGTACCACATTTCCCATCCCGTACGCTCGACCGCATCCTGGTCGAAGATCGCCCAAAGGGGCCCCGAGTAGTAGTTCGGAGGCTCCGATCCCTCGTTCATTGCCAGGGCGGCATCGAGGCCGTGGTCATAGTTGTACATGTCCCTAATCCACTCTTTCTGGCAATTGCGCCAGTCGAGTGGCTTGTGGTCCAGGCCCCGCCCCGGGGCACCGCCGTCGCCCGGGTACCGGTTTAGACCGGGTCTGGTAGGAAGACGGACCTCGTTGAAGAAACGCTTCCCGACCTGGTTCACGGCGATGAACTCTTCGAACCCCGCATTGCCGACATTGATCCCTGCGGAGCCTCGGAAACCGAAAGTCGGATGACCGGGCATCATGGTGGTATACGCATCCCGCGTGCCGAGGCGTGTCGCGATATGGAACGTCGTTTGATAAGAGAGGTTCTGCTGCATCCCCGCCAGATTGGCGCCAACCCTCAATCCGGCCTTGAGCGCGCTGGCGTCTTGACCCTGGGGGCCCTGCAGGGCCACACCGCTTGTCGGGAAGGCGGGTTCCCGCAACGCGGGGTAGAACATGCTGCGCACTTCGGGATTGCCGGAGTGACCGCCGCTGGCAAGCATGACGGCCTTGCGGGCCCTGATGTTCACCGTCTCCCGCCGTTCATCGATGTTGCCGTTCCGCCAATAGCTCTGCATGAGCTCGCCAGTCTCAGGATGCTGGCGGGGCGAGTAGTGGGCCCGGATCCCGAGAATTCTGCCCGAGAAAGGCTGCTCGCGTATGAGCTCGTCAAAACTGCGGTGAAGCATGAACTCCACGCCCTTCTCACGGGCCGAAAACTCCAGGGGCCGGGAGAGGGCCACCCCGTTGCCTAAGGCGTTGGGTCCGACAGTCCGGCTCGCGTCTGACATCTGCACTGGTGCGAATGCACTTGTACGCTCGGGATCGGCACGGCCCGCATCCTCCGCCGTGATAGTTCCAGCCTTCATGTCCGTCTTATCGCCCAGCATGAGGAAGCAGGTCGATCCCCTTGCCCGCGACAGGCCTCCGCCGCCATGCGTACCACGGATCCGCGAGAAGCGAACGTAGTTGTCCATCAGGAATTGTCGAGTTGCCGGGCAGTTCTCGGCCCACGCGCGCACAAGCTCTCGCTCGTTGTACCTGTAAGGGCTCTGGGCTTTGCGGTCGACGATAGACCAGTCGGTGATGTCGGTGAACAGGAGATCGACACTGTCGTCGAGTTCCTCCGGCTCCTCGAGCGGATCGACAGTGACGAAGCCCTCTTTGTCACCCTCCCCTTTCATGTCCCTCTGCTGGACCGGGTCGCCTCCGCCGAGCGAAAGGAAGGCCCCGCTGTGCAACATCCTGCCGCCAGGGTCGAAGTTCTGATCGACCACCAGCACGGTGGCACCGAGGTCCCTCGCGCGAATGGCCGCAGTCAGGCCTGCGCACCCGCCCCCCGCGATGACGACATCCACTTCGTAGTCCCAGGCGATGCCTTCAGTCGTGGGGACCTGCGCCTCGCCTGGTTCGAACAGCACGGCAGCCCCCAGCCCGGCGACTGCTCCTTTCTTGACGAAATCTCGCCTGCTTAGACCATTCTTGTTCTGGGCTTTTGGATCGTTCTGCCTGTCGTCCCGTTTCTCGGCCATGTCTAGTCCTCCCTCAGTGACCAGGAGCCACCTTTCGAACGACTTTCGAACCAGGCTTTACCGATTCAAGAGCGTCCAGAAGCCGTGTTGTCTGGCCAGGGATTAGCTCATTCCTCAACAAATTCCCGAACTCGGCGCTACGATCTGCCGAAGCAGTTCGTATCCGCGAGGATAGTCCATAGATGAGCAGTTTGCCCAAACTAAAAACAAAGAGAAAATGTCCATTCTGGCATCCCTTATAGACGACTCAGTCTGGAAATGCGTACTCAAGCCGGATTGGAAATCGGGGACGTTTCTCCAATCATTTCTCTATTGCGGCCACCCCGACACGCTGTCCTGGTGGGCTGTCCTCCCTCAGATTCTTGAGGCGTTTTGGGTCAGGCTGTCTGGCGGCGGGTTTTGAGTTGCTGGATTGTTTCTTCCAGGTGTGAAAATTCTTCGGACGTGATCTGGGAACCGCCGTAGCGAGCTTTTTCGAATACAGAGAGCGCGACAGAAATGATGGATTGCTTGCCTTCAGGCAGGGATCCGGTCCATTCGCGCCATGTCTGGTGGGGTAGCCGCGCGGCGGATTTCGGTGCGGCGAGGGCTGCCGCCTGGTAGAACAGCGCGGAAACCACGTCCGGATCGGCATCTCGTCCACCACGGCGCGCCAGCCAGATCTTCCAGCGGGTTCGTATTTTCTGGCGGTGTTTCCAGGCGAAGCCTGCTGCTATTGCCACGAGAACTCCGGACCAGAACCATACGGTTTCGACCACCTTGCGGAGTTGGGCCGACAGACGGTCCGATGCTCCCTGGCTTGCGACAACCCAGCGGTCGGACCGCCGCGAGATGGCTCGCCGTGCGTCCCGGATGGCTTCCTGTGCGCTCGTGAAGAACTGCAATTGCGTTCCCGAATCATAAGAGAGGATGTAGGAATTCCAGAACAACTCCGCGGCGTCGAAGTAGTGGGAGATGAGCATTGCCATGCTGACTTCTGCCCGGTTTGGATCCGGCGGGGTCGGGTCGAATTCCGTCCATCCCCGACCAGGTACGTAGGCTTCAACCCAACTGTGAGCGTCGGACTGTCGGACGATGTATGAGCCGCCGATGGTGTTGTATTCGCCCGCCAGGAATCCGTTTACCATCCGGGTCGGTACGCCGACCACCCTGAGCATGATGGCCATTGAAGAAGCAAAGCACTCGCAGTGTCCCGACTTGGCATCAAACAAGAAAGTGGCCAAGGGCTGGTCTCCGGGATCCCATGTCAGGTCCAGAGAGTAGGCGTTCTCTCTCTTAAGGTAGGTTTCGAGGAGAGAAGCTTTCTCCATTACGGAATCCGCATTCGCTGTGAGCGTGTCCGCGAGGGCCACGATTCGTGGATCCAGATCCGGGGGGAGTTGGAGGTGCAACTGTTCAGCCTCTGGAGACAGTTCGGATCGATCGACTTCCGTTTCGTCTGCCTGGTTCCTTGAAGGTACTTCCGAGACGACCTCATACCGCATTCGCCGTACCGATTGTGCGCGCTTGTAGATCGAGTCTCCTGAGTCGCGCTCGATCCCTCTGAAATCGCCCGAAATAGTTCGAATCACATGAGGCCCGAACAGTGCGGTCGTTGCCAGGGGTTCGAGGAAAATCTCGAACCGGACTCGATCGCCTACACCCCGGAATGGTTGGATCTGGTACTGGTCGTTCGGCGAGCGGCGCAGCAGTCGGCGCCTTCGATTCGTCCTGTACCACTTGTGTCCGTCGAATCTATCAAGAGCAACACCACGCCATTTGGGTACAGCCGTTGCCGAACCCTCCAGGAGCCTCGTGCGCATCACGAGTGCGGTACTCAATTTGACCTGGCCGATCTCGCCCAATTCCACACTTTCGTTGAAGCCGGACAGCAACAGTGCCGCTGAGGCCGCCCGGCTGAAATACCCCGTTCCGACGCGTGGAATCACAAAAAACAAGCCGATTCCGATGATGACGATCCAGACCGTGGCCCAGACGCTCATTCCGCCGAGAGGCCCGTCGATCCGAATCTTGTTTTGCGGCGGATCTTCACGCTGGGATCGGTAGATATCAAAACTCATCAGCGTGGACACCAGGGTCACCAGGAACAGGAGCAGGGTGAGGACGAACGATATATCGATCGTGAGGGAAGACGCGGCCAGAATCTGGAGGAAAGCCAGGAGAATCAGATAGAGATAGTCCTTGTCCTCCTTCTTCTGGGCCAGCTTGGCCAACTCCAGAAACAGGACCAGGTGGAGGATCGCAGAAATGAAAGAGCGTGACAGAATGATGGCGTCGATAAAGAAGAAGAAAATGTATCCCACCGACAGAAAGAACGCCCCCCGGGGACCGAGAACCGGAGGTCCGCCTCGCAATGCCCGGTTCGCTATCGTCAGGAAACAAACGAGGAAGAGAAAAATGGACGGAATGTCTACGCGACCCGTTTCCGCCAGGGCACCGAAAGCCGTAAGGATCAGCGCGTAGAATGAAATTTGGAAATATCTTTCCATGCCGTGTTTGTTATCCCGCCTTCCCGTAACGACAGTACGACGGTTTGGTTTGCGTTAGACGCCGGAAGCACCGCGGAGTCGCTCATTTCCACAAGTGCCAGGTAAGTCAGGATCGACTGGAGCAGGCTCTCGGAATGACCCGATGACGACCGCCAATCGTCGGATATCAACGCCACTTCCACGTCATCCCGGACCAGGTGAAGCGCGAAGGATGCGGCGTAGGAAACCAGCGATTCGAATCGGTCCTCTTCCCCTGCTCTGCCACAGCGGTCGAATGCCAGAACCACCTGCCGGCTCTCTTCGGCTGCAAATTCCCGGGTCTTCAGGGCGGATGTCTTCGCGGATGCTTTCCAGTCCAGGTGGCGGGCATTGTCGGATGTCTCGTAGTCGCGAATCAGATACAGATCCATCCCGTGCCCTCGTTCGAAGCGTTCCGACTTTCCGAGAATGTCATACAGGGCCACATCCATTCGGTCCTGAGGAATGATTTTCGGGAAGACTAGGCAGCTTGCTTCGACCGCAAGAGGGCGGCCTTTCCTGAGGAACCCGAAAGGATAGCGCGACTGGACATAGATTTCCTTTACGTCGCACTGACCCCGCTCGGGCAATTCGGCTTCGACCATCCGCGTGTCCTGGTCACGAGTTCTGATCAGCGGAATGTAGAACGATGGGAACTGCAAGTGGCTTTCTTCGACCGGCTCGACCTTCAAGGAAAACGTCGCAAACATGCGCTTGGGGTTCTTCACCGAAATGGCCACCTGGAATGGCTGCCGGGCGAAGCAGTAATCCGGGAATTTTGCGGTGATGCTCAAGAAACGAAAGTTCAGACCCGAAAGAAAGCCTGACAGCAGCATCACGGCCAACAGTGCCGAAAGCACCATATAAAGAAGGTTGTTGCTCGTGTTGATTGCCGCCGAGGTCACGACTGTAGTTGCGGCGATGTAAATCCAGCCTTCACTGGTGAGCCGGTATTCGGTAAAGAACGGGAGCCAATCCCAGTCCACACCTGCCGCGAGCCTTGGAACAAAACGAAAGCCCACCCAGACGGCAATTGCCATCGCAATCAGTGCTCCGATCGCCGACGGGATGATTCGTCCGTCCCTGGCCGAACTGTTCGAATACAGAGCCGCAACAAGGGCGATGCCCAGCATAAACATCGACTTGGCGAAGTTTCGCGCCATCTGCCGATGCTCTTCTTCGCGCAAACGGGCCCTGAAGGATTCGAGCCGTGCGCGAATGAGCGTCTTGGCCATGGGTTCGTCAGGCGGGTACGCGGTCAAGGATCTCTTCCAGAACTCCACTCGAATCGAGTCGGACCCGGTTTCCCGCGCCAGCCAGAACCATCCTGTGACCGAACACAGGTTGGATCAGCTTCTTGATGTCGTCCGGGAGCACGTAGCTTCTGCCTTCGACCAGCGCCAGAGATTGTGAGGCCCGAAACAAGGCTGCCGTGCCGCGAGGGCTGATTCCCAGTTCGATTTCCGGGTGGTTTCGCGTCTGGTTCACGATCTCGACCATGTAATCCACGAGAGGTTCGTCGACGTGTGTCTGGCGGCTCTCGTCCTGAAGTGTCAGAACATCCTGTGGGTTCAGGACTGCTTCCAATGCGCGTTTGTTGTTGCCGTTTGTGAAGCGCCGGAGGATTTCCTTCTCGGCCGACGCCCCGGGGTAACCGACCTCGATCTTCATCAGGAAACGATCCAGTTGGGACTCGGGAAGGGGATATGTCCCATGGTGTTCGACAGGGTTCTGGGTCGCCAGGACCATGAAGGGGCGTGGCAGATCGTGGGTGACGTTGTCTATCGTCACCTGGCTCTCGTTCATCGCCTCGAGCAGCGCGCTCTGGGTTTTCGGTGTCGTCCGGTTGATCTCGTCTGCCAGGACGATGTTGGCGAATATCGGCCCGCGCTTGAATTCGAACTCGTGACTGTTCGGGTTGTAAATAGATACGCCGAGCACGTCGGACGGAAGCAGGTCACTTGTGAATTGAAGCCGGTGGAAAGTCGATCCCAGGGCCATCGCCATAGCGTGGCCGAGCGTCGTCTTGCCCACGCCCGGAACATCCTCGATCAACAGGTGGCCTTCTGCCAGCAATGCGACGATCGCCAGTTGGATCGTTTCCTGTTTTCCCTTTATGATTCTGCCGATTGCGGTGCCGAGATCAGCGACCTTCTGGTGCGTGGGATGGGCTGAAGTACTCATGATTATGGGGTTTCTGGCAGACCGCCCGATTGTAGCATAGGGACAATTAGCGAGTAGCAAGTAGCGAGCAGCGAGCAGCTCGGGATCGGCCCATCCCTTCCAAGCTCCCCGCTGCCCGCTACTTGCTGCTCGCTATCCCCCACACAGAGCTATACCTTTGTCCTTCCATGGCATAAAATACCAGTTCCGATTTTTGAATAACCCACTTCAGAATCCTGGCTGAAGGAGGACAAGAGCGTGATTCCCTTATTGAACGACTACCTGTTGAACAATCTGCGTGTTCGTCGAGCGGCTCGAGCGATTGCCGTCGTTTGCTTTCTTCTGTTCTTCGTGACATTCGCCCCCGCGCAAGATTTCTCAAAATACCACTCCTATGACGAGATGACTGCGATGTTAGAGGACGTTGTCGACCGGCATCGAGACATAGCAAGGCTGGAATCGATCGGCAAGACGTTGGAAGGACGTGACGTGTGGCTTGTTGAGATTGCCAATACCGAGGGTGTACCCGTCGGCGAACGCCCGGCGCTGTTCATCGGTGGCAATCTGGAAGGAGACCAGGTGATCGGGAGCGAACTTGCGCTCTACGTGATCGATTCGCTCCTGGATCGCTACGGTACGGACGCCGATGTGCGCGACCGGATCGACAACCACGTCATCTACGTTGCTCCCCGCATCAATCCGGATGCCGCCGAATTGATGTTCCGAAGTCCGGCAATTGGCCGTAAGACCAACACAAAACCGTATGACGGAGACAACGACGGCCGGGTGGACGAGGATGGAGCGGAAGACTTGAACAACGATGGATATGTCACCGCGATGCGTGTCCTCGATCCGGATGGAGAGTACATGGTGGATCCTGACTCGCCGTCGCTGCTCCGGAGGGCAGATCCGGCGAAGGGCGAACGAGGCGTTTACAAAGTCTACTGGGAAGGCGTCGATAACGACGGCGATGGTTTCATCAACGAAGATCCGCCGGGCGGCATCGATATCAACCGGAACTTTCAGCACGAATACCCCTACCACACGCCCGATGCCGGTTCGCACATGGTCAGCGAACCCGAGTCGCGTGCCTTGATGGATTGGATCATCGAGCACCGTAACGTCGCCATGATCCTGACGTTTGGAGAGAGCGACAACCTCATCACCGCACCCGACAATCGGGGCGGTTTGAGCTCGGACCGGCTGGTCGACATGCTGGAGTTTGCCTCAGCCAGTACCGACCCGGCGTCCGGCGTCGGGTTGTTCGCGCGACCCAGCCGCGGACGACGGGGGTTCGGGAGAGGTGGTGGTGGAGGCCGTGGCGGCAGAGGAAGAGGTGGTGGTGGGGGAGGTCCCCAACGGCCAGCTGGCAGGCGTCCATCTACGACCGTCAATACCGAAGACGTTGCCTATTTCAGTGCGGTCAGTGAAAAATACGTAGAACTAACGGGGATTCGACAACAGCCGCCGGTTCGCAGCCCCCAAGGTGCATTCTTCCAGTACGGCTATTACCAGTTCGGGGTTCCCTCGTTCACGACACCTGGCTGGGGCATTTCCTCCCCGCAAGATGCACCCGCAGGACGTCGTGGCGGTAGAGGTGGTGCCGGCGCCTCCGCCGATGCTCCGGGTTCCGAAGCGGGCACCCCTGGAGCGCGCGGCGGCCGTGGCCGTGGAGGTAGAGGCGGCCCGGTGGCCGGAGCAGGGCAGGGGGCTGGTGGAAACGGAGGTGGTGCGGTCGACGCCGGGATGCTTGCCTGGATGGAAAGCCAGGGGGTGGACGGGTTTGTCGAGTGGAGCAGCTTCGACCATCCCGAGTTGGGCGAGGTCGAGATCGGTGGTTTTAAGCCGTATGCCCTGGCCAACCCACCCGCTTCCGGCATCGCCGAACTTGGCGCTTCTCATGCGGAGTTTGTTCTGTATCTCAGCTCTATCTTCTCACGTGTTCGAATTGCCCGAACAGAGGTCGTCGATCACGGAGGAGGGATTTATCGAATCACCGCGGAAGTCGAGAATGCCGGTTTTCTTCCCACGTCCATGGCGCACGGCGTTGTGTCTCGCGCGGTCCGGCCAACGATGGTTCAACTGGGAGTGGACCCCGGCGCGATCATTTCGGGCAATACCAAGACGAACTACTTCCAGGCTCTGGATGGGTCGGGTGCTCGCGAGAAGTTCGAATGGATTATCAATGGAGATCCCGGACAGAGGATCGAACTCCGAGTCGTTGCCCAGAAGGGTGGCTCGGACACGGCCGAGCTGGTGCTCGGAGAAGGGGGTGGCCGATGAAAGCCCAGGCGATCAAATCACAGGCTACGAGAGAGAACTCGTCGATTAATTCTGAAAACCCAATAAGGACCCTGATTGCCGTGTTCGTAACAGGGCTTCTGATGGTACCCGTCGCCTCCGGGCAGAGTGCCTCGGATCCCCAATTCAAAGTGAAGATCGACATCAACCGGTGGCACGACGTGCCGGAGTTAAAGGCGGACATGGAACGCCTCGAGGAGGCCTGGCCCAAGTTCTTGAAACTGGAATCGATCGGGAAGAGCTACGACGGCCACGACCTGATGTTGATGACCATAAACAATCCCGACACCGGCCCCGAGATGAGCAAGGCCGCGATGTACATCGAAGCCAACATCCACGGCAACGAGATCCAGGGCGCAGAGGTCGCGCTCTACACGATCTGGTACCTGATGGAAAACTACGGACGGATCGAACAGATCACCCAGCTTGTCGATGAACGTGTGTTCTACATAGTTCCGACCGTCAATCCCGACGGCCGTCAGTATTTCATGGAGGGCACCGGTGCGTCCGCACGTTCGGCTCACGTGCCCGTCGACAATGATGGCGATGGGCTGTTCGAAGAGGATCCCGCCGATGACCTGAACGGCAACAACGTGATCGAACAGATTCGGAAGTATGTGCCGGGCAATGGCACCCACCGCATCAGTCGCCGGGATCCTCGGATCATGGAGCCGGTGCCACCGGGCGAGACGGGCGATTACATACTGCTCGGCCAGGAAGGCATCGACAACGATGGTGACGGGCGTCTGAACGAGGATGCCCCGGGCGGCTACGACCCCAACCGGAATTGGGCCTCCGACTGGCAGCCGGACTACATACAGGGCGGGTCGATGGACTATCCGTTCCAGCTTCCCGACTCACGTGCCATCAACGAGTTTCTGATGGCCCATCCCAACATCGCCGGCGTACAGTCCTTTCACAATTCCGGTGGAATGATCCTCCGTGGACCGGGAGCCGAATGGCAGGGGACCTATCCTGCGGACGACATCGCGGTCTATGACGAGCTGGGTCGGAACGGGGAGCGGATGCTGCCCTACTATCGATATATCGTCATCTGGAGCGGACTCTACACCGTGCACGGCGGTATGACGGACTGGACGAACGATGGCCTCGGCATCGTCTCGTTTGCCAACGAACTCTGGAACGGTGGCCAGTACTTCAACAGCCCGGATTTAAAGGCACAGCAGGAGGACCCCGATAGCCCCATCAGCGGGCAGACCGCCAATTATTTCTTCGACGACTTCCTGGAGTTCGGTGATGAGTTCATGGACTGGACCGAATTCGATCATCCGCAGTTCGGACCTGTGGAACTCGGCGGCACCTTTCAGAAGATGAGAGGGCGAATCCCTCCCCGTTTCATGAACGAAGAGCTGGCCCACAGGAACATGGCATTCACCCTCTATCAGGCCGATCAGATGCCGAAGATGCGTCTGGGTGAGACGAACGTCGAGCCGGTTGGCGGCAGCTCCGGCTCCGGTGACAAGGTGTTCAAGGTGTGGATCGATGTCAGCAATCCCAAAGTGATTCCGACGATAACGACGCGGGCGGCTGAGAACAACGTCGTCCGACCGGATCTGCTGACGCTTGAGGGTGACGTGGAGGTTATTTCGGCAAGCTGGATCGATAACAAGGAAGTTTCCAAGTACAGGCCCGGCGTGACGAACATCATCGACCAGAACGATCTCAAGCGAATCATGATTCGCAACGGCCAACCGGGTCAGACTACGAGAACGATGCAGTATCTGGTTCGAGGCACCGGAGAGATCACCATCACCTATGACAGCGTGAAGGGAGGGACCGTTTCCCGAACGTTGAACATACAGTAGCGATCGGCAGCACTAAGGAGCCCGCTCACCCCCAAGCGGGCTCCTTCTCGCTCGACAGTTTGTCCCGAGACCTATCCGCGACGGCCCCCCCGTCTGTCATAAAGGCAGCCCACCCAGAGACTTGCCTCGGTTCGGCTCATTTCCACTTCGTGCTTGAACGTTGATGCGTCTGGCGTTAGCGAATTCTTCAGTCGAACTCGAATTTGGTACATCCATTGCACCAGCTTGGGCAGACCTTGTAAATGTGCGAGGTTTGGCGAAGAGAGTTGTGTCAGAGCGGGAAGTCAGCCCCCCTGTTGGACACAACGAGGATTCGCCACGCTATTGAGTTGTACCCGGGCTGCATGGGAGGAAAACCTTATGACATCCTTTCACAAAGTTCTGTTCCCGACGGACTTCTCGAAGGGCGCAGACCACGCATTGCAGCACGCGGTCCGCCTCGCTGACGTCCAGAAAGGCGAAGTAATCGTCCAGCATGTCGTCAGCACCTACTTCGAAAAGCACCCCCACTGGACCACGCTGTTTGACATCCACGAAATGCAGAAATATATGGACATGTATGTGGAAACGGAGATGGAGCGCATCATCCCGGAAGAGGTGAAGGGGCAAATCTCGTTCAGGAACGTGATTTCGGAAGGCAAACCGGCCAAGGCGATCGTCGAGCTTGCCGATAAGGAAATGGTAGACATCGTCGTCATGGGCCCGGCGAAAGGTGTCGTTACGGGGCCGGTGATCCGAGCGACCGAACGGCCCGTGCTCGCAGTACCCAAAAACGGCAATGGCAACGGTGTCCAGCCGCTGCGCAAGGTCTCGAGCATCCTCGTAACTACCGATTTTTCGGAACATTCAAAGAAAGCCGTTGATTATGCGTTTGAGTTGAAGCAGTTGTTCGATTGCGAAATCTACCTGCTCTACGTCATCGAACTAACCAGTGCGATCAAGTTCGGCATCCGGCAAGGCCACTTCACGGACGCAACAGCCAAGATGAGAACATGGGCAGAAACCCAGCTCGAGAATCTGACCCCTCATCAGTACGTGAACGATCCGACGGTTCACCGCCTGGTTGAAGAAGGATCCGCAGTCGACAATATCGCCGCACGGGCAGAGATGAACGACGTCGACATGGTTGTGCTGGGTGCGCATGGATACGGTCCTGTTGAGAAGCATTTCGTCGGGTCAACGACCGACAAGGTGCTCGCGAAGCTGGAACGACCGGTCCTGACCGTCAAGATCTAGAACAGTGTCCATTTAAGACTGCAAGGCCCGCGCTCGGCGGGCCTTTTTTTTCAACAGGAAGACACGAAGGGCACGAAGCCGACATGAATAGAGTCTTCTTCGTGTGTTTTTGGTTTACTTCGTGTCTTCGTATCTGGACTCCTCTGTCAAGTAGGCACAACTCTCCTGTGT
>CAZOZZ010000060.1:0-21181 GCA_964584435.1 uncultured Solibacteraceae bacterium | reverse complement strand
ATGTTTCAGAGTATAGGCAACGTAGGCGCCATCCTTCCCACCACTTACCGGGACGATGCAATCAAAACCGCCGTCCCGTGAACGATGTTTGTCCAGGAACCGATTCAATTCGTCCAGTCTTTCGGACCAGTCCAACGTCTGTTTCGTTTCCATCCACTGGCAGGCGCTACACCAGCCCCGGCCATCAAATGTCAACCGGTTTCGTGTGGACATATTCAAACAATTCTTACACCAGAAAATCTTCGCCATTACTCGTCCTTACCTTGATAAAGCTTGTAGCAGGGGAATCAGGAACGGCAGAAACAAACTTGCTCGTTCACACATTCAAATGTCTTGGTGACGGGCTGATCGCTGACAATCAGCGGCACACTTACGGCCCATTCTCAGACGCACGGAGCTCTCGCCAGTCCGATTGCTTGCAAGGGGTGTCATCCCTCTGCCTTCGTCGATCTCACGAACGCCCGTCCCTGAAGTCCGGCTTCAGGCCGTGTACCTGGACCAGGTACGCGTTCGAAAGTTCTACAAGATCTTCATAGATCTCAGCATCCACATTAGCTTTGAACTCTTTCAACTTGTCATCCCTGGACGCCATCAGGATTGTCCTGGGACAGCGTGCCGTCGCCAGGGCTTTTGGTGTTGAGGACGATTCAGAGGTGTCCAGGAAGTGACAAATCCTTTTCATTTCACTTTCCGTCTCAGTGACGAATTCTTCAAATGTGAGCAACAGGATCTTCTCTGGATTGGACGCCGTCTTATATTGCCCAATGGCCTTCTTTATCAGATCGACCGTGAAGTGACAGGATCTTTCGTAAGTATTCATTGAGAGCCATTTATCTTCCTGCTGGCAGGCAAGCCATGGGACATATTGCTCTTTATGCATGATCTTAATTTCAAATATCCTTGGATCTTCTCCATAGCGATCACCCAGCCCCCACGTTTGCCAGGAATAAGCCGTATCCACGGGATCCCGGAAGAAAGCTATCATCCTGTAGTCCAGTTCCATCGCATCCAGCAGATCCAGGTTCGTCAACAGGTCATGAGTCTGAAAAGGAATAAAGTTGGTCGACTGTCTTGCTTCTTCCGCAACGGCTTCACCGTCGGGCTTTGATAATCTCGCAAAATAGACCTTCGGTTCCCGATACTGGTGGACACCTGTCAAATCATCATGTCGAAAATTCGAGTTCCTGCCCAGGAAGTTGTTGTAGCAGATCTCATTCAGGGTGGTCTGCAGAAGGATTCTTGCACCATCAACCGAGATTTTTCCCAGGTAAAGCAAGGGGATGATCTGATCGATGAGATAGTTGATGTGAAAGTGCTCTGCTGTAGCCAGTGAGGGAAGGATGGCAGAAAGAATCCCCTTCCCACATCTGGGAAGGCCATCCAGGAATACCAGGTTTCTTGCCAGGTCGCTTCTTGTTCCAACTTGCAATTTATTTCCGCTTCTTACGCCTCGTAGTAGGGTTTCTGTGCGACGTGCTATCCATCGCCTTCCTGGAGGCATGAGGCTTTCTCAGAGCCAGGACTCCTTCGAGTTGGCGTCGGGTCTGGTCGTGCAAACTGGCCTGCTCCAAGGTGTGCCTGGCCGATCACCGGAGAAGCTATCTGTTCATCTGGACAAACGGTTTCACAAGCTCGGACGCTCGTTTCGCAACGGGCACGACGACTCATCAGTTCGTTCGGTGTAGCAGGTTGCGGCAAACGGAATCCAGGACGCCGGCAATAATCTGATTCCCTTCAGTAGACATGTGCCCGCCGTACCGATCATTGATAAAAAGTGAACCGACTTCGTCCCGAGCCACCAACGCCGGGGCCAAGTCGACAACCGTCATTTCATCAGCAAGATCGTCAAGGACCGGTTTGTAGTAATGATCGTTCATTCGGATCCGTTCGATATCCATAAGTTGCGGCATCATCACCAGCACAGGCTCGGCCTTTCTTTCTCGACAGAATTCGATGAACCGGCGGCATATGGATGTAAAGAGCAGCACGGCATCCGGATCCCTGTACAATCTTGATGTGATCTCGATGTTTCGCCGCATCACGCGTTCAAATGCGGCACCCTCGGTGGCCCCCAACCGGTCCAGAAGGGCCGCACCGATCATCGGTATGTTGCGCTTGGAGCTCCGCAAAATGGACCACGTATACGGGAAGGTGAGCAGGTCGCGAGAAAACTTCGTTTTGTAAAAGTAGTCGTTGCTTGACAGGTGGGAAAAGTACTCACGAACTTGAAAGAATTTTTCAGGCGAATCGATGACGTTTGGTATGAGTTTCAGTTCGCCATCTTCTAGAACAAACCGGGGCTTAAAGCCAAAAGTATTGCCATATTCGCTGAAATGTTTCCAATACGCCAAGACCCTGCACATGGTTTCAGGAACAAGCCCCATCACGACCACAGACGCAGGGTGGTCATCAAACTCACGCTGCAGCCGCAAAAACGCCTGATCCAGGCCGTAGTTGCCTACGCCAAAATTGGCCACGTTGACATTCAAAGAGGCTGACAGCACGTGTGGCCAGGCCTGGTCGTTATTGACCTGCCGAGCGAACGTATAGGAATCCCCGTAGGCCAGAACTTCTATCGGACGATGCTCGAATCCCGGATTGAGTCGAGCGCCGTAGAGATCAAGGCTGTATGAGGTGCGGACTCCGTTCCGGCCCATTTCGCCATGACGAGTGTTGGGCTTTCGTACCCAGCCGAGTTCCGCGTCCCAGCCATGCTCCATGAAAGCGTTCAATCCGGCCTTATCGATATCCGGCAATCGATCTTTGCCAATGATAAGCCAGTCGCACTTTTGCCTCAGCCAGACTATCAAGGCGACGATAACAGCCTCGATAACGATGGCAGCGGCGATGGCTCCCAGCAAAAAGGACAACACGTTCACCTCAGACAGGACGTAGGGAAGGAATACTCACAACGCACACGCTAATTTCGTGGTTCTGCATCACCAGCGGTCAGATCCGACTTCGGGAGGGAGGTTGGACGTGTTCCCCATGACAACGAAATTACCAATCGGCATTTCTCCAGACCAACGTGTCGGCCGATGGTATTGATTCTGTTTAATTCGACCCAGCAAGTTCGAACAAGTAGACCGATCTGTTCCGGGATCGTCCTCAATCCCTCAACCGAACCAAAGAGTACGTGACAGGCGCATATCACGAGGCAATTTCCCGCTTTGACATTCCGCATCTACACAGATCTGAGAGGCGCTCGTCTCAATCGAACGTCCCAGCGCGGTCCAGATTCGCCGGCGTATCACTCTCGCGTGGGGCTGCCACGAAACATCTTGGAGACCGCTCGACCGACTTGGAACAACCCGAGTTTCCGTAAGACGTCTTTTCGGTACTGTAGGCGGTCATAGCTCTGGACTATTGTCTTCATCTTCTCGTATTCTCCGTCGATAGTCACTGCGGAGGGGGGGGGCCGGCACGAACACCATGCCAAAATGGCCACCATCGACAAGGTTCTCCGAAACGGGGCTGAGACCAATGGCCGACGCTATCGAGGTAAGCTGCCGGGGCGTGAAGTAGTAGGTATGGGCTGATTGAAGAGCACCTAGGCAAAACACCCTAGCATCGGGAACTTCGACGTAAATCGCCCCGATTTCTGACAGGGCCTCCTTGAGCCGTGTCATTTCAAGGATCGGATCCAGCATGTGCTCCAGCACATGCGACAATATGATCAGGTCGAATCTTCTATCACCCAGTTTCTCGGTGGACCCCTGGTGGAGGTCCAGGCCCATCTCCCGCCCCACGCCGATCATGTGTGGGCTCGGATCACAACCCCACACGTCCAGACCGTCCAGGTGAAATCCGTAGACATTCAACCCCGATGCACACCCCACCTCGGCCACGGAACGAATCTGGCCCGCGTCGATGCCATCGATAGCCCGTTGTCGCAGAGGTTCCCGTTTCCTGGCTTCCGCCACATATCGCTCTGGGCTAACAGTCTCTAGCAAGCCCGGCGTATAAACCTCAAGAAAGAAATCGCTCTCATAGAACCATTTGTAGGACGCCGGTGTGAGCCTCGGGCTGCATCGCATCAAACCACAGTCGCAACACAAGACCACGCGTTGGGCCGCCCGATTTCGGTCGAAGTTTGTGACGATATCAAAGCAGTCCGACCCACAAAGGCAAGGCACTTCCTCTATCTGGATCTCGCGATGCCCCACCCTGGCGTTGTACCAGACGACTCGTTCTTCTTGTTTCCGGTCGAGACTCTGCGTGGAGGAAAAATCGGGGTCGTGGAACATTGCGTGAGTTGTTATGGTTTTTCTACGCATTGAAGTTTTTCTACTTTCAATCGAACGAAACACCCGGGCGGCCAAGTAAAAGGATCAAGTGGTGACGGGAGACAGATGGACATTCGGACGTCACTGGAGCGGTGTACCGCGGCTCTCCAGCACACCTTCAATGTCGCAGAGTACGCGCGTCACTTCCAGGGGCAAGGACCAACCCCAGCGTGCGTCCCGCAACGGTGCAGCCCCGACCCTGATTGCGTCACAGAAGTCCCGGAGCACGGCGCTGAGCGGTGGGGGTTCGCTTTGCTTGAGCCCGTCGAAGATAAACTTCGTACCATCCGTCGAGTGAACGCTGTAGTGCCGGGTCTTCTCCTTCGCATTGTTACCCACCGACAGGTTCGCCACGGTTGTCGTCCCGATCTGCAGGTCAAATTCAACAGTCACACCTCTCTCGTCTCGCTTCAGCCGAGCATCCAGAACACGAACACTATCGGGGGGCTGCGGAAATCCCGTCAAATAAAGCGCAATGGCGACAGCGTGGGGTCCGTAGTCCCAAAGTGCATTACAATCCACACGGAATGGCCCCATGTTCCCGTCGAGGCCCCGAATCGTTTTCGGTGGAATTCCCTCAAGGCGGTCCTTTATCCTCTGGAGATTGCAGTTGAACAGTTGCACGTGATCGACAAGGAAGATCGAGTCGCCACGCCTCGATCTCTCGAGTGACAATTCCTCCACGTCCGGCAAACTCATACCGACGGGTTTTTCGACGAACACCGGCATCCGCGGCGCGTGAGCCCAGATCATGCGCAGGGTGTGCACATGCTTGCTCGCCTCGTTCGCAACGATGACGCCGTCGATGTCGAGGGCTGCCAGTGATTCAAATTCGGTG
This sequence comes from uncultured Solibacteraceae bacterium, assembly GCA_964584435.1. Taxonomy (GTDB): domain Bacteria; phylum Acidobacteriota; class Terriglobia; order 20CM-2-55-15; family 20CM-2-55-15; genus CAZOZZ01. Next base: position 16,057 of record CAZOZZ010000060.1, on the reverse strand, counting down.
AGAACTCGACAGGCCCGGGGGACCAGGTCCGGCGCATCCGGGCGGCGTGTGAGTACGCCGACAACGTCGGCGCCAGGCGGCAGGGATTTGAAGATGTTGAACGACCAGTCTCCAAGGCCGACCACGCCAATCTTCATCAAATGCTTGTGAGGCACACCGGGGTTTCCGCAAACGACCGCGTCAATCCAGCGGCTCTTTTCCGTACTCTTCCATCGCCCAGTCAAAGAATGATCGTAGCCCTTCATCGAGCGTCACCCGCGGGTCGTAGCCCAGTTCCCTCCGCGCTTTGGAAACGTCCGGGCATCGACGCATGGGCTCTGTTGTGTAGACTTCGGGTGCGGCCACCAGATCCCAGTCGACTTTGATCCCCGTGGCTTCCCTGATGCGCTCGATAAGCTCGACTACTGTCAACTCCGGAGAATCCACTCCGATGTTGTACGTCGCGGCTGGCTTGCCTTTGAGCAACGACAGAAACATTCCAGCAACCGTATTTGCCGTGGGACAGTAGGTTCGGGAGGGCAGAACGCCGTTCGAGAAGACCTGCAACTTCTTGCCCCGCACCACGGAACTGGCGATCCGCGAAAGAATACGATGGTCTCGCTCGGCCAGGCCCGGGCCGATGCTGTTGAAGATGCGAATCGTACCGGTATTGACACCGAACTGCGAGTGGTAGGTGTGGGCGAGAGTTTCGCCCATCAGCTTCGATACATCGTAGCAGGAGCGGCTATTGTCGGAGGGGATAGCTCCGACGTAGGTCTCTGGTGTCGGGTTCACATCTGCGGTCTGGTACACTTCGGACGACGAACAGAACAGGTACCTTGAGGTGTCTCGCCTCGCGATCTCAAGCGCGCCCCTGCTGCCCTCAAGGGCCACGTCAATGGTCTCGAGAGGCTTCGTTTTATAGTGATGAGGGCTGGCAATACCAGCCATGTGCACGACGTAATCGAACGATCTGTCACACCCCTCCAGCCTGCGGGTCAGATCGTGGGCATGGTAAGTGATGTTCCCGGAGTCGAGGACGCTCTCGCGTTCTTCTATCGACGGACACGCCAGGTCCACAGCGGAAAGCTCGCATGGCACGGCGAGCACGTTGGTATTGAGGTGCGAGATCACACGCAGAACCCAGCGACCGAGAAAACCGTTAGTGCCGGTCCAGAGGAGTTTCTTGCCGCTCAACTCGTGAGCTGACTCACCGAGCATTTCGACAACGGGAAGAACGTCGATTATGGCGCTCAAGGGGTCACCGTCAGTTCCGGAAGAGGCGAAATCCAGGACACCCCACCGAGGGCGCTGTGCTTGGCGATAATCGCCTTCGAAAAGTTCCATGCGCAGACCAGAATCGCATCGGGACGATTGGCCTCGTCCTCATAAAGCACAGCCGGCGAACGAACAGGGATATGAAGTCCAGGAGTGTACAGGCCTATCTTGAGTGGGCTGTCGTCGACCACGTAGTCGAGAATATCAGGGCCGATCTCAAAAGTGTAGAGCAGGGTCGTGAGCTTCGCCGGCGCGCCGTAGCCTACGATGGTACGACCATCCGCCTTTAGACCGGTGAGCAGGTCTCGCAGTTCCTGTTTTCGTTTGTCTATTTTTTCCTGCAGGGCTTTCCATGGCCTCACCGTCAGCAGACCGCTTTCCGATTCGCTCCGGCAGAACTTATCGATATTCGACGTCTGAGGGTCACCCTCCCCGTGCTCGTGGCTTACGTAACAGCGAATCGACCCGCCGTGCGTACCGACGTGCTCGACATCAACGAGTTGCAGTCCGTGACTCAAAAAGAACGGGACCAGCGGGCTGACGGCGTGGTAGTCGACATGTTCGAAATAGATCATGTCAAAGAGGCCGTCTCGCAACAAATCGCCGAGGTACTGCACCTCGATCACAAAGAGTCCGTCGGGGGCAAGTAGCGCCTTCACGCCGCCCAGAACCGATCCGAGGTCGTCGATGTGCGCCATCACGTTGTTCGCGAATATGAGGGTCGCCAGCCCATGGTCGCCCCGAATACCGTTTGCAAGTTGCTTACTGAAGAACTCGTTGATTGTAGAAATGCCGGACTCGTTCGCCTCCCTGGCGATCTCCACAGCGGGTTCCACACCCAGTGTCCTCGAATCGGGGAAACACTTGAGCAACGTGCCGTCGTTTGAACCAATCTCGCAGACAAGCTGGCCCGGTCTCAAACTCACGCGTTCGCTCGCAGCCTTCGCGTAGTCCTCGAAATGTTTGCGGAACACCGGGGAGGTTCCCGACACGTAGCGGTAGTCGCTGAAGAGTAGCTCGGCATCCACCACATGCCCGAGTTGAGCGTGGCCACAACTTTCGCAGACCCGGACTTCCAGCGGAAAGCACTCCTGCTCGACCGGAGCCGGGACAAAGGCGTTAGCCGGAGGCGTGGGAGTCAGGGTCAGCGCCGGTGCGAGCGCGGCAGAGCCGCACAATCGGCATACCAGCTTTGGCGCGCAGGTCACCTTCTGGTTCAAACGCTGGTACCGTGATCTGTGTCCGTCACGGCGCCACCTCGGCTGTGGAACCAGAGTCGACATCAGGCGACGAACCCGAAGACTGCGTTGGGACAATATAAGTATCCCGGATCGTCGGAATCTCGGTAAGCTTGTCCGTCAGGCGTACGAGGTCGGCCTCGTAGGCTTCGTGCGTGCGCGAAAGCTTCCCCAGAGTGAGAAACGTGCTTGCTTCGGTAAAGTACATGCTGTGCTCTACGTTAGGAGGGGTAAAGAAGAGCTGGCCGGCCTCTACTCTTGTCACAACTGGCAGCTCACGACTCCCTACAGGCCGTTCCAGGTACAGAAGTGAACCGGAAAGCAGATGGCAGAAATGAAAGTCTTCCTTATGCCAATGCTCGGCACGCAAGCTTCCCTTTTCCGAGAAAATAAGCACTGCACTCCCAAGAGGGCGGTGGACAAGATTCTGGATGTAGCCCCTCGCGTCTTTAAAAGGATCTTCCAGGGGGATGATCGTGGAGGTTGGAATCGGCGGCTCCTCTACTGACATGGAGAACCTCCCTGACGAGTGGCACCATACCTTCTAGTAGCTTTCGAACTCTTGTTCATGCGACTCCTTTTCTCTGGGGCTGGAGTTTGAGGCCTCGGAGACGCCGAAGCCGTTTGCGCAGATCGCTTTAGTCGGCGATCTTTCTTTGTCTCAACGGGTGACAACTCTAACGCGGCGTTGGCGAGCGGGTCAAGCTTGGGGGCGGCGGGCATTGAGCGACGCCTGCTCTGCACACCTAGCCGGTCAGCCCCAGCTCGTTTGGAGACAACTAGTTGCTATAACACGGCTTACGCCACGATGGAGGCTCACGCAGTGACAGTTGGGCTGAACCAGTTTGCGGCGCATATTCTACACCATAGACTGACAGAATTGTATGCCTCACAATGTGTTACGCGCAATTATTAGTAACATCAGACAAACCCGCGCAAGTTTCGCGTCAACCAGAGATTCCTGCGTATGGGAAGCCTTGAGATGGCTCAGGATGGTTGCCGTCACAGTCGCTACCGTCCTGCGCTTTGAGAGGAGGCAGGAATGGCGATGAGATTGCGATCTGAGAGTTGTCGAGCGTCAAAAAGATTCACCTCCATTCCACTGGTGTCGAAATTGGACATAACCAGAGACGTCTTGATGAACACTGCTGCCTACATGATCCATTCTGACATCCGTCCCAATCGATCGGGATAGGGAGATCGGAACACAGTTCCACAGACAAAGTTTCGATCCGCTACAGGCTAACGTGAAGGGTCTATCGCGGAAGCCTCCGGCTCACCGCTTCCCCGCAACCGTGCCTTCGTCAGGGGCAGGCGGGCCTCGAGAAACCGGTCGGCCAGAATGGAGTCGGTTGCCACGGCGCCGGAAGGGATGCGCTGGGACTCCTGATTAAAAACGTTGCTGCGGCCATCGAAGCGGCGATACACCTTACCCACCGCCTGGAGCAACGCCACACCGCCGCAAACATCCCATTCGTTCTTCGGTTGGACCGAAAACGTCAGGTCATCGACGCCCCCGGCGACGCGGAGCAGTTTGTACGCGATGCTGCCAACCGGCACCAGGGACCCGACGAGGCCGGCGTAGGGAGTCACAACACCGTCTTCAAGCTCAGTGCGGCTGACGCTGACACGGGTTTCTTCGAGTTCGACAGCCGGATTCTCGCGGCCCGTCATCCCCCAGAAAACCGTTTCAGTCTGGGCACCAACACCGCCTTCTCCGGTTGCAGGGTTCAGCACTCCGCCCAGGACGGGCTGATGTTTGTAAACCAACCCAACGGAAACAGCGAACTCGGGACTTCCTCGGACATATTCTTTAGTCCCATCCACCGGATCAACTACCCAGACCCAATCCGACAGGAGCCGCTCAGGGGCATTCGCACTCTCTTCCGACAGCCAGCCAGCCGAGGGTAGTAGTTCTTTGAGAGCTTTGTGGAGAAACTCGTTTACCTCGGTGTCCGCGACAGTCACCGGCGACCCGTCCGGCTTCGCACTGACGTCGAGGGGCGTCCGAAAGTACCTCATTGCTATTGCCCCAGCCTCAACAAGTATGTTGCGCAGCAAGGGGAGGTAAGGGGAGAGGGAGTCAATTGGCTGCTGGTTGTCGCCTGTCAATGTCACTCGTTGGGAACCTCCCTAGTTCAACCGCCTATCGTACGCCACAACCGGTCTCCAGGGTTTCTCGCTCGGTGGCGATTCCACAACCTCTATGGATGGTGCCGAAACCGCGCCATCCGCCACCAACCTGACCTTTTCGCTTGTCGCGTCGGATACCGACATCAATCTCGACTCCCTTCGGCATGGGGACAGGGCAGCACTTTGGTCCGCGACGCAAACGATTGCCGGAATGCGTTTTCTTCAGTCCGCAGCCTCGACTCTCTTCTCAGGCGTTCAACTGACACTGCCAACCCGCAACCAGGTCGAGACTCAAACTAATCACGCGAGCAGACTGCCCAAACGGAACTAACAACTGGAGGAACTGCGCATGTTTGCCGCCCGAATTGCCGATATCCGTCTAGACAAGCGGCCTCGAACCGGTGTGGGCTGTGGCATCCAACGTCAATCTGACCCAAAAAGCGTGAAAAGCTCGCATCTTGGTTCGAAGTAGCGATCGGAAATGTCGGAACGGTGTCGCGTAATGAGTCGCACAAGTCCGACAATCCCTGTTCACGGCGGGCCGCGTTGAAACTGCTCGCTGACAGATGCTGCTAGATTGCCAGTGAGAGCAATCGCTTCGTTTCAGTACAAATCACTGCTGGGATCGAAGACAAGACGTTACACGCCGGTATTCCTCTAACGAAGTCACTTCAACCTCATTCCCAGCTACGTCAACAATCGCACCCTTGTAGGGAGGAAACTGCATCGCTCTGATAAAGCGGTCGACTCTGGATTTGTCCCAACTCGGATCGATAGCACCACCATGAGGGACCTGGCGAGGGTAATAGCTCCCACCGTCCGGCTGCGGAGTTTCCTTGTCGTGTTGCACAACAGCTTTCACAAAAACCTTTTCGAACGATTTGATTCCTTCGACAATCAACCTGTGAAAAAGAGAGAATCCTGTGTCCTCGTTTCTCACCGGTATTCTCTCTTGCAAGATAACGTTGCCTGCGTCGAATCCTTCAACCATCCGGTGGTAGGTGTATCCCGTTGTCTCCTCACCGTTGATGATCACCCACGGGGCGGAAAAGCATCCTCTGTAATGCGGCAGCAAAGAGGGGTGAAGGTTAATGCAGCCGTACAGCGGGAGGTCGAGCAGTCGAGCCGGAATTCGATGTCTATAGTGGAAACTAAACAGGGCGTCAGGCTGGATCTTCCGCATCCACTCGAAAGCTTCATCGGATCTCGCGGGGAAGTCGACCGTTTCTATGTCATGGGCTCCCAAGAATTCCAGGAACGGCCTGTTCCGTTCATCAGAGCCGTAGGTGACAACGAAGAGTTGATGCGGCATCAAGCCGAACGCAAACAGGCCCTCAACAGCCATTATCCCGGGAACCCCATATGCGGCGATCACTATCTTCGTCTGGCCAAGGTCGGGCATCTCGTCTTCTCTGATTACTCCGCCCAATCAATACTCGACAACTGGATCAACGCATCTGCCGGGATGTCCTTCGCTGCTCGTTTTCCCACAACGCGGTCGAACCAGTAAGGCTGCAGCCCCAAAGCCGGACGCTTCGCGGCCAAATCAATTTCATCAATGACTTCGCCAGCGCGAATGAGCCGGCGGGCAACTAGACTCTTTTGCATTAGCGGCTTGTTCTTTTGCTCGGCGGGCATCACTCGCTTCACGCCGTCCCCCATTGCCACTTCCACATTCTTGAGGGTGCGAACGAGAGACGAAAGTTCATCTGGTTCAAGTGATGCCCTATGATCGGGACCCGGGGAGTTTCTGTCCAGGGTAAAGTGTTTCTCGATTAGACAGGCTCCAGCGGCTACTGCCCAGGGGGCCACACCGATACCCTCGGTATGATCTGAGTAACCCGTAGGGCAGGCAAATGCCTGGCGCATCGTGGCGATCACGCCGAGATTGACTTCTCCGATCGGTGCAGGGTATTCGGACGTGCAATGCAGGATTATAATCTTGTCACGAAGACTCGGACGTAACGTCTCTATGGCCAACTCGACCTCCGCCAGCGTTGACATCCCTGTCGAAATAATAACGGGGCGCCCTTTGGTCGCGACGTGTCTCAAAAAGGGAATATTGTTCGTATCGGTGGAGGCTATTTTGAAGGCACCTACCCCAATTTGTTCCAACATATCCGTACTGTAATTTTCATATGGTGTGCAAAGGTAGAGGATTCCAGCTTCGTCGCAGTGCGTTTTCAATTCAGCCTGCCCTTCAAGCGTCAGTTCCAACTCCTGAAGCATCGTGGTCTGCCCACCCGCCATCCCGGTTGTCTCAACTTGGTAGTCCGCCTTGGTCGCTGCTGGAGTCACTAATTCTTTGGCGAAGAAACTTTGAAATTTGACTGCGTCGGCACCAGCTTCGACAGCGGCATCGATCAGTTTGTGGCCTGTCGCCAAGTCGCCATTGTGGTTCACCCCTGCCTCAGCGATGATGAAACAGGCATGGCCTTGACCGATTAATCGATCACCGATTCGAACAGGCTGTATCATTTACTCCCCTCCTCAGCAGTCAAAAACAATACGGTTTGTCGGAGAGCCGAGGTCCCAATCAGGCATCTCAGCACCAAATCATTCTAGGGTATTCTCGTTGACTTACAACAGACTTGGCTATTTGCTAGTTTGGTACCCGGACGGCAGCCCGTTGGCACTTCCTGATTTCTGACACGTTTATCCGATATGCTTAGATGACAAATACAGCATCAGGTAGAACCCGCAAGACATCCATAAATCAAGATTAACGATCGAAAAGAAGGGTCTGATCTCGTTTCCTGTTATTGTTGCTGAGCTAAAATGATTCCACGAACGACCCGACATCTTCGATGCACCTAAGCCGGTCAAGACCCGGCGATTGTGCGGTGAAATCAGGGTATCCCACGGCCAGCAGAATCCCGTGACGCGATGAGTCCAAGCGTTTCGGATCACGCTCGACTGCAGGACAATCAGACCCGACCTTGGCCGGAGTAGTATCAACGTCACCGTCGGTGTGAGAAGGCTGCGGGGGCTGGGGCGTGATCGAAAAAGCGAGGGGAGTGCCGGCCGTCATCCCCGATATTTACACTTGGTACTCGTCAGGCCGATACCTGTCCATATTCTCCGACACCCAGTCGATCGTAGACTGAAGGCCTTCCTCGAAAGAGATCTCTGGCGTCCAGTCGAGTACTTCCTCAGCCAACTTCACCCCAGCCAATAAACGGTCTACTTCGCTTCCCTCCGGGCGGGTGCGGGCGGCCTCGTGCTCGACGCGAATGTCATTCCCAACGAGACCAACGATTCTTCTGGCGAGTTCCCCAATGGAAATTTCTTTGCCAGATCCCAGATTCACGGTGCGACCGACCGCTTTGTCCGAAACCGCGGCCGAAAGAAACCCATCTACCGTGTTCCCGACGAAATTGAAATCGCGGGTCGGATGCTCGCTGCCGATTCTTACGACTTCCCGCATCAAGGACTGACTAATGATCGTCGGAATCACGGCACGCGCGGACTGGCGAGGTCCGAACGTATTAAACGGCCGGACGGTCACAACGGGCAATTCGAACGATTGGTGGAAAGCCTCCGCCATCTTGTCGGCGCCTACCTTGGACGCAGAATACGGCGACTGTCCCTGGAGGGGGTGCTCTTCGTCAATCGGCACGTATTGCGCGGTTCCATAGACTTCACTTGTCGAGGTGTGGACGACTCGTTCGATCTGGAAATCCCTCGCTGCCTGGAGGACGTTCAGCGTCCCATTGATGTTGGTCGCAACATAGGAACGGGGAGCCTGGTACGAATAGGGGATCCCAATCAGTGCAGCCAGGTGAAAGATGATATCCCGGTCTCGAGTCGCCCGTCGAACGGAATCGGGATCCCTGACGTCGCCGGCCACGAATTCAATTTCGTTACGACAATGCGAGTCATCAAGCCAGCCTCGGCTGCCATCTGAACGATAGTGAACAAAAGCCAGCACCTTGGCACCAATCTCGACGAGACGTTCTGTCAGGTGACTTCCGATGAAGCCACCGGCTCCGGTCACGACGACTGACTTGCCGCTGAGGCGGCTTATAGACGGGCGCGACGATAGGGAGTGGGAGTTCGGCACAATTAATATCCTAACCTCGACAACTGGAACCACAAAGCTCTGGGGACTCCGACCACGGGAAGTGGCCAAGCTACCTCGAACGTTGCGTCACCCGGCCGCCCTGGAATTGGAGAATCCTGGTCAATCTGAGCAGGTCAACGGGTTTGGTCCTCAAGACGGTCGAGACGCTGGGATTGGTGTGCCGCCAGCTGACCTAGAATGCGGTTGGACTCAACCAACTCGCCCTGCGTTGTCAAGAGATGGCGGCTGACACCGGTCAAATCACCGGTGGTCGATACGAGCGTGTCGATAGTCGATGCCAGATCGCTGGTGATTGATACCAACGTGTTCGTAGTCGACACCAGGTCGCCAGTCGTCAACACCGGGTCGCTGGTCGTTGATACCAGGTTGCTGAAGATCGCCGTGAGATTATTGATCCGTTCCGTCAGGCCATCAATCTGCGCATCCACCCGATCCTGGCTTTTCTCAAGCCTATCCATTCGGAGGGCCGCATCGGCTTGGTTTTTGAGGATAAAATCTATCGTACGGTCTAATTCGTCAGGGGGCATTGGTGTACCTGTCTCTGTCGGCGGAAAGGGCTCTTTGGTAGTATACGCGAAAAGCGTTGGGGTCATTAGCTCTTGGATTGTCAGCGTTCGGGTTCGCCGTGGATATCCCTGGCTTTGCAGGGTACGACGATGCCAACTGGGAGTCTTGATCCCTTTGCCGAAGGACTGTTTCGGCACTGTTGCTGCGTCCGGTCGAGCCCGGAACACCGAAACCGATTGAAGCCGCAACGCCCTACCGGTACGATATGCGCCAACTTGAGAATTGGAGGACGTTTGAAACGAAAAGGATGTTTCCTACTGCTGGCTACGATGTTGTGTGGTGCCTTTGCACTCGATGTGACCGCACAATCGACACTCAACTTCCCGAGGGCGTTTACGCCCTCGGACCTTGGAAGTACGGGTTTCGCGGTCGTCAACCCGGGCAGCTCTTCCGCGTCAGCCACATTTACGCTGCGCGGTACCGATGGGTCGACGCTGGCGACCGACACGCAGACAGTTGCGGCCGGGGGGCAGCTCGCCAAGCTCGGGTCGGAGTTGTTCCCTGGGGCAGCGGGTTCAGGCTGGATTCAATTGACCAGCGATTCGACCGGCCTTCAGGGGTTCTGGCTGGGGGGTGACTTCACAACCTTTACGGATGGAGCGGAAGCTGCGCCGTCGGCCATTGATCTGGTCTTTCCGCTCGTGGCTTCGGACACCGAGATGAATATCGCTAACACGGCCGGCACTCCAGTAACGGTCACCATATCCCTTCGACAGGCTGACGGGACGGAACTTGGATCGGCGACCGAGCCGATTGCGGGAATGGGCGTGTTCCAGTCGGCGGCATCGGCGTTGTTCTCCGGGGTTGATCTGACGCAGGCGACACATGTTCGGATGACGGGGGTAACGTCGATCAGCGCGACAGCTATCGTAAACGGGTTCCTTGTAAGCCCATCCTGGGGTGCTGTCAACGGCGTCGATGCATCCGGAACGGCGATAGAATTGAATTTTGCGCACGTGATCAGCGGTTCCGGCGGAGGCGGCAATTGGTTGACGCAGATTGGCGTGACGAACCTGACGTCGACAAGCAACAACGTCACGATCACGTTCAATCCGCTGACCGGTGCGTCAACATCGGTCCCACGCACGATTGCGGCAAACGGGTCGCTTCGGGAATCGGCTGAAACACTGTTTGGCTTCTCCTCCAGCGCGTTCCAGGACGGGTGGGTTCAGGTGACCAGCACGTCTGCCGTGACGGGGTTTGTCGCCTACGCGGACTCGACAGCCGGGGGCCTGGGAATCGTGCCGGCGCAGGTGGCGCCTTTGACGGAAATGCTCTTTGCTCACATCGCACAAGCGACGGGGTGGCTTACAGGCGTAGCGCTGCTCAACACGTCCAGTTCACCGGCGAATGTTGAAATCTATGCGATGGATCCGGCCGGGGCACTTATCGGGGGCGCCCTGGACTCACCGGCCGCAGCTTTCACGCTGGCTCCGGGCGTGAAGATCGCGAGGCTGCTCAATGATCCATGGATTTCGAATGCCCAGACTAATGGGGGGTTCGTGTTCGTGAGGACGACCAACGGCGTACCTTTGTTCGGAATCGAGTTGTTTTTCCTCTCGAACCTGGCACTGCTTTCGAACGTCGCTCCGGGGGCACTGGCGACGGGTATCACGTATACACCGCCGGGCCCGGCCGGAACGATTACGCTGGATTCCCTGTCGCCGACGACGATCTCGAGGGGGGGCACGCTGACGCTGAGTGGCAGTGGGTTCAACGCGACGAGCGCGAACAACACGGTCGTTTTTGCGGCGGCCAGCGGGACGACGAGCGTCACGGCCGACACAGCGACCGCTACGACGTTGACAGTTGCCGTGCCTTCGACGGCAATCAGCGGGTCGGTTCTTGTGCAGTCGGGTGGGACAAGTTCCGCGGCGCAGATACTGGCGGTGACCGCTTCTTCCACAGAGCTGGTCCAGAGTTCGGTAACGGTCGCCGCCGGGCAGACTACCACCGGCGTCGACATCTATGTGCCGACGCCGGCAGGGAGTCTCAACGTCACCGGCATTGGTGCGGGAGATCGGTTCTCGGGAATCTCGTTCGCTGCCAGCAGCGTAGAGTTGACGCGGGGACAGGTGACGGATCTGATCATATCAGGGCCGGGGATCAGCCAGGCCAACGGATCGACTCTTAGCGTAAGCGGGGGCGGGTTTGCGTTCGCCAATATTTCGTTTTCGGGGAACAACATGTTTATAGCTGTTTCGGTTTCGGCGAACGCGGCGTTGGGGCCGAGGACGGTGATTGTGACGAATTCCAACTTGGACACTTCGGTGCTTTCGGGGGGGATTATTGTTAAGTAGCTTTTTGGCTGTTAGCTCTTGGCTTTCGGAGGGCGGGTGAGGAGTTGGGAGCGGTCCCCCCCGGGAAGAAGTGAAGGCCGGAGTGGGGAATGGAGACCCGCGAGAGGTTATCGAACTTTCTTCACGGCCAAGCCGATCGACATCCCCGCGTAACGGCGGCGCGATGTGATTTGGTCAGCTGGCTTCGCCTTCCAAACGGTCGAGACGGTCGAGCACGTGACGGCTGATGGTCAGGAGATCACGTGTCGCCGAAACCAAACCATCGATTTGTGCGTGGAGTCGCTCGTCTCTCTCCGCCAAGCGGTCCAAACCTACGACTGAATCAGCCTGACTTTGGAGGATGAAATCCATGGTGCGTTTGATTTCTTCGGGGTTCATAGACGGCATGCCTTTCGTTGAGGAAAGGCCGACTTCGAGTATAGCACCAAAGGGAGCGTTGGCTGTTGGGTACTAGCCGATAAGATCTAGCCACTTTGTCGGCTCGTTCGTAACCTCTGAATGAATACGTTCAGCATGCGGCGGAGTTGACCGACCTGGGATTCAGTTTGGGCATAGACGTCGGGCGGGATCAGGTTCAAGTCGCGGGCCAGGAGAAGATGATACTCGAGTTCGCTGGCTGAACCGCTGGCGATCGAACAGAAACGGGCGAGTTCGGCGTCTCCTTCGCGTCCACAACCTTCGGCGAGGTTGGCAGGCACGGAGGCGGCTGAGCGGCGGATTTGAGAGGTGAGGCCGTACAGCTCTTCCTTCGGGAAGGAGCGGGTGAGCTTGTAGACGGTCAGGGTCAGGGAGTGGGCAGTCTGCCAGACTTTGAGTTGGTGGTAGTCTTTCATTCTTGAGCTGTTGGCTATTGGCTGTCAGCAAGTCTGCCAAGTCGGGGTCTATCACGACTTTTTATCCGCGAATCAGTAGGATTCGATTTTTCGTTGGTGCAGCGCACCGCTGGTTTGGCTGAATCCATTCAGTCGCTGATCTAAATGAGATCTCCCGGCAGAAGTGGTTGCAATTTGCGGCCCGCTTTGTGGCATGAGCTCGGGTGGAGGAGCGATTGGCGTATGGTGGATTTGTGAATAGCTGTTGGCTTTTGGGCTTCTAGCTATTGACGCTTATCGGATTCGAGGGCTCTGACTCGGGTTTCCAGGGATGCGATGCGGGTTCTGAGCTTTTCGGCTTCCAGGGAATCGAAGCGGTCTTCGAGGCGGCGGAGGGCGGCTGTGATCATTAGGTACTCCTGTTCGAAACGGTCGGTGCGGACTTCGAAGTTGTCGACAGCTCCGTAGAGTAGCTCGACACGCTCTTGCAGCAGCTTGAGGATGCCAGAGTGCTCGTTGAGTTGCTCTTTGACAAGAACGAGTTGGGCGATGATTCTCTCCTGGCGTCGGTCGGAGGACTCGAATCGCGCGGTGTGATCTTGCAGCAGTTGGTGAAAGCTTGTAAGTGTAATCCTGGCTTTCGGCATGTGGGTTTCCTCAACGGAAAGGAAGGGCTGGTGGGATTGTAGCATGTGAGCGGGAAGGTGTTGGCTTCTGGCTGTTGGGCTCCAAGGGGCGGTTTGGGCGATCAGGCTCGAATCGTCTATGCGAGATCTGGTGGGTTCTCTTTTCGTGAGTGTGGGGATTGAGCATGTTGCGGGGGCGGGTGTTTCTTCGTGGGTGACTGCCGGGCTTGCCGGGAGGGTGGCCAGGGACGGCCACCCGTACACTCTCACCTGGAACTTTGTCGCGAGGGGGAGGTGACACCTGCTCGCAGGTTTTCTAAGGCGTGTGGTCGCCCGGCTTACCGATGATCCGATCTACTGTGTCGATCAGTGCGTTCAGCTTTTGTTCGGTGACTTGCTGCGCTTTCTCTGTTCGGCGGTGCTCTTTGGCGACTTGGGTAATGGCAAGCGTCATGCTCTTCTGCATGTCGCGGAGGTCTTGAATGTCTCTGTCGTGACGGTCCTGACGCCCCATCATGAGAGCCTCAAATTCCGCCATAGTGTTCAAAGAATTCTCGATTTTGGTGAACCGTTCTTCAGGTGTCATTTCCATTTCAATACTCTGAGTGTGAAAGGGCTACGGGCAGTATAGCCCTGGCTGTTGGCTGTTAGCTCTTGGCTTCTGGAATCCACGGAGGACCGCTTTGGCGATTGACGATTGGCACGAAAGGCTATTCGCTGCCCGCTGCTTGCTGCTCGCTTTTTTCGGGTACTCTGCTTGGGACTCGCATGGTAGGTTAGCAGTCGGTCGTGAGGATCATAATTATGGATAGAATCAAGCGGTTTGGCAGGCTGTTAGGGACCGTCTGGGCGGCTGCAGCAATGGCGGGGCTCCTCTGCGTTGGCTCGCTGTTTGGGAGCGTGGTCGTTCAGATGGATCTTGAAGGACTGGTGGCCGGAGCGGACACGATCGTTCAGGGGAGGGCTGAGGCTGTTTACAGTCAGTGGGACAGCGATCGGCGGGTCATCTATACGTATATTTCGATTGGCGTGGACGAGGTCTTGAAGGGGGAATCGCGGCGGTCGCTGTTGATCAAACAACTTGGTGGAAGCGTGGGATCGCTGGTGATGACGGTCTCGGGAATGCCGGGGTTCGATGTGGGAGCGGGGGTGATCGTCTTCCTCGAAGACTCCGGGAATGGGACCTTTCAGATTGTGGGACTCAGCCAGGGGAAATATGTGATCGCGGAGGACTCGGCGATTTCGAATATCAGCGGGGTCGATCTGTTGAACACCAAGACCGGGTTGTTGAGCGGGGCGTCGATGATGAATAGGGTTCCGCTCGAAGAGTTCAAGAACAAGATCCGGGAGTTGGTCCGATGAGGAAAGTGCTTATCCTGCTCCTGGTTCTTGTGGCAACCACTCCCACTGTCGCGTACATACCTCAGACGATCCTGATTGACGGTAGTGTGACTGCTATCAAGTGGGCCACGGGTGCGTTTCCGATCACATGGCAAATGAATCCGACGGTCGGGACGAACATCACGGGATCACGGGAACAGGCGGTCGTTTTCAGGGAGTCGTTCGAACAGTGGGTGGACGTCTCGACCGCTTTGATCAGTTTTACGGAAGGAACGGCAACCACCGCGTCTGTCAAGCCCGGGTTCGATCAGATCAATGTGATCACGACTAACGTCACTTCGGGGGATTTCAGTTCCAGTGCGCTCGGGTTGACCTCAACGTTCTCCTTCACGACCACAGGGCAGGATGAATTTGGACGGACTATCGAATTTCAAGGACAGATCCTCGAAGCCGACATCATGTTTAATCCTCAGACGAACTTCAGCACAAGCCAGACCACTCCGGCGGGCACGCTCGACCTGGGATCAGTCGCCACTCACGAGGTGGGGCACCTGCTGGGCCTCGATCATTCCAACATCCTGTCTTCGACGATGTTTCCGACTGTTGTTTCGGGGGTGAGTTTCCCACGGACCACGCAGGTTGATGACCAGATCGGGATCTCGACGATTTATCCGGCGATATCGTTTGCCTCTTTGGGGACGTTGAGTGGGACGGTGAGGACAACTGCGAACGTCGCCGTTTTTGGTGCGTTGGTGGTTGCGGTGGATTCGAATGGGCAGGCGACGGCCAGTGCTGTTACGGATCCGAATGGGGAGTTTACGATACAGGGATTGAGTGCGGGTACTTATACGGTGTATGCGGAACCGATGAACCAACCGTTTACGAGCGGAAACGTGTTTACGCTGGCGCAGTCGTATCCAACAAGTACGGTGAATAGTAATTTCACGGTTCGGTTCAGGTGACGCGGGTTTCGCGGATGGGTGGGGAAGTCGGAGTCTTTACGCGGATTACGCAGATTTCGCGGATTAATGGGAAGAGAAGGGGACGTTTAAATGGGTGAGGGATTGAACGGGGACAGGGAGTGGTTGGCGGCGTATTTTGATCTTTACAGGAAGTCGCTGTTCGGGCAAGACACGTCGGGACAGATTATTCAGTTGAGGGATGAGATGCGGGCGGTGACCGAAGCGGGTGGGAAGATCTTGATTGGGGGGAATGGGGGGAGCGGGGCGATTGCGAGTCACTGTGCGGTTGACTTGACGAAGAATGCGGGGCTTCGCTCGGTCTGTTTTGGCGATCCGAGCATGATTACCTGTTTTGCGAATGACTATGGGTATGAGCGGTGGGTTGAGAAGGCTGTGGAGTTTTATGCGGATAAGGGGGATCTGGTGATCTTGATCTCCTCGAGCGGGAAGTCGCCGAATATTGTTAATGGGGCGAGGTATGCGAAGGGTGAGGGGTTGAAGGTGGTGACTTTTAGTGGGTTTGAGGCGGACAACCCGTTGAGAGGGTCAGGGGATTTGAATTTTTGGGTGGATAGTCGGGCATATAACATTGTGGAGATGACGCATCAGATCTGGTTGCTGGCGGCTTGTGATCTGGCGATTGGGGAGGCGGAGTATCCGGCTAGCCCGCATTTCTCAAGAGAGTGAACCTGCCTGGTTTGACGTACATCAAATTGTTGATAATTACTTGATGTACG
>CAZOZZ010000059.1:0-21269 GCA_964584435.1 uncultured Solibacteraceae bacterium | reverse complement strand
ATAGGAATTGTCTCAACGGAGGGGTTCACCCCACACCTATGTCCCTATTTTATCGACCATCAATTCAACGACTTAAGAACATGCGACAAAAAGAGGGACATAGGTGCCTGTCCCCATTTATTAGAGTTGTGCCTCCGTCCCCGAGTTGGCGCAGTCCCCGAATTGACGCAAATACATCGGTGTCGATCGAGTTTTCCTCGATGTCATCCGTGAGGCTGCACCCAAGGCTGATCGGCTCGCCAGTTCCTTGCACGATGTAGCGGATGCGCACGCCGTCGGAGTCGAAGTACTGGTCTTCTGGAGCCATCAGGGGAAGTGGCAGTGCCAAGAGCAGGACGACGGTCAGATCGATCTCTTCACGGCGGCCTCCAGCGAGATCAGTTGTGAGGAGATGCTATCGGCAGTGGGGCGGGGTGTTAATGAGGAGCGTTGTTGCCGGCAGCAAAGTGTCCTGGGTGTTCTGGATGTGTGGCAAAGGCCTTGAGCATGGAAACCTCCGTTCGGTCCCAACTGTTGCTGACTACAGGTTCCAAAGCGGTTAGACTATATCGCGACATTCTATCCTGGGAGCTCTTGCATCGTTTGAACCTACGGTGTGCTTCCTGCCTTAGTTCACAGAGTGGGCCGGATCGCCTGATGCCAGGCGGACGCCCAGCAGAAAACGCAAATACAATGGAGAGCAAGAACATGAACTACAGAAACCTCTTGGTTGCCTCGATGTTCGCGGCTTTGGCGTTACCAGCGGTGGCGAATGGAGCCCCGCGTGGGGAGCCCGGTCCGGGAGGCTTCCCCGTTCGGGCAGCGTCGACTCAGGAAACCAGTGACAGGGTGCGAACGAGAAAAATCAAGCCACTTGAAAAACTCCAGAGGGTTTTGCGTTTGACCGAAGCACAAGTTGTCGCGATCAGAGCCCAGCAGGCTGCCCACAAAGAGAACCTGAAGGTTTTGAAGGCTTCTCTCCGAGAGGCCTCCGAGAGAACCGCGGCCGCGATCAATCAGGGCGCCAGCGCAACTGATGTCGGTAATGCCGTGCTCGCGGCAAATGCCATCAGACAGGCCATCAAGGCCGCAAACGAACAGTTCAGAGTAGCCTTCAACAACGTGTTGACGACCACCCAACAGGACAAGCTCGTCAGACTTCGAAGAGCAGCACGTCAGGCAGAGGGTCTGGAAAGATTTCTCGCCCTTGCCCAGGCCAGGGGTACCAACTGAATCCACCCAGAGTCTAACCAGGGGGACCCGTGGGTTTGCCTACCCCCCCTGGTCTCACTACCGATCAACACTATGACGTCTCCGCCAGCTTTCTAAACCCGCCCTCCATGGCGGTCACGAGGGAGTCTATCTCGGACTCACCCATGGCTGTTGACAGGGTGGCCGAGCAAGTGTTGATCATGATGAAACCTTGCTCAAACAGATGATCAAGCATTATTCCCAGTTGACGATTCTCGTCCGGGCTCATGAACGCCTGACGATAATTCGCCGGTGGATGTTCCTTGAAGTGCACGCGGAAAATCGAACCTCCCCCCGTCACGCACGCCTTGATTCCCACCGAACGGATCGCGTCTTCGATGCCCCGAATGGCACGTTTTGCCAGTGCGTTCACCCTGGCGACGGCCGCCTCGTCAAACAATTCCATGGCCACCAGACCGGCGGTCATCGTGATCGGATTGGCTGAGAAGGTCCCTGAGTGCGGAAACAGCATCTTGTCCGACAGTGGGTTCATGACATCCATGACTTCCCTTCGGCCTGCGATGGCGCCCACGGGAAAGCCCCCGCCGATGAACTTGCCCATTGCGGTCAGGTCTGGAGTGATGTCATACCAGGACTGGGCGCCGCCAAACTCCGAGCGGAAGGTGATCACCTCGTCCAGGACCAGCAACGCCCCAGCCTCGTGGGTCCAGTCACGCAATGCCGCGACGAACTCCGGATCGGCAGGCCGGAGTCCTACACGATGGGGCATCAGGTCGAGCAATACGCAGGCCAACTCGCCCTTGTGCTCGTTGAGGATCGCTACGGCACGTTCGGGATCGTTGAACGGAATGACGACCACATCGGCCAGAGTGGACGCTGGCGTCCCATGGGCCACCGGCACGCTTGCCGGCTTCTCGACGCTTCCCCAGTTGGAGGGATTCGAGGTTTGGCTGACCTCGGCATGGTCGTACTGGCCATGATAGGCACCTTCCACCTTGGCAACCTTGGGACGACCAGTGAATGCACGCGAAGCCTTCAAGACCGCCATCAACGCTTCGGTTCCCGAGTTCACGAAGCGAATCCTTTCAAAGGCGGCATTCCGGCTGGCAAGATACTCCGCGTAGCGAATCTCTACTTCCGTGGCCAGCGTAAAAGCTGTGCCCTTGGCGAGCTGTTCGGTTACCGCGGCCACGATCGCAGGATGGCAGTGACCGTGAATCAGCGAGGCCATATTATTGGCGAAATCAAGCCGCACCACACCCTCGACATCCGTCACGCGGCAGCCCTTGGCAAAATCGGCATACACGGGATACGGATCGCGCAAGACGGTATTGCGGCTTACGCCACCGGGCAGGATCTTAAGTGCACGCTCGTAAAGAGCCGCGCTCAACGAGTGATCGTGCTGACTATTCACTGGGTCCTGTCGTTTGACTCTCGGCGATCGGAAGCAACCTGGCACCGGTTCGTTCCTGAACGTAGTTAAGGCTTATCCCCGGGCTGAGCTCCAGCAGCTGAAATCCCTCGGGCGTGGGCTCGATTACAGCCAGTTCGGTGTAGATGCGATCGACGACCCCCGGGCCGGTCAGTGGGAAGCTGCAGGAGGCGACCAGCTTTGGCTCGCCCTTCTTCGTGCAGTGCTGCGTGATGACATAGACCGTCTTGACACCAGCCACCAGATCCATCGCACCGCCTACAGCCGGGATGGCATCAGGTGCCCCGGTGGACCAGTTAGCCAGGTCGCCCCTCTCGGAAACCTGTAGCGCACCGAGCACGCAGACATCGATGTGGCCGCCGCGAATCATGGCGAAGCTGTCGCCGTGATGGAAGTAGGCGGCACCCGGGATAGCGGTCACCTGACGCTTGCCAGCGTTGATCAACTCCGGGTCGCCCTTTCCCGGCTCCGGGTTCGGCCCCATACCAAGCAGGCCGTTTTCGGTCTGATAGATCAGCTCGCGTCCGGCGGGAACGAACTGGGTGATGCGTTCGGGAATGCCGATACCGAGGTTCACATAGGAGCCGTCCGGGATGTCGAGCGCTACACGCTGTGCCATCTCGTCGCGCGTGAGTCCAATCGTCTTGTCCGTGGTGCTCATGGGTAGGTCACGCCCTTGGCGACCAGCACGGACTCGTGGGCAGGATCGCTGACCGTGACGACACGGTTAACAAAGATGCCGGGAGTTATGATCGCCTCGGGATCAAGCTCGCCCGCAGCAACCACAGCGGCGGTCTGCACAATCGTTGTCCTGGCTGCCATGGCCATGATCGGAGCAAAGTTTCGAGCGGTCTTGTTGTAGAGCATGTTGCCGTAGCGGTCTGCTGCCCGGGCCTTGAGCAGTGCGAAGTCGGCGGACAGACCGTGTTCGAGCACATACTCGCGCCCGCTGAAGGTGCGACGTTCCTTGCCTTCTTCGAGGGGAGTGCCCACCGAGGTGGGTGTGTAGAAGGCCGGAATGCCTGCACCAGCGGCGCGGATGCGCTCGGCCAGAGTTCCCTGCGGCACCAGCTCAAGCCGCATGGCACCGCTTCGGTAGAGCTCGGGAAAGACGGTTGAGTTCGTGGAGCGGGGAAAGGAACAAATCATCTTCGACACACGGCCGGCCTTGATGAGAGCCGCCAGGCCGACCTCTCCGCTGCCCGTGTTGTTGTTGACCACGGTAAGGTTCGTAGCGCCCTGGTCGATGAGGGCATGAATCAGCTCGATTGGGCTTCCAGCCTCTCCAAACCCACCGACCATGACGGTTGCACCGTCGAATATGTCTGTCACCGCATCGGCGACACTACGCACTTGCTTATCAATCATTTGCTTGTTGACCTCGGTGGGCTGCTAGGAGGTCGCATCCGATTGCGCGGCGGCCAACTCTGCGACGTCAGTGGCCTTGACACGTGCGTACTCAAATAGGCCGGCCTCGTCGTAGATGACACGGTCGGCATAGCCATCGAACCAGATCGCATCAGGGTTGCGACCGACGATGCAAACTTTCCCACGGTCGGGTGCCCCGGCGGCGTTGCGTAGAATCTTGAAGATCACCACACCGTGCTCAGTTCCAGCAACTCCCGGAATGGGCTCGTTGGTCACCGATGACACCTCGGTCTTGCCCTTGTAGTGGGTTATGGAGAGACGGGCGTGCGTTTCGACTCCAGAGAGGCCTTTTTGCGACTCGTTCAAGACCTTCCAGGCGCGTTCGATCGGCACATTGAAGGCCTTGTGGGCCACGATATCACGGCCGCAGAAGAAGTAATGATTCTCGGCGCCAACCTGTTTGATCGCACGCTGCATGATGCGGAGCGCGTCCGGATCATCGTTGATGTCCTTGATGATAGGGGACTGATTCTCAACGCTGATCCAACCCCGTGACACGATGCCGTCCATGGCACGTCTGGTGCTCGGGATCCACTTGAGGGCTCCCGATGCCTCCGCGAGGTATTTGCCCTGCTCGTCCTTCTCGAGGAACTCGTCCGGATGGTTGAAGTGCACCATCAGTCGCAGGCCCACGTCGGGATAGGTCTCGTGGAAGCGGTCGATCATCGCCATGAAGGTCTCATCGAAGCGATCGGGGTAGAACGACAGTTCCTTGGTGCCGAGCCGTATCGACTCAATGCCGGCTTCGGCCAGCGCACCCAGCCAGGCGGCGAGCCTGTCATTGGGCAGCACCATGGGGTCGCCACCAGAGAGCAGCATCTCGCGCAGTTTCTCGCGCCCCGACTCGGGATGCCGTCCGCCATGTTCTGCCACCAGCTTGTTGTGGGTGCGGACATAGTCGGTGATGGCTCCTATCTGGGCCAGGCCCTTCTTGGCGACGGTCCCGTCCTGACGCTCGATCTGCTTACGGCTGATCAACTCCTCCCGGTAACAGAAGCGGCAGTGGGCCGAGCAGGTCGAGATGACGTACATGAGGCCCATCTCGTACTTGTGCAACAGCCCCTCGACCGGGCTGTAGTCCATCTGATAGCCCGGATCCTCGGAACCATGCAGACTGAGCGTCTCGTCCGGGCTGGCCTTAACGATTCGCTGGAGGGGCTGGCTCCTCCTGGCCAGGTCGAAGTAGTGTCGCGTCATCTTGACGGGCATGCGCGCTTCCACGTCACGCTCGGTACCCTTCAAGAGTCGTAGTGCCTCGATTTCATCACTCGAATAAAAACCCTGGGCAAATTCCGGGGGGCGGTCATTCAGGAAGGGAGCCAGGCCATTGACGGTTTGCCGGTCGTATCGGGGGCTCTCAACGGTATCCAGAAAGGCCTGTTCCCTGGCCGTTGGGACGTATGAATGCTGGGTGGTGCTCATGATACTCGATCTCCTTCCTTCCGATTATAGCCGTTGCTCTCGGGTGCGACCACGCAAGATCTGCTCTGCCCGCCCTCGATAGCACCGATTCAGGGCCCAGGGTGAAAGGGACATAGGAGGATTAGGGAGCAGAGCCCTCAACACCTTAAGTGAGAGCTGAGTTAGAGCAGCAGCCGGCCTCACCCCGCGACCGAATCCTCACGAAAATCCAGTGCCTTAAAGACGATGGGGGCAGGCACGAGTGTCACCCATTTCAACCACGACACCGGTGCCCTGTCCCGTAGATACGACTACTATCTCCGATGGACGCCGCCAGAAGCGACGTGGGCGTCCCTTCGCGGGCGCCCGCCGGGCCGACAGAATTGATGAGGATAGTCTTCGACCTCGGCAACCTCGCAGGGAACTGATTCGGGGCAGTGCGGGGAACTAGTTCGGGGACGGGGGCTTAATTATTCTAACTGCTGATACAGCGAGAGTTACTAGAGTTGTGCCTCCGTCCCAGAATTAGCGTTCTGGCTCCCCCTGCGACGGTGACACACTTTTTGAGTCAAGAAAAAACGTGGCTGCCGTCTGGTTCACCCGCGCACGCGATCCCTCCGGGCTCTAACCGAGTCGGCCGCCCGAAGTCTCGTCCCCCACCCCCGACCACCCTACCCCGGCGGCCAGGAACCGACGGGCCGGTCGTCGGTTCGCTGGGCGTCTTCGTCGACCCAGTAGTAGGGTCCGAACGGGCGATCCTCAGGCCAGATCTCATCCAGGGTGTCGTCCTCGTAAAGGACGCCGCCTTTCATGACGTACCGGATGTCCATCGTGTTGCGGATGTTTTCGAGCGGGTTCTGGTTGAGCACGATCAGGTCGGCGAGCTTCCCGACCTCCAGAGTACCCAGGTCCCGGTCCGCACCCAGAAAGGAGGCGCTGCCAAGCGTCACGGTCCGCAGAGCGCCCATCGGGCCCAGGGCGGACGAGGCCATCCAGATTTCCCAGTGAATGCTGGTGCCGTGGTGCTCGCCGTGCCCACCCAGAGCGCCGCGACCGCCTGCGGCAAGGATATCGGCAAGCCCCTGTGCGATCAGCGGGAAGCTATAGTCCGTGTCGGGTCGCAGCATGCGACGGCGGAGGAACGTGGTCATCCGCCACGGCATCCAGCGACGCTGCTTCTCCTGCTTCCAGACATCAGATTCGGCATACCAGTATTCCACGTTGGCTGCGGTGGGGCTGTCGAAGATGAAGGGGTTCGAATAGACGATACCCGCCTCGGCGAAAAACTTTGCAACGTCGGAGTAGATGGGAATGACGCTCAAGGGGTGCTCCCATCCGGAATAGCCGTCCATCGCGTGGCCGAGGTTGTACTCCAGGTCGTAGCCCTCGGCTGTCAGCATGATCCCTTTCTCACGTGCAACGTCGGCAATCCATTGTCGCCGGTCACGTCTGGGATGCGAGTGCTGCTTCAGCGATACCGCGCCCCAGGACTTAAGCCGGTCGATTTGCTCGGCTGTCGCCTCCCGGCTGGTCAGTTCGCCGAACGGAAGGGGGTCCCCCGTGCTGAACGTGCGGGGACCGATCATGCGCCCGGTCTCGATCAACTCGGCCGTGGGGAAGATGTTCTGCGCCCACATGGAATTGTCCAGGCTGGTCGTGACGCCGTAGGCGAGGTAGATACCGACCTCATAGTCCCGCAGGGGCCGGTAGCCGCGGTGCTCCCGGTGGTGGTGCGAGTGCATGTCGACAAAGCCGGGGATGATCGTACGGCCGGATGCGCCGATCACACGATCGGCACCGCTCGTGTCGCAATCGCCGACACAGGAAATGCGTGGCCCGGTCACGACGATGGTCCCGTTCTCGATAACCTCGTCGTTGTTTGGTCCGGCGAAGGTCACGATGCGCGCATTGGTGAGGGCCACCGTGCCGGCAACATCACGGCGGGGCACGGCCAGGCCAACGTCGAACGATTCGGTACGTTCGGCGGCCAGGTCGTGACGGTAGTACCGGTTTCCGCTGCCGAACTCGAGCGAGTTCGACCCGCGCCATCGAACGAACAGGCCACCGGTCTGGCTGAGCTGACGAACGGGCAGGCCGCTGCTTCGTCGGTCAAGCGTGAGGGGCGCGTCTCCCCCTCCGGTTCGCGGTAGCGGGGCGACAAACACGTCATTGGCTTCCTGGAAGGCGATCCAGCGGCCGTCGGGTGAGGCGGCAACCTCGTCGGCCGACGGAAGGACCAGGTGGACCTGGCGATCCTCGCCGTCCGGCTGGACCGAAACGACCGCGGTTCCGCCGTCAATAATCTCGGGAAAGAAGATTCGACCTTCCGGGCCCCAGGATGGTGCGAGGATTGCCCGGCGCTGAACTCTCTCGGGACCACTTCCCGTCGGTAGCGCGACCCGGATGACCCGGGTCGCATCGCCACCATCTGCAGGAACACGGACGACATCCCACCACGGGTTGTGGGTGAGGGTGCGTCCCCTGAACGTGGCGCCCGAACCCCGTGCGACAGTCAGTTCGCTTCCGTCGGCACTCCAGGCCGGATGCACGTATTCTCCCGATTCCGTAGTCAGACGGACAGGGACGCCGCCACCTGCCGCCACCTTCCAGAGGTGCCCGCCCCCGGTGTCGTCCAGCGTTGTGAACGCGACCCACTGTCCGTCGGGCGACCACGCCGGTGCGAACTCCTGTGCAGGTTCAAATGACTCCGGCGTCAGGCGGCGGGGCGTGCCGTCCGGCAGATCCGAAATCCAGACCCGACCCACTGCCTGGAAAGCCAGCGTCTCGCCGTCGGGCGATCCGGTGTGCCAGCGTAGAAACTTCGATTCGAACGGGCCGTCCCCGATGCGGAAGGGCTGTGAAACCTGTTCCGAAATAGTCCGCTGGACCCTTGCTTCGAACGGAATTGGTGTAACCCCCCCGGAGGCGACATCAAGACGTCCGATGCCGCCACCACCACTGATGAGAATCGAGCGCCCGTCGCTGAACCACGCGTAACCGGGCAGAACACGCATGTTCTTGTCACCGCTTTCGATGGCAATATTGATCGGGTCCAGGGCGATCCGTTCCACACCTGTCTCGAGGTCCAGCAACCACAGCGCGGTGCGCGGCCCGAAGCGCTGTCCCTTGAACGAAACGGTGCCGTCGGGTATCTGGCGCCCGAAGGCAAGCCAGCGGCCGTCGGGGGAAATCTCGGGTGCGAACGCGCCGCCACTGGAACGACGACCCGAAGCGGTGCTGTGCGAAGTACCGCTGGTGATGTCGATGATCTGGCCGCTTCGGATGTCCAGGCGGCGAAGCTGGTAGTCGCCACTGAGCGCATCCCGGTCACGGCCGCCCTCGATGGCGTGGTAGTACACGTGGCCACCGTCGGGCGAAACCGACGGCCAGTGTGCGGCGCCGTCCTCCACGAGCCGAACGCCTTCACCTCCGTCCCTGTGATGCATCCAGAGCCCGAGGCCGTCTTCGCCGTCACCGCCGCGAGCGATGCCGTCCCGCCGGACGACGATGTACTCCCCATCCGGTGTCCAGGCCGGCGTCACCGCCCTGGAATTCAGGTCGTGGAACACGGCCCGTGCAGCGGAACCGTCGGCGTTCATGACCCAGAGGTTGTCCTGGCCACCCCGATCCGATATGAAGGCCACCAACTGTCCGTCCGGCGAGATTCGGGGATGGTAGTTCAGAGCGATGCCACTGTCCTGGGTGAGTGCCCGTGCGGTTCCTCCCTCCGCGTCCATGCGGTAAATATGGCCGAGCAGATCGAAGACAATCCACGATTCGTCCGGGGAACTATCCACCGACATCCACGTGCCTTCGGTCGTGGAGAAATCGATCTCCCGAGTCTCACCCCGAGGAAGTGAAACGTCCCAGCCGGCGGATTCCTGGGCGGTGAGGGTGGCGGCATGAACGAGGAAAACGGCGACGACGAGGCTCGCAATGACGAACCACCGTTCGGAAATTTTACGCATGGTCATGGACTCCTTGGAGATCCGATTGTGCCACCACCCTTCGGGCTCGCAAAACGAAAACAGGACCAAGCACGGTCTTTATTCCTCGACCTCGACGCGATTCAGGAAATGGTCCTACGCGACACGCACCTCGAGCCCCCAGGGAGCAATGTAGAGAACCTCGTGTTCCTAGTGTCGCCAATCGAGGGCCAGGTACAGGATCAACGGTTGCAACAGGCCCGCTATGGCCGTTCCAACTCCCTGCTGGGCGCCGCCCAGAGCGCCAAGCGTGCCGAATCCCAATCCCCACAGAGCACCGTTCTGGAGGCTGTCGGCGCCAATGGCTGTGATTTCCATAACGTCCGCCTTTGCAATGTTCATTTCGTTCGCTTCTTCGGTAGTGACTGTCAAGCGGTCCGCGCTGGATCCTTGAAAACTGCCCGCAATCGTCATTCCGGTGTGAAGCAGGACGGTGATACCTGTCCCGGGGGATGTTGCATCGAGTTTGACCCATCGATTCAGAATGGGCATAGGGTCCCTCAGAACAGCGATATGAGACACACAACCGGGAGTGGCGAGGAACAGAGCCAGGACCACTACCAACTTCAGGTGATTAGTCATCTTCTGCCTCCCTTCTACCCTCGTTGTCCCAGATGCCTTACGACTCGGGACGACTGCAATATTAGAACCGGCAAGAAGGACGACTTTCGCTGACTGTGACAGTTTCTCTACTCTCACAAAGAGGCGGGTGCCGTCTTGACACACTGCGCCACAGATACTGGCGCTGCCCGTTGATCGTGACGAAGACGCGGCGGATCCGTTCCAAGCCAGTGGGGCGCCTCAGGCTCATTCGATATATTCCCGACGTTGAGCCATTTGATGTGACAATGTCCCCACCCCCCGGGGTGGCAATCTTGAATTTTGAAAATTTACTGGCAGGCCATGTTCGGTGCTTCACCTACCGTCGTGGCTGATGATTTCGCGTGGGAGATGACGTTCGGAATTGAGCGATCAGCCGCGTTTTGCCTCTCAAGTCGGCCAGTGGTGGTCTTAGCTCTAAAAAGCAATGGGGTGCCTGTCATGAGTTATCGCGTCATTCTTACTGTTCTTCTGTCCCTGATTCTAGCGTCCGCACTGCCAGAGACGGCACGGGCACAGGGGGCCGATCTCTGGACCTTCGTTCAGACCTCAGCGATCTCTGTCGAGGATTCCGGAGGACGCCAGTTGCCGGCTCGCTACCTGAGCGCGGCCTTGGATACGGACGCGCTTAGTGCCATAACTGCGACCGCACCGATTGAGTTTTCAATCGCGGCTGCAGACGGGCCGACAATCACCCTGCCGATGCCGGATGGGACTCTCGGGAATTTTCGCATTGTGGAGTCTCCGATCATGGCACCGGAACTCGCCACGCAGTTTCCTGGTCTCCAAACCTATTCCGGCAGTGACATCAATGATCCGTCGGTCACCGCGCGATTCGACTGGTCACCCTCCGGCCTCCACGGCATGATCATGACCGCGGTCGACACGGTCATCATAGAACCCTACGAGACGAACCCGGCGCTGCACTACACCTATTACAAACGAGACAGCACGCCGGTATCTCCGCTGCCATTCGTATGCGGGCACGAACCCACGCAGTCGGTATTTTCAGCATTCACGGTCGGACTGGAGCAATTCAAGCTTTCCACCGGGGCCTCGCTTCGGACGTTTCGCCTCGCGATGACCGCGACCGGAGAATATACAGCGTTCCACGGAGGCACGGTTGCCTCGGCACTGGCAGCGATCGTGACAACGGTGAATCGCGTCAACCTGTTGTATGAACGAGACTTCGCCATTCGCTTCACGCTGGTGGCGGATCAGTCCAAAATCATCTATACCGACTCTGCTACAGATCCGTTCAGTACCGAGGGCCATGGCGACGCAGCCTCTCTCGACGAAAACCAGGCGGCCGTTGATGCCCAGATCGGCGACGCGAACTACGATCTGGGACACATCATGGGTGTTGGCGAGGGTGGTCTTGCAAGTGCGGGCCTGTGCGAGACCGGGTTTAAAGCTCAGGGCACCACGGCCCTGGACCAACCGATCGGAGATGCCTTCGACATCGATTTCGTTGCCCATGAGATCGGGCACCAACTCGGCGGAAATCATAGCTTCAACAACAGCACTCTTGGCAACTGCACCACTCGCAACGCGGCCACCGCATTTGAGCCTGGATCGGGATCGACGGTCATGGGATACGCCGGAATATGTGACGACGCAAACCTGCAACCACGGACCGACGACTACTTTCACGCGGGTTCGCTGATCGAAATCGGGACGTTCCTCAATCAGGGTGATGCCGCGCTGTGCGGCGGGACGATCGTGACCAACAACACGGCACCAACCGTCAGCGCCGGCGCCGCTTTTACGATTCCAAGATCCACACCGTTTACGCTGACAGCTACAGGTTCTGATCCTGATGGAGACGCCCTGACCTACACCTGGGAACAGGTCGATGTGGGAACGGCTGCTCCCCCGGAAGGCGACGACGCATCACGGCCGATTTTTCGATCGTTCCCACCGAGCATCAGCCCTTCGCGAACGTTTCCGCAACTCCCCCATATCTTGAACAGCGCAAATGTTCCCCCCGAGACCTACACATTGGAGGATTTCCTCTACGTGACGGGTGAATCACTGCCCACGACGGCGCGATCGCTGAACTTTCGCGTCGTAGCCAGGGACAATCGTGCAGGTGGCGGCGGCGTTGCGGACTCGCTGGTCACCATTGCCGTCGACGCGAATACCGGGCCGTTTGCCGTCCAGCAGCCAAATTTCAATCTGAACTGGGCCGCGGGAGCCTCCGAAACAGTGACCTGGGATGTTGGGGGGACAACTGCAGCACCCGTCAGTGCCGCAAATGTGAACGTTCTATTGTCGACTGACGGCGGCCTGACGTTCCCGACCGTTCTGGTCTCGAACACGGCCAACACCGGAACCACACCGGTGACAGTTCCGGACGTTGCGACAAGTACGGCACGTATCAAAGTGGAAGCTGTCGACAACGTTTTCTTCGACGTGTCCGACGCCAATTTTGCGATTGTCGGTGGTGCGGCGCCAGGGACGACGGCGACACCGGCATTCACAGTTGCCACCGGCGGGGGCGGGTCTCTCTCCACAGACGGCAGCGGAGGAACGACTGCAGGTTACGTTCGTATAGAACCGTCGGTCGGCGACAAGGCTCCGGCAGGTTTGGCTATTTTCGGGTTCCGGCAGAATGGCGTCCTCGTCACCGAAGCGGGAGTGACCGCATCCCCACGACTCCGGAGCGCACGTTTTTTTGCGAACGTGAGTGGCCCGGTGAATACCGGCGTGGCAATTGCGAATCCAAATGAGCAGGTCGCAACCATTACGTTCTTCTTCACCGACACCGCAGGCACGAGCACTACGCCGGATACGTTCACGATACCTGCCAACGGACAGATCGCGGCGTTCCTCAATCAGAGTCCGTTTAACGGCGCCGCGACGTTTGAAGGAACCTTTACCTTCAGCTCTTCGGTCGATGTGGCGGCCATTGCACTTCGCGGATTAACCAACGAACGTGCCGATTTCCTCATAACAACTTTGCCGATCGTCGACCTCGGTCGGCCTGCGGTCAACGAAACCCTGACGTTCTCCCACTTCGCAGACGGCGGCGGGTGGACGACACAGGTTGTTCTGGTCAATCCCACAGACAATGCCATCGCCGGGACCGTCCGGTTCTACAGCCAGGGCGACGCGACAACCGCAGGTGCTCCAGTTGCGGTCCAGGCCGATGGACAGAGCGCATCCGAGGTCAGCTATTCGATACCGGCGCGTTCGGCCCGCCGGATCAGTACCGACGGCGTGCCTGCGGCCACTCAGGCAGGTTCGATCCGAGTCGTACCGAGCGGATCGGATGCCGCACCATCGGGCCTGGGGGTGTTTTCGTTCAGCAGCGGCGGCGTCACCGTGTCGGAAGCAGGTGTTCCGGCACTGCGGGCGTTCCGCTCACAGAGGATGTACGCCCAGTTATCTGGTCCAGTGCAAACTGGGGTCGCCATCGCAAACCCGTCTGCGGTAGCCGTGACGGCAACGGTGAACCTGTCGGACCTGACCGGCACCTTCCTGGGCACTTCAACACTCACGATTCCGGCAAACGGCCAGACGGCGAAGTTCCTCAACCAGTTGCCCGGATTTGAATCGCTGGCGGACATTGAAGGCGTCCTGCAGATTACGACCGATGCCACCACCGGCCTGTCAGTCGTAGGCCTCCGTGCACGAACTAATGAACGCGACGATTTCCTGATCACGACGACCCCACCGGTGGACGAAAGTACGACGATCTCGTCAGCGGAACTGTTCTTCCCGCACATCGTGAACGGGGGAGGATACACCACTCAGTTTGTTCTGTTCGGCAACACACCGACCGAGTCGTCTGATGGCACGCTGCGCCTCTTCACACAGGCCGGGGGCCCGTTAAGCACGAGTCTGAATTAGCGTTCGCTCGAGCGTGTGCACGCGGGATTCACAGTGCCGATACTACTGCTTTCGCAGTAGATCTCTTCTGCCTCGCACGCTCCTAGGCGACGCCTTCAGAATCAAAGCGTGGAAAACTCTTGAGCTGACGCAGGTCTCGTCGCCCCAACAGGAATTCGATCAGACGCCCCGTTCGCTTAGAAATACTCTCCTGCCGGTAAGGGACGTGATGTTTCTGGCAGAGAGCTTTTACGCGGGGTTGGGCTTTCCTGCACTGGAGCATCGTAAAACCCGGGAACAGATGGTGTTCGACCTGGTAGTTCAGCCACAGGGCCATGTAGTCCACAAATTCGGTGCCTGTCTTGTAGTTTGTGGAGCTCAAGACCTGGGTGATGTAAAACTCTTCCTTGTTCTTGTAATGAAACTTGAAGGCGTAAAGATCGTCCCCGGCATGGTTCGGGAAAATAGCAATGGCACCATGAACATTCGTAATCAGCTCCGCAAGGACTCTGTTCAGGAAAACGAATAGCACGGCAGTCTGGCCAAGAGGAAGAAACAATAGCGGGATCAGAACGAAGTGAACCCCGATGTATGGCAGGTAACCAGACTTCCACAGTTCTCGAACGTTTCCCTTGCGGAACTCGAAGATGTTCTTGAGCGTGAGGTACTGGACTTCTTGAGGCTTGATGGGGGCTTTCGTCTTCGGGTCGAGGACGCTCAGCGAATTGGGTGCATAGGCCAGGAACTTCCAGGTTAGCAGGAAGAGCAAGATGAGAATGTACTTGATGAACTCCGGACCCCTGGCCTTTCTGATGAACCTGCCAAGTCGCTCGACCGAGTCCGGATCGGTTCTTTCGCCAGTGTAGTAATGATGCAGTTCGTTGTGCTCCCGATGCCAGGCCTCCGTCGGCCACCATTCAAGGCAATCGACATATCGACGCCAACCGAGGGCGAAGTATTTGCTCGTGTACCTCTTTGGAATCCCCGGTATGCTGTCGTAGCCGCCGTGAGTGAGCATGTGCAACATCAGCAAACGAGTAAAAGTGCCCATTGCGATACAGAATGCGGATATCGGATTGGGAACGATCCACGCAGTCGCGAAACCGAAAACGGAGAAGAGTCGGCCGAACCTCTCGATCTTTTTCAGATGCCTGAAGTCATCTTGGCCAACAGTTCCTCCGACCTCTGTTTTGAGCTTCTCGATATCGGCACAAAATCCCTTTGTGTCGATGTTTGCCAGTTCCGGGGCGGGTATGTTGTGTTCTCTTGTCATGGCATTATTTGTCCAGGGAAGAAATTGTGGATCTCTTGGGCAGGAACTCGGTAATTCAAGCGAGCGTCGGGAGCTGGGAACGATCAGGAAGTCACTTGGCCGCTAGAACTGACCAACAGGACTGAAACCAGGAGCGGTCGCATCGGAGATTCCACAAAACCCTATCTCTCGCTGCAAGTTATCTAGATATTCAATCTGCCGTATTAATTACAAGCCGGGCGGCGGTCCGCCTCGGAGTATGGGTTGTACCCGGCAAAGAACACCCACTCCAGTCGTTCGGCTTCCTCGTCAGAACTCGCCAAGTATAGCGCAGGCGGCCACCTGCTGACGATCAACAATGTCAGGCCGGTGGCAGTAATCGGCAATGAGGCATGGCGTGGTGATAACTGCTGCGAAGTTGCCGAGCCGAAGGAGTTCTGAGAAGGCAGCCATCCGCGCGACCCTACAGACTTCCGCCACAGGCTGCTGGTCCTCCGGTCTGTTCAATCGGTCGCTACCGAATCTGACCGAAATCTGGGCGCCAATTCTGCGAAGTTACTCTTGAGCAGGCCCTAAGAGCCCCACATGTGTTCGTCCGGATTCAGGACGTTCTCGTGCCAGTCGCGTATGTCCGCCGCGGTCTTGACGTTTCCGGCCTCGCCCTCACGGACCATATCTTCGAGCACACCCAATTGCTCCGTCGTCAACTGATGCGCTTCCAAAGCCCGCCGCCAACTCTTGAAGGTTTCGTTCCAAGCTGGTCCAGCCATTTGTTCCCACCTTTTCTCCTGCTAGGGGCACAATAATTGTGCCCTGACGCCTCACATAATATTGTCGCCCCGGGACGTATCCGGGCCTCAATGAAACTCGCTGGAGCTTATTCTTGCCGCCGAACACCGCGAACCGCTACCGGTACAGCGACCCGTTGACGCTGGGACGCATCGTCCGGGAGGCGGTCGAAGCTGACGAAATCGTCCAGGTCGATCGTCATTTCAAAATCCCGCCGGAGATACGCCACCCTGTCCCGAACGATCATCGTGACCTGCTGCCCCTCGTCGAGCCCGTAGCTGACGTACTCAAAACGAGTCCCTGGTCCCGAATCGGGGACGTCCCCTTCGGGGAGTCTATTCAAGGCTCCAGACTCTAGAACCCTCCCCTGCCAGCTTGCGTTCAGATTTATGCCAGATGGAAACGGCGAATAGGAGAAAACCGGTGCGACGCTTCCAACGTTGTCGTTCCCAAGACGCACCGACATAGCGAATGGCGGTCTCCGGAAGGGTAAACGACACTGGATACTCGTAAGATCGCGGAAGTCTTCCCGACTGAAGCACAGCAGCCCGTGTGGTAGCTCCACCGGATCTTCCGAGAGCACAAACGTCTCCTCACGCGCCTTGCCGTACACCGTCAGATAGATCGTTCCCCGAACCGTGACCGGGCTGCCCTGCCACGTTTCGACGAGAGATTTCGGGAGGCCGACCGACCGGGCCATGTTTTCTCTGAAGGGTCTCATTTGTCGTCCAAACACAGCGGGGGGCTCCCATCGTTGCCCGTCGCTTCCAACAAACGTCAGGTTGTGCAGGGCGGATCTGGATAAGACGCCATCGGGAACATTGCGCGTCACGAAAGGCAAGTTGACACGAAGTAGTTGTTCTCCGAGAGATGTCCTGGTTCGGGGAGGCAGGGAAGGGTCCAACTCAATCCGGAACGTCGTGGACTCGAATCGCTCTCGTGAAAGTCGGGATTGGATAGCCAGGCCCCATTCGAGAGGTGTGTAGAAGGCTCCGACCAATCCCAGGGCGACCACCGCCACAACAACCCCGCGACTTCTAAACGTCCGACGTGTTCGATACTGCTCGAGAAGTGTCCAGGTTGCGATGAGAATGACAGAAACGGCCAGGATCGAAAAGCGAATCCAGGCGACCTCATTCGGCCAGGGATCGAGACGGAAGTCCGCCACTATGCTTTGTGCGATTGCAAAGAAGAGAATTGCACTCAAAATGAACTGGACCAACCCCGGAGTCAGCGCTGAGAGAGCGGCAACAGGTACTGCGACTCCGAGAAAGGCCAGGAGAAAACCCCACACCAGGCCGGTCAGGTTCGGGATCAGAGAGAAACCATCTCGCACAAAGACCACCAACTGAGCGCCGAACACCGGCAGGTTGACAAACAAGACGATGAACGACAGTTTTGCTGCCAGAAGGCTCGTCCACCGGTACGGCCGCGTGATCCAGAACTGGGTGTCACCCGGAATGGGTTCGGCCTGAACCACGCGGACGATCAAGTAGGCCCCTGCCACAGCCATCAACAGTCCCAGCGACAAGGCGTTCGGTGGGATCCCAGCGACCGCTATCCCCATCACAAAGACCACGCCGATCTCCAGGCGCAGGTGTCGGATGTCTTTTTTTAGAATGTGAATAGTCTGGCTCACGGTTTTTCTCCTGACACCTTCAATTCTCGATCAAATCCAGAAGGTCGATCACCACCCTGAAATCCCTTCGGAGATGGGCCACGGGTTCCTGAATAACCATCGTGACGTCCTGGCCCTCCCTCAGGTCGTAGGTGACAACATCGCTGTCGATGGTCTTTCGAAACAAGAGCCACCCTTCCCAGACTCGATTCATATCGATGCCGGCGGGAAACGGTGAATAGGACGGGTTCCGTTCGAAGTCACCCAACATCTCGTCCTCGCGCCGGGCCGACATCAAAAACGGTGGCGATCGGAACGGCAGGCGACAGGAGATGCTTTTCTCCGACGCCAGGTCGTAGGCATAGCACTGCAACCCGTGTTTGAGATTCACCGGATCTGTCGAGAGGACGAATGTCTCCTCCTGCGGCTCGCCGAACACAGTCAGAGAGAACGTTCCCCGCACCTCGACGGGTCCCCCGCGCCATGCGTCGAAGAGCGACTGCGGGAGGCCAACCCACTGGTCCAGACTCTTTTCCGAGGATGTTCCTGGCGGCCCTCTGTAAACCCTGCGAGGTTTCCAGAGTTCGCCGTCATTTCCGGTCAGCATCACATTGAAGAGCGAGGTCTTGACGAAGGCGTTGTCTGGAATGTTTTCGACAACTAAAGGGAATTCCAGGCGAACTCGTTGTCGAGTCATAGTCACTGGAGGGCGGGGTGGATTGGCTGGATCCAAATCGATCCGGAACACCGAAGAGTCGAATTGGACTTCCGACAGTTGCGATTGAATGGCCATGGTCCAGTCGGGAGGCACCAACACCGCTGCAAACGAGCCGAGAGACACTACTGCGACCGCAACCAGGCGGTTCGAAATCGTCCGGCGTGAATGGTACTGCGCCCAGAGGGACCAGATGGCCACCAGGCCGACAGGCAGTGCCGCAATCGAATAGCGGATCCAGTCGATTTCATTCGGTCCGGCGTCCAGGCGGATGGAGGAAACCGTGCCAAGGGCGGGCACATAGAGGAGAATCCCGGACAGGGTAAATTGCATCAGGCCCGGGCAGAGCGCCGCCAAAGAGGCGACAGGAAGAGTCAAACCGAAGATCGTCAGGAAGGCGACCCAGACAAGCCCGGTCAGATTCGACGCCAGAGGAAAGCCTTCCCGTAGGAAGACCACAAGTTGTGCGACTGCGACAGGCAGGTTGACGAACAACACGATGAAAGCAAGCTTGGCCGACAATAGGCTCGCCCAGTTGTACGGCCGCGTGATCCAGAACTGCGTTGAGCCCGGAATGGGCTCGGCCTGAATCACGCGGACGATCAGAAAGGTCGCAGCGGCCGCGAGCAGGACCCACCATGGATAAGCGGCCCGATTGTGCATCAAGGCGAAGCACACCGACATCGCCAGAACCAGAGCGATCTCCAGCCGCAAATAGCGGATGTCTTTCTTGAGGATATGAATCGTTTGCTTCACGGTTCTTCTCCCTGGTTGCTATGCCGTACTCGACCCGTTGCGAGCGAGCGTTACGAAGATTGAGCGCAAGGGCATCGGATTCATCGAAATACTGGTCACGCCATCGAGAAGCCTTCGGATATCACCCGGGGTACGCTCTCGATCGAATTGCGATTCGACGAAACGCACCACGGTCTCGGTCGCTTCGGTGCGCAACCAGTGCGTCGGCCACTCGGAATCCGGGGGGATCGTTGCCGGCCGATCGACAATCACCTCCACTTCCCGGAACCGTTCGATCAGAGATGCCATGCCTTCAGAGAACTGAAGTCGGCCGTTATCCAGATAACCGATGTGGCTCGCAAAACTCTCGATATCGGCGAGGTCGTGAGATGAAATAAGGATTGTGGTCTCACCGGCACTCACCACGAGGCCTTCGCTGAGGTCATCCCGAACCACGGGGTCGAGACCGCTGAAGGGCTCATCAAGTATCAGGACGCGGGGGTGGTATGCGAGTGACGATACCAGCGCGACCTTCATTCGCATGCCTCGTGAGAGTTGACCGAGTTTCCGGTTCGGCGGAAGACCGAACTGCACCATCAGTTCACTGGCCCGCCCTCGGTCCCAGGTGGGATAGAACGGTTCCAGGTAGCCCAGCAGATAGTCCACCGTCATCCAGTCCGGCATGTCCTGGTTTTCGGAAACGTATCCGATCCGGGCGAGGTCGGACGGCCCCAACCGTCGGGAGTCGACACCCAGCAGTTCTGACTGTCCCGACGTCGATTTGAAAATGTTCATGAGGATCTTGAGCGTCGTGGTCTTCCCGGCGCCGTTCGGGCCGATCAGGCCGAATACGCTTCCTTCCGAGACGTCCAGGTTCAAGCCGTTGAGCGCCTCGACCCCGCCTCGAAAGCGTTTTTCCAGGTCTTCTGTGTGAATGACCGGTGTCATGCCTTCCTCCTCGCTGCTCTGCTGGTTCCGTCCAACCGGTTCCAGTGGTCATCGATCGCCTCGGCCACCTCCTTGCGGTCGAGCCCGAGCCTCTTGGCTTCAACGACAAGCTGCTCCAGTTCTTTCTTGAGCAGGTTGCCACGTTCGGCTGCCGTCGATGGAGGTCTGCGGGCGACGAAAGTGCCCCGGCCCGGACGGACCTCTATCAATCCCTCGTCGACGAGTTGGGCGACGACTTTGTGTGCCGTGTTCGGATTGATCTTGAGCGCCTTGCTCAGGGTGCGGACCGACGGAAAGGCGTCTCCGGATCGCATCTGACCGGAAACCAGTGCCTTCTTAGCCGCGTAGACGACCTGTTCGTAGATGGCAACGCCGGGCTGGAATGTGACGCGGAACGGAATCATATGTGTACTAGTACAGCTAGGACACTGTGACAGTCAAGAAAAAACATCGGGGGTGCCCAAAACTCCCGATGGGAATCTCTCGGCCTGACGCTCGGTAACCTCTTACCCAACCGCAACGTCCTGCAATCCCTATTTCGGAGACGGAGGCACAACTTCTAATTCGGGGACGGAGGCACAACTCTCACAACCTCTGTGTTATGAGCAGTTAGAATAATTGTGCCTCCGTCCCCGAATTAGACTGTTGCAAATACCATTGATGAACCTGGAAAGGCTGTGGCGTAATGATCGGGTCAATCGGCGAAGCATCCGTTCAGACGTTGGAAAACCGCATGCCAGAATTGGACCACCCCCACCCATGGATCTGCTGATTCGAGATGCCACACCCGACGACGCGGCCCAGATCGTCTCCGTCTTCAACCCGATCATCGAGGCCGGAGTGTACACGGTGTTCGAGACCCCCTTCACGGTCGATTTCGAGCGTTCCTATATCGAAGGACTCAAAGAGCGCGCCATCTTTCTCGTTGCCGTCCGGGCCGGCGACGACACCATCGTGGGATTCCAGGGAATGGAGCCGTTCGCAACCTACACGCGGGCGTTCGACCACGTGGGCGTGCTCGGAACATACGTGGACCTGGACTGTCGCGGCCAAGGGGTGTCCAAACGTCTTTTCCCCGCGACGTTCGAAGTTGCGCGACGGAAGCAATACGAAAAGATCTTCACCTATATCCGGGCGGATAATCCGGCCGCACTCACGACATACCAGAACCAGGGCTTCCGGATCGTAGGTCGGGCCGAACGACAGGCAAAAGTCAACGGGAGATACGTGGACGAGATTATCGTCGAAAGGCTCCTATGACTCCTGGCCCCGAGCATTGCCTTTCCTAGCCCGCATTTCTCATGGATAGAGTCCAAGGCTGTGTTTTGGAGCAGGAAAAG
>CAZOZZ010000058.1:14289-21557 GCA_964584435.1 uncultured Solibacteraceae bacterium | reverse complement strand
CGTACGGCCCGAAGAAGTTCCAGTTGGGGCCCCTGAGAAATGTTCCGAGGATGATCAGCAAGACCCAGAGAATCAGGAAACCGAACAGGAAGGTCACGATCTCCCAGCTCCGCTCCTTGAAGGTGTAGTACCCGTTTCCTTTTGGGTTTGTGTCGATGTATGGAATCGCGATCAGGCCACCGATGATCAGACCAGGGAAGACGACGCCGGCCAGCCATGGATCGAAATACACCAACATCTCCTGCAGCCCCAGGAAGTACCAGGGAGCCTTCGATGGGTTCGGGGTTGCCGCCGGGTTTGCCGGTTGTTCAATTGGCGCGAGAATGAGGATGGACCAGCCGATCAGGATGACGGTCAGGAGGACCATGCAGATCAGTTCCTCGTAAACCAGGTCCGGCCAGCAAAGCACCTTTTTCGCCGTCTCGTCCTGTTCGACGAGCGGCTTACCTTCTTCCTTTCGCTTATCGTTCTTGATCGCCTCCCGCATGGAAAACCAGGTGAAGAACGGTACCAGGAACAGCATGCCCACGATCGGCACGTTGTCGGGCTTTGTCACGATCAGCAGAAAATTCTCGTCCAGCATACTGACCAGCAGAAACACTGCCATCCCCGGGAAGAGGATCATCGCAGCCTTGTTGCTGAAGAAGATTGTCCGGAACCTGACTGACACAAACAGCAGGAGTGTTGCCAGAGTGATCAGGATCTGGGGGATCGTCAGGAAGTTGATAAAATCTTTGATGAACTCCATGCTTCGCCTCTTTCTACAGGGGACCGGAGATGCCGCCGTCACGACGGATCCGCCAGAAATGAACAGCCATCAGGAAACCGGCTACCAACGGCAGCCCTACGCAGTGGAGAACATAGAATCGAAGTAGTGCCCCCTCGCCAACGAACGTTCCACCCAGCAGTGCGAACCTCGCGTCGCTGGTGTTGTTGACGAGGTTGATATCACCCAGTCGCAGCAACGCCGCACCGGGGCCTTCGTGACCCAGAAATGGGGTTGCTCGTGCCATGTTCGAGCCCACCGTGATCGCCCACATCGCCAGCTGATCCCAGGGCAACAGGTACCCGGTAAAGCTCAGTAGCAGCGTCAGCACCAGAAGAATCACGCCGACGCCCCAGTTGAATTCTCGAGGTGGCTTGTAGGATCCCGTCATGAACACGCGGAACATGTGGAGCCACACCGAGATGACCATGGCGTGGGCGCCCCAGCGGTGAATCTCGCGCATGATTCCAAGTGGGACCTGTTCACGAAGATCGATGATGTCGACGTACGCATATTCCAGAGTCGGCCGGTAGTAGAACATCAGAAGCAAACCGGTGAACGTTTCCACCAGGAACAGAAAGAACGTAATACCGCCCATGCACCATGTAAAACGAAGTCGGATCCCCGACTTCCTGACTTTCACCGGGTGGAGGTGCAGAAACACGTTGCCCAGCACCACAAGCATTCGTTTGCGGTCGGAGTCGGGAATGCCGACCCTGAAAACCGAACGGTATACCTGGCTTTGCTGGATCGCTTGTCCCAGTGCCGATGGCGAAAGCTTCGATAGCAAATCTCTAAATTGACTCATAGACAACCTGAATATTTAGTACGGGTGGGCTGGGCAAGAATGTAGGCCGTCGAGCGCCCAGTTCCATTTCAATTCCTTCCCTGTCTCCGGGTTACAGTTCCAGGTACGCTTCGGGGCTGCTCCACTCACCCTTCTCTTCCTGGTACTTCTTGCTCCTGTCGACGACGATCTGCCCGTCTTCCCCCAGTGAAATCGTGTAGCGCTCCAGGGGCCGCGGCGCCGGACCTTCAAAATTGATGCCGGTCTTGTAGAATCCGCTGCCGTGACATGGACACTTGAACTTCTGCTCGGATTCCAGCCAGTTCGGAGTGCAACCCAGGTGGGTGCAGGTGGTCGAGAGCGCGAAGATGCCTTCTTCCTCGCGGACCAGCCATACTCCGAACCGGTCTTTGAACCTCTCGTCGACCTGTCCGATCTGGATCTCGTTTGGACTCCCGGCCTTGAAGCTCGCCGGGGGCTCGAACAGAACGTTGGGGAACATGAAACGCGCCGTCGCCGTACCGGCGGCCAGCATGGAAGCTGTGAAGGCGATCCACGCCACGCTCATCCAGGAAAGAAAAGACCTGCGCGGCACTTCCTTGCCTTTTCCGGCTGCGGGTGCCTTCGGCCTGGCCGGCGCTTTCGCGGCCGGCGGCTTGGGCGCCCCTTGAGGGTTCTCCGGGCTCATCAGCAAACTCCTCGTACAAGACCGAACTCAGTCGAAGTGAAACGGATGTTCCCGTCTCCCCGACTCCTGGTTCAATGATTACTACTGGTCAGTATGTATTCAGGGCTTCAAGTGCTGCGTTCCGCACGACCAGACTCTGATCGTTCCTACTCAACGATGTAATCTCTTCTTTCGCGCCATCTAACTTCAAAATACTCAGGCATTTAACAGCACTTACGATGGCGTTATCCTTCTCGTTCAGGGACATCTCCGAGAACTGGTCCAGATATTCTCGATTGGTCAACTGTATCAGAAGGTCCGCTCCCGCCGCATCGTGCAACTGGGCCAAAGCCATCGCGGCATTCCATCTCACGTCGGCAACACCGTCGTTCAGAGCCACCTGAAGGTCGCGTATCGTGGACGGATCCTTCAGCGCTCCAAGAACGTAGACTGCCATTTTTCGTACCGCCGGATCGTCACTTTGAAGCTTCTTGACGACTTCGGAGGCCGCCTTCGGGTCACCGATCGTCCCGATCGCCCAGAGGGTCCATATCTGCGTTTCAGTAGTGCCGTCGTCCAAGCCCTCGGTCAACGCCGGGATCGCGGCACGGTCCCCAAGGTGTCCCAGACTGATAGCCAAAAACTGCCGAATTTGCGGATCGCCCGCCTCCGCGCTTTCGTATAGATCGAGAACATCCCCTGCAAAGGCAGTATTCCGCAATTCTTCCTTCTGTGAGGCGATGACCTTTGACAATTCGAACGCGGCTTGCCATCGCCGTGTCGCGGAACCGAGTCGGATTTCGTTCAGATAGGCCTGGGGTGATCTCTGTTCGTGGGTGATGTAACCGAACAGAAGAAACACTCCGACGCCGAACGCGATTACGATTAGGGGGAAGAGGAAAAACTGTGCCATCAGCAGTGCTGTTGGTTTCTTGACCTCAGTCAGATCCTCCTGCGGAGGCATGGAAATGGGATTACCGTTGGACACCATAAATATAATCGGTGGATAGAACTTTCCAAACGACAATAGCAGCATAGTGAAAGTTAACCAAGTCCGTCAACTCTTAACGAAGGCGGGAACCGTAAGTTTTTCAGTTCCTGAAAGTGCAAAAGGTACGTGGCTATGGTCTGATCGTTTGAATGTGTGATTCTTGGGGCAAGAAATAAAGCACCGGGAAGAGCTGATTCAAATGAACTATATTGTGCGGTAGGCGTGGTACATGCCCGATCCAGCGTCTTGGGTCCGTCCTGAAGCCCGGGCTCACGGAGGTTCACCACAGCCTGCTAGTGGTCCCCGCCAGAGTGAACGTTACTATCTCCGAAGGAGGTTGCGAGAGGACTGGTGGGTGAAGTCCACCGTGTGGTGTGTGTGCTTTCGACGGTGTTAATCGTTCGTGAGGGGCAACCTCCATCGGCCCTACGGGTTCGGGCGGAACGGCACCGTCTTTGGAGTCGCTCCTCCTCGCAATGAAGAGCATTGGCTCGTTGTCGCTCCACCAAATCCGGCACCGTTGCACTCCGAAATCTAGCAACGCTATCTCTGGCGGGGACCACTAGGCTATGGGTCAGCGTGTCGGGGTGGTCCGCCGTGGCCGCCCGTCGGGCTTTGCCG
Organism: uncultured Solibacteraceae bacterium; assembly: GCA_964584435.1. GTDB lineage: Bacteria > Acidobacteriota > Terriglobia > 20CM-2-55-15 > 20CM-2-55-15 > CAZOZZ01. The sequence continues at coordinate 17,725 of CAZOZZ010000058.1, read as the reverse complement.
GGCGTTAATCTGCTTAGCGTGAAGGTCTGCTTTCCTGGCGGGTGGCCGGGGCCGGCCACCCCGATGTGCTGATTGGAACTGGGCGGGGCGATCGCAGGCTCCTAGGTTTTCGGCTCCTTGTTTGCGAGCGCACCCGAACCAGACAGCCTGAGGATATCGGACTCTGTGTAGCCCAGCCAATCCAACACCTTATCGTTGTGTTCGCCGAAGCGCGGCGGTGCCTGCCGAAGTTCCCCCGGGGTCTCGGAAAGCTTGATCGGAATCCCCAGCATTTTCAACGGTCCATATTCGGGATGTGTCAGTTCGGCGACCATCTCGCGGACCTGAATGTGTGGGTCCTCCAGAATTTCACCAACCGTGTTGATCGGTCCCACAGGAATGCCCACCCCCGAGAGTCGTTCTGTGATCTGGGCCCGGGTCAGTTCCCGAAGTGTGGTGTCGATGACCGGCTTCAATTGCTCGTAGTTGGCGATTCGGTTCGGCATGGAATCGAACCGTGAATCAGAGGCGAGATTTGGGAATTCAAGGACCTCACAGAAATTCACCCATTGCTTTTGATTTGTCACCGCGATGTTGATGAAACCATCGCGCGCCAGGAACGACTCGTAGGGGACGATCGAAGGATGTCTGGTTCCCATGCGTTTGGGAGACTTTCCCGTCGTCAGGTAGATTCCCGCTTGGTAGGCCAGCGTGGAAACCATGCTGTCGAGCAGGCTGATGTCCACATGCTGGCCCTCCCCGCTTCGATGCCGAACAAGCAGCGCCAGCAGGATTCCGTGGAAGGCAAAGAGCCCGGTCACGATGTCTGCCAGCGACCCCCCGAGTTTAAGCGGCGGACCGTCGGGCTCACCGGTCAAATCCATCATTCCGGACTCACCCTGCGCGATGACGTCGTATCCGGGACGGTCCCTGTATGGACCGGTTTGGCCGAAGCCGGAAATCGAACAGAACACGAGGCGAGAGTTGCGCTTGGACACCTCCTCATACCCGAATCCCAGCCTCTCAAGGACTCCGGGGCGGAAATTCTCAACGAGAACGTCCGCGCGGTCGATCAGCTTCCACAGAACTTCCCGGCCCCCTTCGGACTTGAGGTTCAAACCGAGGCTATCCTTGTTGCGATTGATGGAATGGAAATATGAGCTGATCCCGCCGATAAACGGGGGGCCCCAGAGCCTGCTGTCGTCTCCGTGCGGCGGCGGTTCGACCTTCGTCACGCGCGCCCCCATGTCCCCCATGAGCATCGTGCAGATGGGCCCGGACAGGATCCGTGACAGATCGACTACAAATATGTCGTCTAACGGCTTCATGGGGCGGGAATCATAACACGCACCTGCGCGATTGTGCGGTCACAGACCGCACCTACAGGTTCCACTTCGTGTCTCCGTGTTGAAGAAGGTGGTGTGTCAAAACCGCTTACGCGAGTCCAGCAGCAACGTCACAGGCCCGTTGTTCGTTAGCTCGACATCCATCATCGCCTGGAAAACGCCCGTCGAAACCTTAACGCCATGTCCGCCGACTGCTTCGACAAATTGTTCGTAAAGTTCGTTCGCCTCTTCGGGCCTGGCAGCCCGTACGAAGGAGGGGCGGCGTCCCTTCCGGCAATCGCCCAGCAGTGTGAATTGCGAGACGGCCAGGACTTCGCCTCCAACGTCGATGACGGACCGGTTCATCTTGCCATCCGCATCTTCGAAGACTCGGAGCTCTACGACCCTTTTCGCCAGTGTCAGTGCGTCCTCGCTGGTGTCTTCCTGTTCCACGCCCAGCAACACGGCCAGGCCTTGGTCGATACGGGAGTGTTCCCTCCCGCCTATCACTACCCGGGCATTCGAAACCCTCTGAATGACGGCACGCATCGGACCTCCGAGGGCTCTACTTATTGGAATTCTTGAGGCTCTTCAAGAACTCACGTTGCAGGTTCTTGTTCAGAAGCTGTGTCTTGCGGGCGTCGATCTTCCATTTCTCGCACACTTTCGCCAACGGAATGATTGCCTTGGCCATGGAGCCATGGCCACCTGCCGAACCCAGGGCTCCGAAAGCATCCTTGACGACCTTGCCTGCCGCCCGGACATAGCCGACATTGCGAACCGACAGGATGACGTTAGCCTTGAAAATCCCGCTGACGACCACCCATTCGATGCCTTCAAACTGAAGACAGAAGTCGGCGATCTGGGGAATCAGATCTTCGCGCTCGACCCGACCCAGGTTCACGAACGCAACCTTGGCGATGACCTGGCGCGTCTTCAACGCACGGCTCAACGCATCCAGAGCGGCCGGCGGCAGTTCCGGCCTTTCTATTCTTCTCAGAAGGTTCTGATTCGAGCGTTCGTACAGGTACGAAAAAGCTTCTACGTCCCACTCGTTCGTCTCTCTGGCGAGCATAAACGTGTCGCTCTTGATCCCGTAGAGCAGTGCCGTCGCGAGTCGGGTGCTGACGTTGTTTCCCATGCACAGCAGGTATTCGAGCAGGATCGTGGCTGTTGCCCCGTAGGCAGGCCGGACATCCCGGATGGCGGTGTCGTAGGTGAACTGTGCCGGATGGTGGTCGACGACCAGGTCGATTCGAGGGAGTTCGCTCGTGATGTGGGGCGGCTGCAGGTCGACCAGGGCGATTCTGTCGAAGTTCTCAAGAGAGGCTGGGGTGATCGTCTCGACCTCGATGTCGAGCAGCTTGACCATGGCGATGTTTTCCGGACGGGTTACCTGACCAAAACTGCCGATAGTCGCGGTTTGCTTCTTGCGTCCCAGTACCTGACGCAATGCGAGGCCGCTTGCGATTGCGTCCGGATCCGGATCGTCCTGCATCAGGATGAGGATCGAATCGGCGTCTCGGAAGTGTTCGAGGATTTCTTCCACCTGTCGGGTCGTCTTCGCCAGGACGGTGTGCCAGCGCAGGTTTCCTTCAAGGAGCTGGTGCATCGTGATCGAATGGACGAAGGGCGCCTGCTCGGAAACCTGGGCCTGATGCTCGGTAATGACGAGAGTGGGCACCCGATGGCCGTTTTCCTGAACCAGATCGAGGACCGCCTCGATTCGGTCGAGATCGTCGGCCTGCACAAGCAGCAGTTCGACCTGGCCGTCTGTAAGCTGCTTGCGGAGTGAGGAATTATTCCGTCCTGCGAGCGAAACCGTCTGTCCGTGGGAGGCGAGGTGGCGTTTAGCCGCCGTGTCGGTCACGATGTAGGTGGTCTCGCCGTTCCCGACGAAATAATCTTTGAGGAGACCCGCGAAGTAGTCTTCCTCGATGTAGACGACAGACCTCATATGGCATTAATGCCGGTCGTGCGCTGGTCCAATAAAAATGCACCTTCACCGAGGAAGGTGCCACAGCGCTACCGGTCGCAATCCTACGCACTGGCCAATCTTCAATTCTAGGTTTCGGATGACGGGATTGTCAAACGCGGGAAGTCCAAAGTCCAGGGTCCAAAGTCCAAAGTCC
>CAZOZZ010000058.1:0-14189 GCA_964584435.1 uncultured Solibacteraceae bacterium | reverse complement strand
GTCCAAAGTCCAAAGTCCGTTTGCCCATACTTCCCGGCCGATGCCCGACGTCAAATGGTTGGCGGGGGCTGCTCTTCCCGGTCTTCCGACCTTGGACTTTGGACCTTGGACTCCCATCCCCACTTCGGACCTATACACCAATCCTTTCGATGAGCCCCGCTATCAACGCCGTTCTCCACGGCAACGAGTCGATCCTGATGTGTTCATCCACCTGGTGGGGGCCTAGTCCGATCGGGCCCAAGCCGTCCAGGGTGGGGATGCCGAGGGCGGCAGTGAAGTTACCGTCCGAAGCGCCGCCTGTCGACCCTTCTTCGAGGGGGTGTCCGAGTTCGTCCGCAACTCTTTGGGCAAGTTCGAACAGTTCGGCCGTGTGCTTCGTACGTTCCATTGGTGGTCGGTTGATGGCGCCGCGCACTTCAAGTTGTGAGCCCGGCAGCACGGGCGACAGGGATCGGATCTCGGTCGCGATCCGTTCCGCCTCATCCATCGAGGTAATCCGCGCATCGATCTCGATTGCGGATTCGGCAGGTACGACGTTGGAACGTGTCCCTCCCTTGATAACCCCGACGGTTACCGTTGTGCCACGTTCCGGTGCGTTCATCGATTGGAGTCTTAGAACCTGGTGAGCGATCTCTTCGATACTGTTGATACCATCGCCCGGATTGATACCTGCGTGCGTTGCTTTTCCGATCGTCTTGAGGGTAAAGCGCCCAACGCCTTTTCGCGCCGTCTTCAAAGTCCCCCCGGGCAACGATGGTTCAAGAACCAGGACGGCCTGTGCTTTCCGCGCTTCCTCTTCAATCAGCTTCTGGGAACTGGCCCCACCCACCTCTTCGTCGCTGGTCAACAACACAGTAACCGGACTGGACAGATGCCCCTTGATTGTGACGATGCTGCGAATTGCCATCCACATCATCGCGATCCCGGCCTTCATATCGAAAACTCCGGGTCCTCTGGCAATGTTCCGATCGATGCCGAACGGGCGCTTTGCCACCTCTCCTGCCGGAAACACCGTGTCGGTGTGTCCCAGCAACATGACAGGGCGATCTCCCTCCCCGGAGAATTCGACCCGCAGATGATCCCCGAAACCCTGGACCGGCGTGAACGACACCTGGCCTCCGATAGCTTCGAACCGACCCGCAACAAATCGGGCCAGCGTATCGACGAGCGGTTTCTCGAAGGTGGGCGATTCCATGTCGACCATCTGTTGCAGGAATTCGATCCCTTCGGGCATTAATTCTTCCAGAGTCGTCAGAACCTGCTTCATCAGTTATCCTTCCCTCGGCAGTTGACCTTCGGTTTTGAGTGTTTATAATGCCACGTCCTACAAGCGTATGAAGATTGCCATCCTGGGTATCCGTGGAATTCCCGCCAACTACGGCGGCTTTGAGACCTTTGCCGAAGAGCTTGCTCCCCGCCTGGTCGACCGCGGTCACGAAGTGACGGTCTACGGCCGGTCGAACAACATCCGATACTCTTCGGATGTGTACAAGGGAGTGCGCCTGGTCATCCTGCCGACAATACCGACCAAGCACCTCGATACGGTGGCCCACACCTTTATTTCCGTGTTTCATGCCTTGCCCGCCGGGTTTGATGTAATCCTGATGTGCAACGCTGCCAACGCTCTGTTTTGCGCTGTTCCCCGACTCGCCGGCACACCGGTTGCACTCAACGTGGACGGGATCGAACGGAAACGACAGAAGTGGGGCGTTGCCGGCCGGACGTACTATTGGATCTCCGAATTTCTCTCGACCATCATCCCGAACGTTGTCGTTACCGATGCCGTGGTCATTCGGGATTACTACATGGAACGCCACAAGACCTCGTCGGTCATGATCGCCTACGGTACGGATCTTCGACACAAAGATGAAACCGATTTGCTGGATTCTCTGGGTCTCGAAAGCCGAAAGTACATGCTCTACGTCAGCCGGCTGGAGCCGGAGAACAACGCGCATCTCGCCATCGAAGCGTACGCTTCTGTGGATACCGAGATGCCGCTGGTGGTGGTTGGCGACGCACCCTACGCCTCTGCCTACATCGAACGCCTGAAATCCATGGCGGATCCCCGGGTCCGTTTTACCGGCGCGATCTATGGAGATGGCTATCTCGAACTGCGTTGCCATGCTTACGCCTACATTCAGGCGACGGAGGTTGGCGGAACTCACCCGGCGTTGCTCGAGGCGATGGGTGCGGGCAACTGTATCCTCGCCAAGGACACACCCGAACATCAGGAAGTATTGGAAGAGACAGGCCTCTATTTTGAGGATGTCCATGGCCTGGCCGCGCTGTTGACGAAAGTACTGTCTGATCCGTCTCTGGCGCGAGCGTATGGCGAAAAGACCCGGGAACGCGCCCGCGCCGTTTACTCGTGGGAGGTGATCACCGACGAGTACGAGAACCTTTTTCGGCGGATGAGCGCCGGCGGGCATCTCCGGGAAGAGTAGATGATACAATTCTGGCTTCAGTCAGCAAGGGGGAGATTACTTATGAAACCAACAGCTTGTGGCCTGGTTCTGGCGTTGTTTTTTGTTGTGGGGCAGCCTCTGGAAGCCCAGGATTACGGCTTCAGTTCCGCCTGGCCCGAACTGAGTCCGGAAGAACGTGCCCAGGTGATGACGTTTGGTGAAGACTTCAAGGACTTCATGGGGCGTGCCAAGAGTGAGATGTGGTTTGTTCGTGAAGGCGTGGAGTTTGCCGAGGCCGAAGGGTTCAAGGCGTGGTCACCGGATCTTGCCGCCTCGGACCTGACACCGGGTTCCAGATGGTATGCCGTCAATCGGGACCGCACCCTCGTGCTCATCGTCATAGGCACCGAGGCGATCGAGAATGGGATGCGGATCGTCAACACCCATATCGATTCGCCACGAATCGAGTTCAAGACCAAGCCCCTGAGGGAACGAAACGGGGTCGTGGCTATCGATTCCCAGGTCCACGGCGGCATCAAGACTTATCAGTGGGTCAACGTTCCCCTGGCGATGATCGGCCGGATCGACAAGACGGACGGGACGACGATGTGGATTGAGATCGGGACGAAACCAGAGGACCCCATCCTACTGATCACTGATCTGGCGCCGCATGTCGACCGGGACTACAGGAACAGGACACAGAGAGACGTCATTCGGGCGGAAGAACTCGAACCCATCATCGCGTCACTGCCTCCGGAGAACGACAGCGACAGCAAGACCGCGACCGAGCGACTCCTGGCCCTGCTCAAACAGGAATACGACATCGATGGTAAGGACTTTCTCTCCGCTGACATCCAGATCGTGCCGGCTACGGTACCCCGGGATGTCGGGCTGGACCGGGCTCTCGTAGCCGCCTTCGGGCAGGACGATCGCTCCACCGGATACGTCAGCCTCCGTTCGATTGCTGAGATCGGCACGCCCGCATACACGTCAATCGCCTACGCGGTGAACAACGAAGAGACCGGCTCCTGGAACACCGGAGTCAACTCTCAGTGGTTTACCACACTTGTCGCCGAAATGATCGACACGCAGAAAGGCGAATTCAACGATCTGCTCCTCAGGCGGACCTTCAGAAACACGGAGGTGCTGGTCAGCGACACGACTACCGCCCTGAATCCCCTGTTCCCCGGCCCACAGAACCAGGACCTGACCTCGAGGCTGGGCTACGGCATGGTAGTGAAGGAGTATGGGCCTGGCCGCGAGGCCAATTCGGAGTTCTTTGCCAAACTGCGGGGCATGTTCGATCGCGAGGGCGTGAAGTGGCAGACTCATTCCTACAACTCCGGTTATGGTGGAGGCACCATCGCCGCGTGGTTTGCCGGCCAGAACATGGACGTTATCGACGTTGGAATCGGCATCGTGAGCATGCATTCACCATACGAGATGTCGTCGAAAGTGGATCTCTGGCAATTGCACAAGGGTTTTCAGGCGTTCTTCAAACAGTGAAGGATTGGGGGAGTCGGAAGTCCAAGGTCCGGGGTCGGGGAAGGGACGCCTCGGCGGTGCGTGGAATCAGGGGGCAGGTATCCGAACTGCCTGCTTCACGCCACTTGCTGATCGCTAAAAAAAGGAAAAAACACAAGTGAAAGGGATCGTTCTAGCGGGTGGGCTGGCAACACGACTGCGTCCACTCACCAAGGTCACCAACAAGCATCTGCTGCCGATCTATAACCGGCCGATGATCTATTACCCGATCCAGAATCTGGTTGATGCCGGCATTGAGGAAATCTTGATCGTGACCGGTGGCAACAACGCTGGAGACTTTCTCCGATTGTTGGGGAACGGCAAGGAGTTCGGGCTCAAACACCTGGACTATACATACCAGGAAGGTGAGGGCGGGATAGCCGACGCGCTGTCCCTGGCTGAACATTTCGCCGAAGGGGAACACATCGCGGTGATCCTGGGCGACAACATCTATGAAAAGAGTTTTCGTTCTTCGGTTGAAACGTATCTTGAGCACGGAAGAGGCGCGCGGGTGCATTTGAAGAAAGTCAAGAACCCCCAGCGGTTCGGTGTGCCGGTCCTTGACGGAGAAAGGGTTGTCAAGATCGAGGAGAAGCCGGAGTCGCCCCAATCCGACTATGCCGTAACCGGAATCTACCTGTACGACCCGCAGGTGTTCGATATCGTACGGACGCTCGTGCCCTCAGGCCGCGGCGAGTTGGAGATAACCGACGTTAACAACGCGTACATCGCGGCCGGCGAAATGACTTACGCAATGGTGGACGGTTGGTGGTCCGATGCCGGAACCTTCGAATCTCTGCTGAGGGCGAACATTCTCGTTGCCGCCAAACATGATCCGGACGCCAAGGAACTCTCGCGGCAGGCCATCGTGGATGCGGCTGCAATTCTCGAATCACATTAGGCCGGAAGTCGGCTGGAACGGGAAGCAACAGATGTCCGATAAGAAAGCGCACGTGGTGCTGGTAACTGGTGGCTCGGGGTTTATCGGTTCTAATTTCGTGAGGTTCCTGCTCAGTACTGAAGAGAACGTTGAAGTCATCAATTTCGATCTCCTGACCTACGCCGGAAACCTGAGAAACAACGAGGACGTTGCCGAAGATAAGCGGTATCGCTTCGTCCGTGGCGACATTGCCGATGAAGCGCAGGTATCCGCGGTCTTCAGTGGAAACCGAATCGATACCGTCGTCAATTTTGCTGCTGAGACACACGTCGATCGTTCGATCGAGGATGCCGCTCCTTTCGTGAGAACCAATGTTGTCGGCACACAACGCCTCCTGGACCATGCGCGCCGGCATCAGGTGTCACGGTTCGTGCAGATTTCCACCGACGAGGTCTACGGAAGCCTCGGACAGGACGGGATGTTCAGCGAGAACACGCCTTTGAACCCGACAAACCCATATGCGGCGGCCAAAGCGGGCGCCGACCTGCTGGTCCTGAGTTACGCGAGAACGCACGGATTTCCGGCACTTATCACACGCTGTTCCAACAACTACGGCCCTAACCAGTTCCCCGAAAAGTTACTGCCGTTGGTGATCAGCAACGCGTTTGAGGACAAGAGCATACCGGTCTACGGCGAGGGGCTCAACCGGAGAGAGTGGATTTTTGTAGACGATCATTCCCGCGGGGTCTGGAAGGCAGCTACGGACGGAAGGCCAGGCGAGGTCTACAACATAGGCGGCGGCCAGGAGATGACGAATATCGATCTGGTCAAGGGAGTCCTCGAAGCGCTGGGTAAGCCGGAATCCCTCATTCAATTCGTCAAGGATCGGCCTGCCCACGATCTGAGGTATGCGATCGACTGCTCGAAGATCGAGGCAGAGTGGGGATGGCGCACCCATACGGATTTCGACACCGGCATCTTGAAGACCATCGAGTGGTACCGAAGTCACCAGGACTGGGTGCGGGAGGTCAAGGACGCTTCGTACCTGTCATATTACGACCGCCACTACACAAAGCGAAACCAGACGCTGGCTTCCTACGAGAAATGACCGTGTCTGGAGCAACCAGTCCTCCATCAACCCCAATCAAGGTATCAGCTCGAGGAGCCGCCCCCGGGCTGGCATGCTGCGATCTCTGCGGTGCCTCGGAAACACGTTTCGTCCTGACATCACCGAACCTGGACGGGCCCCTGGTAGAGTGTGTGGCCTGCGGCTTCCGGTTTGTGGGCGGTCGTCGGGAAAACCTGGCGTTTGGTGAGGGCGAGGCGATGCAGACCGCTGAACGGATTCGCGAAGCCAACCTCGTTTTCGAAGACATACCCCGTGACGAAGAACGCCGCCTGAATGAACGAAACGCGGCGTGGCGGGTGGATTTGATCCGCCGGTTTCAACCGAAGGGACGGTTGTTGGAAGTGGGTTGCGGGCGCGGCGATTTCCTCCGTGTTGCGAGCGATTCCTTTGATGTGTATGGGGTCGAACCGAATCCTCAATTGGCGCAAGACGCGTCCCGTTCCGCTACTGTTCACGAAGGATTGCTCGAGAGTATTCCCTGGGCCGACTTCGACGTGGTCGCAAGTTTCCATGTGATCGAGCACGTGGATTCTCCTTCGCAGTTTGTGGCCGAAATGGTTCGGCGTTTGAAACCGGGTGGGCTCATCGTCATCGAAACCCCCGACATCGGGTCGTGGCCTTTCCGCCTGCTGAAGGCCCGCTGGCGGCAGTTCATACCGGAGCACTATTACTTTTTCGATCGACAGGCGATGGTGCGGCTGATGGCTGGGGAAGGCCTTTCGGTTCGTTGGATTCATCGTGTCGGAAAGCACGCGAGCGCGGATTTCATCCTCAATCGGCTCGGTCGGCATCTTCCGTTCGTACCGAAAACCGTCGGCACCTTCCTGGGGGGGCGGGTTTTCCGTCTGAATCCGTTGGACATCATGCTCGCGATCGCGACGAAAGATCGATGAGCAAGGTCACCGCCGCAGTTGTCAATTGGAACTCGGGTCCGATGCTGAAGTATGCGGTGGAGTCACTGTTGACCGACGAGGTCGAAGGCGTCGTCGTCGTGGACAATGCTTCGTCCGACGGTTCGCTCCAGGGAATTAGATCTCTCAGAGAGCGGATTCAAGTGATCGAAAACACCGCCAACCACGGATTTGCCGGCGCTATCAACCAGGCATTCGAAGCCACAACGACCCCGTTCGTCTTGATAATGAACCCCGACGCCCAGGCCACTCCGGGCGCCGTCAGGGCGCTGGCGGATGTGTTCGATCAACACCCGAAGGCCGGGATTGTTGGTGGTTTCTTGAACGATGGTTACCTGCCCCGCCCGTTTCCTACGATGTGGAGCCTCATGCGGGAAAACCTCGGCATGGCGCCTTCCAGGTCGACACTGTCGGGTGGAGATATCCATCTCGTAGATCAGCCGGCGGGCGCTGTCCTGATGATCCGTCGTGAAGCATTCGATCAGGCGGGTGGTTTCGACGAGCAGTTCTACCCCGCGTGGTACGAGGACGTGGATTTTTGCCGTGTCGTGTCCGAAGCCGGCTGGGAGATCTACTACCACTCGGCTGCCGTATTCCAGCACGACGGCGGCTATAGCATGGAAGCCCTCGGCTTCGAACGTTTTCTGTCGACGTACTACGACAACCAGATTCGTTATATCCGAAAACACTGCAGGCCTCGGGCACGCTTCATGATCCGAGCCGCACTCGTTCTGGGGATGCTGATGAAAATGGTCGGCCGCCCACGACGGGCCCGCGGCTACTGGCGCGTCCTGTGGGATGCCATTGCGGACTAGGAGGGGGAGGAAGGAGTCCGATGTCCGAAGTCCGAAGTCCGAGGTCGGGAGAACCCGCTCTGCCGATTTTGCGCCAGCGTTCTCCCAGATCTCGGACCTCGGGCTCCCTGAATCCGAGTAATCCGAGTAATCCGCGTAATCTGCGTAAAATGATCTCTCCGACTTCGGACTTCGGACCCCGGACTTCGGACCTCGGCCCCCAAACCCGTCTCTGAATCTGCGTAAGAATGAACGTCTCAATCCAAATCGTCACCTACAACAGCGCGGACGACATCCTTGGCTGTCTGGAAAGCCTCCATCGACAGACGCTCCGCGATTTCAGGGTCCGGATACTCGACAATGCGTCGTCGGACGGAACGCTGGATCTGCTGGGCGATGTGGATGCCGACGTGGTTCGATCCGAAGTGAACACCGGGTTTGCCGCCGCTCACAATCGACTCGCGCGGGATTACCCCGCTCCGTACGTTCTGTTCCTCAATCCGGATACCGTTCTCGAACCTGATTTTCTGAAAGAGCTGGTCTCTCGCCTGGAAGGTTCGCCCGAAGTGGGGTCCGCCACAGGTAAGCTGCTGCGCATGGACGGTAAGACGCTCGATTCGACAGGCATCATCATGACCCGCAACCAGCGGCATCTCGATCGGGGTGCCGGCGAGGAGGACCAGGGCCAGTACGATCGAACTGAGCCCGTCTTCGGCCCGAGCGGCGCGGCCGCCATGTATCGTTACTCCTGTCTCGAAGATGTTGCCGTCGATGGGTGTTTCTTTGACGAGGATTTCTTTGCGTACAGAGAAGATGCGGATCTCGCATGGCGTTGCCGGCTGATGGGGTGGCAATCCCTTTACGTGCCCGGAGCGGTTGCCCGTCACGTTCGACGAGTAACTCCAGAGCGTCGAAGCGATCTATCGGCGGCGATCAACATGCACTCTGTGAAGAATCGGTTTCTGCTCCGACTGAACAACATGACCGGCCACCTCTACCGTCGTGACTTGCTGGCGATCACGGCCCGCGACCTGGAGGTGGTGGGGTATGTGTGCCTGCAGGAACAGACCTCGCTTCCGGGGCTGCTCTACATCGTCAGGCACTTTCCCCGCCTGTGGCAGAAGCGCAAGGCAATCCAGGGGCGGGTCCGGATCGATGCCTCGGAACTGGAGATCTGGTTCCAATAGTCTGTAGAATGCAATGCTATGACGGAGAAACTGATCGGCAGCCTGATCCATGGCGATCATCCGGAACCCAGGAAAGCCCGATCGTTGATGGAGAGTCTGAAAGTTCCCGTGTCGATCGGGATCTTCGTGCTGCTTGTTGGTGGACTACTCTACAAGTTCATCAATTACCCGGAGGAATCACGTGTGACTGCGTTCCTGGAATCCGTGGCCGACGGGCAATACGATGAAGCTTACGCGATGTGGGACGGCGATGAGCGATATCAGATGAAGGACTTCCTGCTCGACTGGGGCCAGGACGGCTTCTACACGAAGGGCCCGGTGGATTTCGACGTCTGCGATTCCAACAGCAGCGGGAGCGCAGTCGTGGTCTACGCCCGGATAGACGGCAGTCATCCGGTTGCCATGATGGTGGACAAGGAAACCCATCTCTTATCCTACTCTCCCGACAACAAGTACATCACCGGCATGGTTTCCCGCTTCGCCGGCTGCCTGCCCTAGTTACACTCCCCCGAAATGTAGGTGCGGTCTGCGACCGCACATTTCTTGAGATGAAGAAGACATGCGCTCATAGAGCACACCTACATCGGGAGATCCCCCGAGCTGTGAATTCATATGTAGGTTCGGTCTATGACCGCACATTTCTGAGCTGACTACGTGCCCAGGCGATCGTAGAAATCTTCGATCTTCGGAACGGTCAGGGAAATGTCGTAGCGGGTGCGAACGCGCTCCAGTGCGCGTGCCCTTAACTGATCGCGGAGGGTTCGATCGGTGGCCAGGCGCCGTATGGCGCCGGCCAGTTCGGCGGGGTTCCGGGGTTGGACGAGCAATCCGGCCTTGCCGAAATCCAGAATTTCCGGTGGCCCTCCTGCGTTCGTCGCGATGACGTTGACCCCGGCAGCCATCGCTTCGAGGACTACGATTCCAAAAGGCTCCTCCCATGATGGCACGATGAGCATATCCACAGTCTCGAGGAACGAGGGCGGCTCTACGAAGCCTAGAAACTCGACCGGCAGGTTGCCGGCGCGCTTCTTGAGATCGCGAACGTAGTCGGGCGTTCCCTTTCCTCCAATCAGTAGCCGGAAACCAGGACCCAACAGGCGTACCGCCTCTATCGCATCGTCATGTCCCTTGTGCGGGGAAACCTGGCCGAGCAGTCCGACCCGGACCGGATCCTGAACCGCCCGCTCTTCATACGTCAGCTTTCTGCAGTCAACCCAGTTGGGTACGATCACGCTGGCCCGCGGATCGAGATGCTCGATCGATCGAAGTATCTGGTTCGTGGTAACGATCCATCCATCCACCCTTCGATAGAAAGGGTTCTTCTTGACGGCAAATATGAGCTGGCGGGTCAGGACGAGTTTGGGGCCGGACAGGCCCCACAGGGCCGCGGCAGCAACTGGATAATCCCGCGCCACATGTGCGTGGACAATGTCGAACTGTTCGCGTCTGACGATACGACGCAAACGGTATGCCGTGTAGAGATCTGCTGAATTGAGAAAAGGCAGGTCGAAGTCAGTATCGAGCGGCCCGTTCCGGCGGCCGGCGACCGAGACAGTGTGACCGCGTTCGCGGAGCATATCGGTCAGCTCGATCACATGAACTTCGCCCCCGCCCAGCATCTGTGCCGAACTAACCTGGAGGATACGCATTTCGGGAATTGAAATCCTCGAGAAGTTCCTGTTGTGTGACCGTTGCCGTACCGACTTTACCGACAACCAGTCCTGCGGCGTGATTTGCGACGAGGGCTGCTTCTTCCATACTCGCTCCGCCGGCGGACGCCAGTGCAAGTCCTGCGATCACAGTATCGCCTGCACCGGTCACGTCAAAGACCTCCCTGGCCGCCGTAGGTAGGTGGTGTGCCTCGGTGCCGTGGAAAAGGGACATCCCCGCCTCACCCCGGGTGATCAGGACGTAGTTGCATTTGAAACGGTCAAGGAGGCGACGACCCGCTTCCTCCAGACCGGCCTCGTCCGCTATGGCAAGTCCGGCGAGCAGTTCGGCTTCCCGATGATTCGGAGTGATCACCGTTGTCGGCTGGTAATAGTCCGCGTGATGCACCTTCGGATCAAGGAAGACAGGAACCCCGGCGCGGCCGGCTTCCGGCAGTATGTCTCCGAGCAATTGCCGGTTGACGATGCCCTTGTCGTAGTCGGAGATCACGACGGTTTCCGCCTGCGGTAGCAGATCCAGAAAGCGTCCTCGAAGCGTCTCGTTTGTCTTGGTGGAGATTGGTGTCCGGTCCTCTCGATCGGTACGGACGACTTGCTGATTGTTGGCGATGATACGTGTCTTCAGGGTCGTTCGGCGGTCGTCTGCCAGCAAGTGACCCGGATCGATTCCCAGTTCCCGAAACAGAGAAACCAATCGGTCGGCCGGCGCGTCGCGTCCGATGACGCCGATCATGATGGGCTCGCCACCCAGCGCACGGATGTTGGCGGCTACATTCCCGGCACCGCCCAACCCGTCCGTTTCCCGCATGACCTCTACCACGGGAACCGGCGCTTCGGGCGAGATCCTCTGAACGCGTCCCCACGTGAATTCGTCGAGCATGAGATCGCCGACGACCAACACCCTCTTCCCCAGAAAGTCTGCCAGAATCTGCTCGGCTCGCTCCCGGCCGAGGTTAGCCCTGTTCATACTCGTGCAGCCTCCGATTGCCTGGCTTCTGTTTCCCGCATCAGGTCTCTTACGGCGTGACTCACCTGGTCCGTGCTCACTGATTCGATGCAAAGCGGGCTGTAGGCAACCAGACAGTTGTATCCCGGACACGGGTTGCATTCGAACGGGTTCTGTATGACGCGGTGCGGAACTCCCCAGGGTCGCCAGCGAACCGAATCCGAGGAACCCCATACCGCTATCGTCGGAGTCCCGACCGCCGCAGCCAGGTGCATCGGGCCCGAGTCGTTTCCTATGAAGAGGGTCGCTCCCCGAATCAACTCCGCCAGTTCCGGAATCGACAGGCCGAACAGAATAATGCTTTTCGGCAGTTCCCCGGCGACCTGGCCGACTATCGGTTCTTCGTTCGGGCCACAGGTCAGGACGACGGACCAACCGCGTTTCGTCATCAAACCGCCGAGTTCTGCAAACCGTTCGGCTGCCCAGCGTTTCGTGTCCATGAGTGCCGCAGGATGCATCACAACGTAGGGACGTCCCTGAATAGTATCCCGGATACGTTCGTTCTCCTTCGGATGCCGCTCGTAGTGCAGGCCGGGAGGAGTCTGGGCGCGAACTCCGAGCCAGCGAAACCACTCCATCGTTGTTTCCACGGTGTGCAGCCTTCCCTTCGGACGAGGCACGAGACCGGAATACGCGCGGCTGTATTGATAGTCCTCCACTCCGATTCGTCTTCCCCACGCCGCACAGCTATAGACGAGGCTGGTCGGTCCTCCGTGAAGGTTGACGATGGCATGAAACCGCCTCAGGAAAAGGCGTGAAACGGTCTCGTACTTTTCTTCACTCGTCGTCAGTGTTCCTTCTATGTCGGGGTTTCCGTCGAAACAATCGGCGAAGCGTGGCTCCGCGAGCACATAGATTCGAAATCCGGGAAACTCCTGCTTGAGGGCCCGTATCGGACTCGTCAACAGCAGGCAATCTCCCATCGAACGGAGACGGATGAGTAGTATTCGGGCGTTGGCTGGAAGCCTTTGGAAGAGGTCCCGTGTGGACACTATTCTTCTATCTTCGCTTCACTGACGAGCATGACCGGGATGTCGTCCCTGATCGGATAAACCCGGTTGCATTCGGTGCATTTCAACCCCTGATCATCCTGAACCAGGGACACGGTAGCCTTGCAAAGTGGGCAGACCAGAATCTTTAGTAGCTCTGCGTTAACAGCCATGATCCGTCGATGGTATCACACGCCGGACGCTCTCGCCTCATCAGGCCGGCTCCTGGAATTTCAACACGAAGACACGAAGCAAACGAAGTAGTCAGATGTCTTTCCTCCGAATGCAAACAGCCTTCGTTATCTCCGTGTCTTCGTGTTGAAATTCCAGGAGTTACACCCCGTGGACCCCGGACTCTGGAGTCTGCTCCCCGTGTTAGCATACGAATCGATGAAAGACGTGTCGCTGGCCTACGGTAGTTCTGCTTTTCCGCTCACATTCGACCCGGATCGTTTTCGAGTGGTTGCACCGCTTGAGGATGCTCTCTCGGCGGGGGAGGAGCACCTGATCGAATCTCCACCTCTTGCCGATCTGGCGAGGGGGAAACGGGTGCTGCTGATTGTCTCTGACTTGACGAGACCGACCGGTACCCGAGAATTCCTTCCCGGGATCCTTGCCCAATTGGGTGCGGCCGCTGTGGTTCGCTTTCTTTTTGCGACGGGTCTTCATCGTCCGTTGGATGATGAAGACAAGATCGCCATCGTGGGTGAAGATGTCTTCAAGGCATACCCCATGCTGGACCATGAACCCGAGGAGAACAACACCAGGGTCGGAACGACGTCGTTGGGGAATGACGTGGAGATAGACAACCAGGTGCTCGAGCATGACGTCATCGTCCTGACCGGCTCGATCGGCTTTCATTATTTCGCCGGTTATTCAGGAGGACGCAAGAGCCTCCTGCCGGGCGTCGCTTCGAAGGAATCCATTCAGTTCAATCACCTCCTGGTTCTCAACCGCGAAGGAATCGGCAGAAACCCCGAAGTTCGCGTGGCTCGTCTGGAAGGGAATCCAGTTCACGACGACATGGTCGAGGCCGCGAGAATGGTCGGACGCCAACTATTCGTTTACAACACGATCCTTGACAGCGCTAAGAAGGTGCAGAAGACGTTTTCCGGACATTGGCTGGAGGCCCACCGGCGTGGGGCGATGGACTACTTCGACCACCATAGCATGAGGCTGGAGGGGCAGCGTCGGCTGGCAATTGTGAGTTGCGGCGGTTTTCCACGGGACATCAATGTCATTCAGGCACACAAGGCCCTGGAGTTCGCCCAGTACATTGTCGAACCCGGTGGCACGATCATCCTCCTGGCCGAGTGTCGGGAGGGAACCGGCCATTCGAGCTTCTACCCTTGGTTCAAGTATTCGGACCTGGATGAATTCGAGCGGCAATTGCGTGCCGACTATCAGGTCTACGGTCAGACTGCTTACTCGCTTCTTTCCAAGACCAGGCGTTTTCGGGTGATCTGCGTGTCCTCCCTCCCTGACGAGCAGGTTCGCGCGATGGGAATGGAGCCCGCCACAACGCTCGATGCCGCAATGGCCCTCGTCGATCCCGATATGGCCGAAACCGGTTACATATTGCCATTTGGAGCGGAAGTCCTACCCTCGGTTGATAGCTGACCAGGGACCGACACATTCGATTTCAACATGATGGGATGGACTCCTCCTTTGACTTGGTCGGCATCTAAAGTGCC
>CAZOZZ010000057.1:0-21702 GCA_964584435.1 uncultured Solibacteraceae bacterium | reverse complement strand
AAGTTCCGGCCGAACAGGATCTTCCTCCACCGGCCCGGCCGCACCGGCCTTCCGGAACAGGTAGACGTGCGCGGCAACGAAAACAAAGACGAACCCTGGAATCAGGAAAACGTGAAAAACGAAGAACCGGGAAAGGGTCAGGGTGCCCATATCGGCGCCCCCGCGCATGAACAGCTTTGCCATCCCTCCAATCAGCGGCACCTCGCCGGCGATGTTGGTTCCGACTGCCGTGGCAAAGTAGGCTTTCTGATCCCACGGCAGCAGGTATCCACTGAACGCCATCGCGATCACAAGCGCTGCCAGGACGCAGCCGGAGGACCACAACAATTCACGACGCCCTTTGTAGGAACCGTACACGAACGTCTGTGTCAGGTGAAGAATCAGGACAACAACCATGGCGCTGGACCCGTACGCATGGACACCCCGCAGGAAGGAACCTGAGCCTACTTCCTTTGTGATGTAGGCGACGGTCGTGTGCGCATGATCGGCCGAGGGCACGTACTAGAAGGCCAGGAAGACACCGGTAATGATCTGTGACACGAAAAGGTAGAGCAGGCCGGAGCCGAAGACGTAGGCAAACCTGGCACCACCCGGAATCGGTTCGTCCAGTGACTCATGCATCAGGGTATGGATGCCCGTCCGCCGATCAAACCATTCGAACAGACGTTTCGCGGCAGGGGGGTGGTCCCTTGGCTGGGGCGGCGGTATGTTGGGCGGGTTCATCGACATATCAGCCGATGACTTCCCTGGTCGGTACCAACTGCCGGAAGTGATGGTATCGGACCTCGAGCCGCCCATCCTCCACCCGGCTGTCGAGTTCATCCATGTTCCGGGGTGGCGGTCCCGAGATGAACGAACCGGTCGCGGTGAAAAGGCCGGCGTGGCACGGGCAGACAAAATTCCGTTCTTCGTCGTTCCAGGAAATCGAACACCCCAGATGGCCACAGACCGGGGAGAGGACCATCAACCGCCCGTCGCCGTCCCTGGTAACGTAAACCGCCTTCTCGGAAAGAGTCTTGCTCCACCCGTCACGCTGCTCGACTATCACCAGGCGGATCACCGGTGTCGTGACTCCCGAGAATTCGGCCTCGGGCCCCACTTCGGACCATCCTCTTTCCGTCGTTGTGGAAAGCAGGGGGTGGAGTGCGAAACGGAGCAGCGGAATCGACAGGAGGACGCCTACCAGAGAGGTCCCGATTCCGATCAAGACTCCCAGAAAGGACCGCCTCGCGGAAACCGGCGGTTGCTGGCTCCCGGCAGGGTAGACGGGACCGGTGTCCAGAGGCTGGTCAGTCAATCGATCCCTCCCAATAGGCGAAGCGTTCCGGAATGAACGGATCGGATTCTCCCGCCATCATCTTCTGGGAAGCCGCTCATCCGGCTAATCCTAATCACAACTCTTCGGGCCGTCAACCTGCAGAAATCGACCCAAGTGTCCTGTCGAGAGTCGCCGGCAGGGGGCTTCGACTCCGAGGCGAGAAGAGGAGGAGCGGAGCGGTGATCGGTCAACGTGACCGACAAACGACAAGGCCTGGTGCCCGAACCCCATTGTACCCTATGGGTTACGAGCGCCATCGAGAGTTCAGCCACGGGTCGCCAGGTCGGGGGAGCCGCTTTGCCATTGCGACGGGGACCGGTGGGCAAGGACGCGCCATTTTGCCAAGTTTGCAAGAAACGGTGTCCGTGGACTGGTCCTGCTTCGGGCCTTAGATCCAATAAAAGTTGCAGTTACGTCTTGGGAACGCCACATGCAACCCGGGAAGACAGCTAACACAGGGCCCGAGGTTTCGATTCGGATGTTCAAGAAGATTCTCTTCCCGACAGATTTCTCTATCGGAGCCGGCCACGCTCTATCCCACGCTGTCCGTCTGGCGGACGTCCAAGAGGGCGAAATAGTCGTCCAGCACGTGGTCAGCGACTACTTTGAGGGGCCGCACTGGACGACGATAGTCGACGTTCACCAGCTCCAGAAGCACCTGGATGCGTACGTTCAAAACGAAATGTCGCGAATCCTGCCCGTGGGAACTGAGACCGGACTGCGGGTCCGGAAGGTGATTTCGAAGGGCAAACCGGCTCCCGAGATAACCGCAGTGGCAAACGAAGAAATGGTCGATGTCGTCGTGATGGGACCCGCACGGGGAGCGGTGACCTCGCAGGTGATCGAAAACGGGACACGACCCGTCTTCACGATACCGGCAGCCGAAACCAGCGGCGACGGATGCGAAAAAATACGCAGGATTCTCGTCGCGACGGATTTCTCGAGCCGATCAGGAAAAGTTGTCGACTACGCTTTCTCTCTGCGAAAGACGCTGGGCGCTGTGGTGTACATGATCTACGTGATAGAGACGACCAAAGCGATCGAGTTCGCACTGCGGCAGGCGCATTTCTCCGATGCAGTGGACCGGATGCGCGAATGGGCTGCCCATCAACTCGTCAACATGACACCAAACGAATTCATTTCCGACCCGGACGTCAATCGGATCGTCGAGGTCGGCTCTCCGAGCGACCAGATAACCCGGACTGCAAGGGAGGTCGAAGCGGATGTGATCATCCTCGGTGTTCATGAACACGGCCTTCTGAAGAAACGGCTGATGGGTAGTAACGTGGAAAAGGTTTTGGAGAAGTCGGGATCGCCGATCCTGACCTTAAAGTTTTGAAATCGAGAGGAAGAGTGGGAGCACAGCCCCATGCGGATGGTTGACGACATGGCGAAGACGAGAAACTCCCCAGCCAGGATAATGGTCGTTGACGACGACCCTTCCAGTCGGAGCGCGATGCAGCGGGTACTGGAAAAGGCCGGTTATTCGGTAACCATGGTCGCTGACGCCGAGCGCGCGATCGAGTTGGTTTCCGACATCGACTTCGACCTGATCATCACCGACCTTCGGATGCCGGGAAAGACAGGCATCGAATTGCTATCGGAGGTCAAGAACCGAAAGCCGGAGATCGAATTCATGATCGTCTCTGCTTACGGAGACGAGGACACACAAGCGCTGGCCAGGCGCATGGGCGCGTCTGAGGTCCTGATGAAACCCTTCCCGCGCCAGAAGCTGATCGACTCCACCCAACGCGTACTGGGTTAGTGTATCTGGTACAATCCAGCCCCTATGTCACTATCAGAAAAGGTAGCTGTTGTCACCGGAGGCACCCGCGGGATCGGGCGTGCGATCGTCGAGGCGCTGGCCGGAGCCGGAGCCCGAGTGGCCTTCACTTACGCGCACAACGCGGCGCTGGCCGAAGAGATCGCCGATGGGGACAGGATCGTCGCGTTCGAGGCGGATGCAACCGACAGTGCGCGCGCGAGCGAAGTGGTCAAGGAAGTCCGATCGTCGTTTGAGCGAATCGATATCCTGGTCAACAACGCGGGCATCACACGAGACAAGCTTCTCGTTCGTATGAGCGAAGCCGATTGGGACGCCGTCATCGATACGAACCTGAAGGGCGTTTACAACTTCACCAAGCCCGCTGTCATCGCAATGCTGCGTCAGCGATCCGGCGCCATACTGAACGTTTCCTCGATCAGCGGTCTGACAGGAATGCCGGGCCAGGCTAACTACTCCGCTTCGAAGGCAGGAATGATCGGCTTCACGAAAGCGTTGGCCAAGGAAGTGGCAAAGGCCAACATCACGGTGAACGCGCTCGCGCTCGGTCTCATCGAGACCGATATGACATCGACGCTCGGGGATGAATATCGGGAGAAAGCCCTCGAACAGATTCCCCTGGGAAGGTTCGGCCAGGTCGATGAAGTCGCCCGAATCGCCACATTCCTCCTTTCCGACGAAGCCTCCTACATCACTGGCCAGGTCATCCAGGTAGACGGCGGACTGGCGATCTGAACACCCTGTCTGCAGGAATAGGCTTTCAACACGAAGACACGAAGGGCACGAAGGCAGGAATAGAATAGGTAGACTTCGTGGGAGCTTCGTTGACTTCGTGTCTTCGTGTTGAAACTCCCTCGATGCCAATCGCCCCCCCACTACCATGTAAAAAACTGTAACGGCAGGAAGGGGTCAGGCGGCGGGTTCGACGACGGCGGCCATGGAGCCGCGGGATCGGGGGAGGCGCCAGTCGGCCCCGTAAGCGTGGATCTGGTCTCGCTTCAATTCGGCCCGGGATAACTCGCAGGTGATCAGGATGGTTGTACCTTTCGTGTCCACTTCAACGGCATGGGAAAAGGCTGTGCTCTCGGTGAATCCGAACAGCTTCCGGAGCATCTCAACCACGTAGTCGTAACTGTGGTCTTCATCGTTCAGTAGGATCACATGATAGAGCGTTGCCAGTTGTTCGTCGGTGGACTCGTCGATCTCGGGGGCCACGGATGTAGACGAACTGGACATGCCCTAGTCTAAACTCAAGGAAACAGGTCGAAGCCAGAATTTTTATCGGTACTGATGTACACCAGCAGGAGTGAGTATCCAGGTTTGCATCTGCTTTATCGACGGACTACAATTGCCCGTTCCCGAGTTCGGGACCTCGGAGGGATAAACAATTATGCGTAAAACTGCTTACATCTTCTTGCTGGTCACTTTCCTCGTCGCCACGGGTTGTGGTTCATCGTCCGGACCTGAAGATTCCGGCTCAACCGTACTTACTCCTCGAGGCTCGGTCTCGATGGACAAAAACGACTACCCCGTCTTCCCTGATGCGGATGTCGGGGCGGACCCGGCTGTATCGGCAGAGGACGGAGGCGCCGGATTTACGGGCGAGGGCTGGGAAACCAACATCGATTTCGATTTGATCGGCGATCCCCGGGCCGTTAAGGGTGGCAGTATTACGAAACATGAAATCGACTTCCCTGGAACGCTTCGATCCGAGGGGCCAGATTCTATTCTTTGGAATCTCCATGCTGCGAGCAGGGTCTACGAAACACTCCTCGGGCTCCATCCAACGACACTTGAATACATGCCCTCACTTGCGACGCACTGGCAGATTTCCGGGGACATGATGAACTTCCGGTTCCGGATCAACCCTAACGCCCGATTTTCCGATGGGAAACCGGTCACAGCTGAGGATGTCGTGGCGACGTGGGAGTTCCTGATGGACCCTAACATCCAGGCCCCGGAGAACCGACTCACCTTTGAGAAATTCCAAAAACCTGTCGCCGAAAGCAAGTACATCGTCAGCGTACAATGCAATGATCTGAACTGGCGCAATTTTCTATATTTTTCGCAAGCCATGTTCATCTTCCCGGCGGACATCCTCAACACCCTCGAAGACGATGACTACCTCACAGAATGGAACTTTAAGATGTTCCCTGGATCCGGTCCTTACATCATTCGCGACGAAGACGTAAAAAAGGGACAGTCGATCACGTTTCGTCGACGGACCGACCACTGGGCCGAGAACCATCGTGCAAATATCGGCAGTGCCAACTTCGATGAAATCCGCGATGTCATCGTTCGCGACGAGAACCTTGCCTTCGAAATGGTAAAGAGGGGCGACCTCGACTTCTTCTATGTGCTGCGGGCACAGCAATGGGTCGAAGAATTAGAGTTCGATAGGATCCAGCGAGGCCTGATCCACAAGAGAAAGGTTTTCAACCACGACGCTGAGGGTATCCAGGGAATGGCGATAAACACTCGGCATGCACCTTTCAACGATATCAGAGTCCGCCAAGCCCTCAACTACCTGTATAACCGTGAGCAAATAATCGAAAAGCTGTTCTACAACGAGTATTTTCCGCAAAACTCCTACTTTCCAGGCGGTGTCTACGAGAATCTCGAAAATCCGAAGAACGAGTATGACCCAGAGAACGGGCTCGCTTTGCTCGCTGAGGCGGGGTGGGATTCAAGGGACTCCCAGGGACGGCTTGTAAAGAATGGACAGCCGCTGAACATCGAGTTGGTCTATTACTCACAGACGCAGGAACCCTATTTGACGGTGTATCAGGAGGACCTGCGGCGCGTGGGCATCGGACTCAACCTGCGGTTGGTCACATTTGCAACGCTTGTCAAGCTGCTGGACGAGCGCCGGTTCGACATGGCAACGATCGCGTACAGTGGGTTGCTATTCCCGAACCCCGAAACAGCTTTTCACTCCAGCCTTGCCGATGAAGAAGCCTCGGGAAACATCACGGGCATCAAGAACGCTCGAATCGATGAAATCCTCGAAGACTACGATACGATGTTCGATGTAGAGGGACGTATTGCTGCGATTCAGGAAATCGACGGTATCCTCGCCGACAACTATTTGTTTATTTTGGCCTGGAGCGCACCGTACCACCGCTTTGTCTTCTGGAACAAGTTCGGCACCCCACAAGGTCACATTTCGAGAGTCGGCGACTACAGCGATCCGATCTCGATGTGGTGGATTGATCCGGGAAAAGAACAGGCCTTGGCCAATGCCATGCGCGACGAATCGATCACTTTGGATGTCGGTCCGACCGACGATCGCTACTGGATTGAATTCTCGGCCAGGCAGGCAGAAATGCCGCGCGATCAGTGACCAGCTATTTCATCCGAAGATTCCTGCTGATCATACCGACGTTCCTGGGAATCAGCCTGGCAGTTTTTGTCATCATGCATTTCGTGCCAGGC
This sequence comes from uncultured Solibacteraceae bacterium, assembly GCA_964584435.1. Taxonomy (GTDB): domain Bacteria; phylum Acidobacteriota; class Terriglobia; order 20CM-2-55-15; family 20CM-2-55-15; genus CAZOZZ01. The sequence goes on along the minus strand of CAZOZZ010000057.1, from coordinate 15,166 downwards.
GGGCCAGTCGAACAGCAGATCCTGCGTTTCAAGATGGCGATAGCGCAGGAAGGGGGTGTCGGAAGCGGAGGCCGCCTGACTTCCGAAGGCCTCCCACAGGACGCGATCGACGAAATACGCCGTTACTATGGTTTCGACAAGCCGGTGCACGTCCGTTATGGGCTCTGGTTGTGGAACGTCCTCCACCTGGACCTGGGACAGTCTTACATCTACCATGAACCGGTCTGGGACGTCATCAAGTCGCGATTCCCCATTTCAATCTTCCTTGGATTGACGGGTTTCCTCCTCAGTTACATCATTTGCATCCCACTCGGTGTCTTCAAAGCGATCAAGCACGGTAGCCGGTTCGACTTCCTGAGCAGCTTCATCGTTTTCCTCGGCTATTCCATCCCTGGGTGGGCCCTGGGCACCGCGCTCCTGGTTCTCTTCGGGGGCGGCAGCTTCTGGGAACTTTTCCCCCTTGGCGGCTTTCGGCCCGACAATTGGGAATACCTTAACTTCGGAGAAAAAATTCTCGCTCAGCTTCACCACATGTTCCTGCCGGTCGTCTGTTACATGATCGGATCGTTTGCCACGCTGACGATCCTGACAAAGAACGCCCTGATGGAAAATCTCGGGCAAGACTACATTCGTACGGCATTTGCAAAAGGCCTCCAGGAAAAACGTGTAATTTTCGTCCACGCCCTCAGGAACTCGATGATTCCACTCGCCACGGGACTCGGGCACTTCATCAGCCTGATCCTGGCGGGATCTTTCTTGATCGAGAAGGTTTTCAACATCGACGGAATGGGCTACTTGGGCTATACGTCGATCCTGCAGAGGGACTATCCGGTTGCGCTGGGAATTCTCGTCGTCAGCAGTGTCCTGATGCTGGTCGGGAACATCATTTCGGACATGATCTACGTGGTCGTCGATCCAAGGATCCGATTTAAATGAATCCCTGTGCTCTTGGACTTCTATGGCGACACAAGAACGCGAACTGAGAGATCGTCAGACTCCGAGGGCCGGTTCGACACTCGATGGGACACCGCCCAAATCGGTTTCCATATTCAGGAAACGCTGGCGAAAGTTCCGTGGGCTGAAACGCGGCTACTATTCTTTTCTCATAATTCTCATTGCGTATCTGATCTCGTTCATCCTGCCAGTGCTGGTGAACAACAAACCCCTTGTCCTGAAGTTTGAGGGAGCATATTACTTTCCCCTCCTTCGATACCACGACGCATCGGAATTTCAGCCTGATGGGTTCGGTGAACCAGACTACAGGGCTCTCGGCGATCGCTTGGCAGCCGAAAATAGTGGAAGCTGGGTGTTTATGCCTCCGCTCCCCTACAGCCCGAGCGAGTCCCTCCTGGATTTGGATGGCACTCCACCCCACGCGCCCTCAAGAGAACACTTGTTTGGCACCGACAATCGCGCTCGCGACGTCCTCGCACGATTGACTTACGGCTTCAACATATCGATGTCGTTTGCGCTGCTGGTAGTCGTCTTCAGCTACGTTTCCGGCATCGGAGTCGGCGCGGCGATCGGCTACTTCGGAGGCAGGCTGGACATGCTGGGACAGCGCGCGATCGAAATCTGGTCGTCACTGCCTTTCCTGTACACGATCATCATCGTCAGCTCGATAGTAGTTCCAATCTATGTCCCGGGAAGGAACCAACTGCTCCAGCCTTCGTTCTGGTTGTTGATCATCATCCTGTCGGCCTTTGGATGGATGGGTATCACGTACTACATCCGTGGCGAGTTTTATCGGGAGAAGGCGAAAGACTACGTTGGAGCGGCAATCACGATGGGCGCGTCGGAACCCGCAATAATGTTCAAACACATTCTTCCGAATGCGCTCACGCCTGTTGTCTCGTTCGCGCCATTCGCTATCGTGGGAAATATCTCGGCTCTGGTAGCCCTGGATTTCCTCGGGTTCGGCCTGCCGGCACCGACACCCAGTTGGGGTGAGCTGATCTCACAAGGAATGCAGTACCTGACGAAATGGTGGCTCGTGTTCTTCCCGCTCGGAGCGGTGTTCCTGACGCTGCTCCTGATTGTTTTCGTCGGAGAAGCCATACGGGAAGCTTTCGACCCCAAGGAGTACTCGAGGCTGCGGTAAAGGCATCCGGGACCCTCGTTCAAGAAACGGGATGGTACATGGCTGAAACACTTCTTGAAATCCGTAATTTGAAGACCTACTTCAAGACGGAAGCCGGCGTTGCGAAGGCAGTCGACGGAGTCGACCTCAATGTCTACGCCGGTGAAGTCCTTGGGCTGGTCGGCGAATCCGGTTCCGGCAAGAGCGTGACGGCCCTGAGCGTCCTGCGCCTGATCCCGAACCCTCCCGGAGAGATCGTCAGCGGATCGATTCTTTACAGAGGCCAGGATTTGCTGAAGCTCTCCTGGGAGGACATCCGGAAGATTCGCGGCAACGAAATCAGCATGATCTTTCAGGAACCGATGACGTCGCTGAATCCAGTCTTCACGATCGGGATGCAGTTGATGGAGATCGTCCTCGAGCACGAAGCTTGTTCCAAGAAAGAGGCGTTCGATCGCTCAGTCGAAATGCTGACGCTCGTGGGGATTCCGGAACCGGCCTCCCGGATGCGCGATTACCCGCACCAGTTCTCGGGCGGGATGCGCCAACGGGTGATGATCGCCATTGCCCTGGCCTGCAGCCCTTCCCTGCTGATCGCCGATGAGCCCACAACGGCTCTGGACGTGACGATACAGGCGCAGATACTGGAGTTGATGCTAAAGGTTAAGGAAGAGCGGAAAGACGCGGCGATCCTCCTGATCACCCACAACCTGGGAGTCGTCGCCGAAACCTGCGATCGCGTGGCGGTGATGTACGGCGGCAAGATGCAGGAGATCGGTTCTGCGATGGAAATCTTCGAAAACCCGCAACACCCCTACACCCGCGGGTTGCTGGCGTCTCTTCCCCGCGTGGACGGCGACAAGCACGAGCGTCTGAAGACCATCCCGGGGAACGTTCCCAACATTCACGAACTGCCCGTGGGATGCAAGTTTGCGACCCGTTGCGAGGAAAAGATCGAGCGATGCGACACGGAGGAACCGGACTTCCATCAAGTGGCGCCCGACCATCGATCGCGTTGCCACCTGAGTTGCAAGTAATGGAAAAGATTCTCGAGATCAAAGACCTGCGCGTCCAGTTTCCGATTTTCGGCGGCGTCTTCATGCGGAGGCAAGCCTCGGTCAAGGCCGTCGACGGGGTCAGCCTGGACGTTCATCACGGCGAGACGCTCGGGTTGGTCGGAGAATCGGGTTGCGGCAAGAGCACGGTCGGACGAGCGATCGTCAATATTCTGCGGGCGATGAGTTACCGCGTCGAGGTTTCCGGGCAAATCCTCTATCACGGTCCGAACGGCACCGTGGACCTCAACTCCCTGAACCGATCCCAGATGCGCCCGTACCGTTCCGACATCCAGATGATCTTCCAGGATCCGTATTCTTCCCTCAACCCCCGCATGACGGTCAGCCAGATCATCGAGGAACCGTTGAAGATCCACACCAACCAGACAGGTGCGGAACGGAAAGAGCGCGTGGGCTGGCTTCTGGACAAGGTCGGTTTGACCCGAGAACAGGCAAGCCGTTACGCTCACGAGTTTTCGGGGGGCCAACGACAGCGGATCGGAATCGCCCGGGCCCTGACCACACACCCGAAAATCATCATCGCCGACGAACCCGTCAGTGCCCTGGACGTGTCGATCCAGGCCCAGGTCATCAACCTGATGCAGGACCTGCAAGAGGAATTCAAGCTTTCCTACATATTCATCGCACACGATCTGTCCGTGGTTCGCCACATCTCCGATCGCATCGCTGTCATGTATCTGGGTAACCTCGTCGAACTCGGCCCGGCCGAAAAGGTGTACACCACCCCGATGCACCCGTATTCCCGGGCGCTTCTGTCAGCCGTTCCACGCCCCGTGCCGGGCCAGACTCACGAACGCGTTCGACTGACCGGAGACGTACCCAATCCGATCCAGAAACCGTCCGGATGCAGTTTTCACACGCGCTGTCCGGTCGCCGAGAAGTCCTGCTCGGTAGACACCCCCGCCTTTGAGTCAAGAGACGGCAGGTTGGTTGCCTGTCCGTTGGTCTAAGGGAGCCGAGTCGGGTTAAACATGGAACCCGATGTGCTATAAAGAAGGGACTGGGAATCCCGGACAGGGGTTCCACAAATATCTTGTTCTTATGCCAGTCGTTACAGAAGAAACAAAAGAAAGAAAGCTGGGTGCCGGTAACCCTCCCCCGCCAGTGCGATCCGAAGGGGGGGGCGAAGGGGGGGGCGATGAGGAATCCGGGCAGCCCGATACGGGTTTCCCGGTCTCGAAGGGACGGCTGGCACTCTGGCTGCTGCTTGGCAGCATCGTCATGCTCTTCGGGGGATTCTCCAGTGCTTACATCGTCCTGCGCGGGCTTCCATCCTGGCAGAACGTCGCGATTCCTTCAGTACTCTGGATAACCACGGCCCTGTTGCTCGCCAGCAGCGTCACGATCGAAATGACACGCAAGGCAATGGCAAAGGGCCTTGAGGGTCCTGCAAAAGCCTGGATCGGTGTCACGGGCGCCCTGGGACTGGCCTTTCTGGTCGGCCAGGTTGTCGCGTGGTCCCAGATGGTCCGAGCGGGAGTGTACCTCCCATCGACCCTGCATAGTTCCTTTCTGTACATTTTGACCGGAACTCATGGCCTCCATATCCTGGGAGGGATGGGTGCCCTCACTTACGTCCTGACACAGACGTTTCGGGGTCGCTATACAGCGATCGATCACGAACCGATCAGCCTGTGTGCGACGTACTGGCATTTCATGGACGGCCTTTGGGTCTACCTTTTCTTATTGTTTCTTTTGGCCTAGCAGCCCGTGGTAGAAGTCTGACGGCCCGCGTTACGCCGTCGTCACGCGACATCTAGGCTCCCGGACGACTGTAACGCTGGCACATCGTTCGGGTGCCGCAACAACCGGGTTGGTACGACGACGCCGTAACCCTTCGGGCGCAAGGGGGTTCGGGACGTATACTTCGTTGCTCGTCGTCATGATGCACGCATCAGTTCCTCCTCGCGCCTCGTCTCCGCCTCCGAAGACCCTTGCGCGCGAACCATCAGACTTCTACCACGGACTGCTAGGAGCATAGGCAGAAAGAAGCGGTGCGCTTCCTGCCCGTGACGATTGCCGGTGGAGTCATCCTTCTGGGCTCCCAGGTTTACGAATAGTCCCACTTTATCGGCAAGGGCGCACGGCTCGATTCCAATCCCTGGGGAGTGGCCCAATTCAGCGCGAGTTTCTTCGTGATGACGGGTTTCCATGGATTGCACCCCTTGAGCGGGATAGTTCTCCTGGCCTATACTGCGATTCGGGCAGGCACGGGAAAATATTCTGGTGATAGTGTAGTGATTGCTGGGCTATACTGGCACTTCATCGATGTTGTGTGGGTCTTTGTTTTCGCATTTGTCTATCTAACGTAGCGAGAATGCACTAGGAGGTATGGATGGTTGAAGGAACTCATCCGACCGGTTACAAGGTCTATTACATTACCTGGGGTTGGCTTCTCGTAATGACGCTTCTGGCACTGGGCGTCGGATATGTGGACATGCCGACGGGAATCCAGGCGACGTTGCTCGTTGGGATCACGCTAGCGAAAGTCGTTCTGATCGGGGCGATCTTCATGCACTTGAGGTTTGAAAGGCTGAACCTGGTCATGCTCACGGTTTGCCCAATCGTCCTGGCCCTGATCATGTTCTTCTTCATAACCCCGGACACAGCCGACACGGCGACCCGTGTCCTCTTGCTCCGGTAAACCACATGCGCAAGATCATCACGGCTGTTTCGTTTCTGGCAGTTGTTCTCCTGCTCGAAGGTACCGGTTGGAGTCAGTGTGCCATGTGTCGGACGGCGCTTGAAAACTCGGCCGAGGGCGAGGCGGTCGCCCAGGGGTTCCGTTCCGGAATCATGTTTCTGCTGGCCGCCCCGTACGCCATCATGGGCGGGATTTCCTATGGGCTTGTGAAGGCCTACAAGAAACAGAAGACGCCGCCCAAAGCGTAGACTGCAGCATTCTCGTCTGTTCGAAGCGGACCCTTCGCGGTCCGCTTTTTTGCGCCTGCCAGGAATCGTAAATCCCCCTGTCGATTCAGGTAGCCACATGCAACCTTTTGGTTATATATGGAACAACCGATCACAGGAGGAGAGACAAATGGCAAAATTCGTCGGTATCAGTGTCGTGTTGCAGGTGGCAATGGTCGTCACGGGCCACTTCGTGGAAGCCGTCATCAACCTTTCGGCCTTGCTGGGCATGGGTATTCCGTTAGTCGTCGGCGGCGTCTTCGGGGCGTCGAAAGCGTCTGATTATCGAAACGCCCTGTCGGGCGGATTCACCATCGGTATATCGGGTGCTTTCGTCGGGATTCTTCTCGCCGTCCTGATGGGAGATCAAGAGTGGCTCCTGCTGACCTTCGGCCCGATTTCGTCGGCCGTCACGGGCCTGATTGGGGCCGTCACGGTGTTCTTCGCAATGGCCCGGAGCAGGAAGGTCGCACCAGACGTTACTGTGTAATTCAAGACCCAACCGCGGGCCAAAGGGGAAGAAAGGCGTTTCAACGCAAAGACGCGAAGAGCGCGAAGGTTTCTTATTTGTAAGACGTGGCCTTAGCTGCGCACGCCCACGGGGGCAACATCGACCCGCCCATCCCCGACAAAAGACTTCGCGTCTTTGCGACTTTGCGTTGAAAAAAAACTTCTGAGACGCCTCTCGTTTCGGTTGCGCCCGCCAGACTCAGGACGAGACGATCTCCACGTCGATCGGTGTCGGAGGCCCCACGTTACAGACCTTGCCCGAACAGGCCGACACGGCAACGATCAGGTCCATTTCCGCTCGAAAGGTGATCGAGTCTCCCGGCCCTGAAAGAGCCGGAAGGATCGTGAGTCGTCCGTCATTCGAGATGCCCACGTTCATGAACACGTTGAAAGGCGTCGTGATCAAACTCTGGGGGATATTGTAAGAAGCCAACGCAGATGTGAGGTTGTCCAGACAGTTTGGATGGCCCTTCAACCCGTAGTTCCTTTCAAACACCTCGGCACTGCACGGCGTGTAGAGGAAGTCGTGCCGTCCCACGCCGTCTTCGACAATCGCCAGCATCGGGTGGCTCTTGTTCGAATAGAGCGTACTTCCGGCAACCATGTAGATCGACTCGTTGTAGTGGAAGCTGCGTCCATTCGACAACCACTCTCCTGGATCGTTCGCTGCGAACGCAACCAGATCCGCCACCTGTCCACCCTCAGCATCGACAACCCTCAACAGCTGCCCGGCAGCTACTTCGAAGGCACGTCCCGTCCGTGCCACGATTCTTAGTCGACTGGTCTGACTCACGCTCCAACCTCCTCTGGGCCGCAAAGAAAACAGCATCTATGATCTTTCCAGTATCCCATTCTACGCTTGTTTCGGCCGGGCTCTTGCCGTTCAATAGGTGCTCAACCATCACACACAGATGGGAGGCACCCAGGTGGGAGGCAAACAGATGGGAGGTACACAGATGCTGATCAAGAGGGTTCTTGCCGGAATGCTCGTCGCTGTCGGGATTCTCGGATTCGTGTCGCTCGTCGGAAACTGGACGAACGCGATTGACGGAGAGTTCCTTGTCTATGGCCAATCTTCAGGCGGTGGAGGAGGCGGCGGTGGAGGCGGGGGTTCAACCGTCACGCAAATCATCCCCCATGTCGCTGCCGGCTCGTTCGGGGGCGCCACTGAAACCTTCTCGACGATCATTCAGATTATCAACAGCGGGACGACCGCGGTGACCCTGACTTCGGTCGAACTGTTCAATCAGGATGGTTCCCCGTCGACGGTCCCGTTCGCGACGACCAGTTCCACGGCCCCCACGTTCACCGGATCTCTCAGCAACCTGACGTTGCCGGCGAACGACTCCATCGTCCTGACTTCCGGCAGTACGTCCACGGGCGTAATCAACTGGGCCCGAATCATCAGTGAAGGCGATGTCCTGGTTCTGGGTGTCTTCGAACTCAGGACTGCTGCGGGAGTCCTCGTTTCTCGTGTCGGAGTCCCCGCGACCGTGGGAACCATGACGAAGCTGGTCATTCCGAGAATGAGGAACGTCAGTCAAAACCTGAGCACGGCCTTTGCTCTGGCGAACACATCCGGCTCTGAGGTGACAATAACTGCAACGCTGTACTCCGACGCCACGTCAATTGGATCGGCAACACTGGCGCTCGGAGCTGGAAATCAGACGGCAAAATTTGCCTGGGAATTCTTTTCTCTGACGAACGAGGCTTCGGGCACGAACTTCTCGCACATGGTTCTCGAATCGACCGCGGCAGCGCTTTCAGCGACAGCGCTTGTGTTCGAGGGAGGCAACCAGGCGACGTTCCCGGTAGCCCAGCTTCAGTAGATCCGGTACAGGGCCGTCCGGCGCCCTCCGATCGTGTAGGACTCGATCAGGGTGGGTTTGTACTCCTCCTTCAGCATCTGGTCCGCGCGCCACTGTTCGCCGTTCTGAACAGTGGCGCGCGTGCTCTGGTAGTACAGCACGCTCGCGTACCTGCCGCTCTGGGCCTGGAGGACCGAAAGCCGCTCGGTTGCGAAGACGGCATTCATGGCGGCGACGTCGTGGTTCAAGAAGACCTCCGGCTCAGTCGTCACGACAATGGAGTCCTGACCAAAGCTCTCGGCAATCTCGACCATCCTGCTGTGATCGAAAGCCAACACGTTTACGAAGTTGGCAGGGTCTCCATCCTCCGGCCTTCCCGACAAGTTGGAATACAGGAGCGACAGGGCCAGGCCCACAACGACCGGGAGACGCTGTACCCGGTTGAGGAACCGCAGGGACGACACCGCGAGCAGGATCAACGGAACCACCACCTGGATGCTGTAGCGGGGATTCAGGTCAAAACTTCCCGCGTAGAAGACCAGATACACGGACATGATCAGTCCGATCCACCCAAGGAGATAATGGACGCCCGCGGGCTCAGGCGCCCCGACCGTGGTCACACCACGCCGAGGCCGGCCAACCCTCCACGCCCAGGCTCCCATCGACAACACGGCAAGGATGGAAATCCCCCACGGAAACCGATTCTGGTCGAAAAGGTATGCGACAGAGGACATTAGGTTGTCCCGAATATACCCCAGAGAAAACGTGGACTCGATTCCTACAGCAGCGGCATACGCAGGGGCGGTGTACAGGAGCCACACAAGATGAAACAGCTCCCCTGAAACCAGTGCCAGGCCAATCAATTTCCACTTCCGCCCGATCGACGGACCGAGGACGATCAGTGACGTGAGGACAACCGCCTCCAGACGCATCTGAACCGCCAGGGCCAGACCCGCAACCGCCAGGGCGGGCAACCCCGACACAAGGCCCCACAATCCGATCACCGTGAAAAGGGCCATCGGTATGTCGGTGCCGGCCGAAACCGAGTAATCCAGAACCACGGGAACAGCAAGGAACGTCATCGCGGCGACCCACGCCATCCACCTCTGTTTGAAACCGTCTCTCGCCAGCAGGTAGACTCCGGCGGCGGCAAAGGCGAACAGGAAGCGGGTAAAGAGAAACGCTGTTCCTTCGCTCGCTCCGAACAAGGCGAAGACCAAGCCAAGTAGAGATGGATAGCCCACCGGTTCTTTGTAGTAAGTCGACGCCTCAACTATATCCGGGGTCCCGAGAAGCGTCAGTTGTGCGACGGGCGCTCGGGAGAGGTTCGAAGCGATCTGGATGTAGATGTCCTCGTCGAAATACACACGATGGCCGGCCTCGACGAACACCAGGCTCGCGGTGAGGGCCAGCACACTTACAGCCAGGACAGATCGATCCAAACGTTCACGGTGCTTATAGAGAGCCCACAGCAGAACACCCAGAGAGGCATACACAAGAAGTGGGCCCGCAACTGAAAGGACGCGCGGAATCATAGCAGAGAACAGCTAACCTATGAATTGGATGCCGTGAAACACGGAGAGGACGATGGCCAACGCCGTCAAGCCCAGGCATGCCAGGGCCCCGACCATGTGATCCAGACGTTCGGGCTTGAGAGGATCGAACCACATGGAGGAGAAGTATCCGCCGACGAAGCCTCCCAGATGTGCCCAGTTGTCAATACTGGGCATGACGAACCCGAAAATAAACAGCAGGAGCGCGAACCCACGGGCCTGCTGGCCAACCATGCTACTGCCCGTTCGGCGGCCGTAATAGACCAGCGCACCAAGCAATCCAAATATGGCGGCCGAAGCACCGACCGTAAAACCGGCGCCTCTCAATACCGACGGCATAAAGACAAACCAGTGCCCCGCGACGGAACTGGCAAAGAAACCGACAACACCGGAGATCGTGTAGATGATAACCATGCGGCTCACGCCGTAGAAGTCGATCACCGCAGGCGCCAGATTGCGCACCCACATCATGTTGAAGAGGATGTGCAGCAAGCTACCGTGGAGCCAGGACGCGGAAAGTACAGTCCACCAGCGCCCGAACCGAAACACGGGGATCGCACCGCTGGCTCCGAAAAGGAACGTTCCTTCGATACCAGGAGACAAGAAGTTGAACATGCCGCTCATCTGGATCCCGTCCGGATCCACGATCAGGGTTAAAGCGTAGATGACCGCGCAAGAAACGACGATGAGTTGGACAAGCCCATTACTCGAATCGCCTCGGCCCAGACCGGCGATCATGGGCCCGAATCCCCACAGACCGGGATTGTTCCGGCCACAGTTCAGGCACTTATCATCGTTAACTCCGACGAGAAGACCGCATGAAGGGCAGACAACGGAGCCTTCGGTTTTGCGTCCAAGCATTCTGTGAAGTATACCGGAATCCTGCCTGCCCACCCAACGACGGCAGTCCGAGGGGGCACTGCAGTATGGGCAGAGATTCGTCGGTTACCCGCTCGAGAGCCACAACAAGTTATTCGTCCCGCTCGAAGACACCGGCCTCAAAGTCTTGAAAGAACTTCCCGTGAAGCCTTCGCATCACCGTGTCGGCAACATCCCCTTCCACGACAAAACTCAGGTTGATGTTTGAAGCTCCCTGGGAAATCATTCGAATGTTGATATCGGAAAGACAACTGAAGGCCCGGCCTGCGATTCCGGGGGTATCCTTCAGGTTCGTTCCAACCATACAGACCAGGGCCATGTCCCGTTCGATGCGGACATCACCCAGCGCCTCGAGGTCCGCGACGATCCCGTCCAGAGACTGATCGTCGTCCGTTGTGAGCGAAACCGAGACTTCCGATGTGGAGACGACGTCGACGCTCGTCCGATGCTTATCAAACACCGTGAACAGGGCGCGCAGAAAACCGTGAGCCATGAGCATTCGGGAAGATGTGATCGTGATCGCCGTGATGCCACGCTTACAGGCAAACGATTTGATGGGGCTTGTCCCACCTGGGGCTTCCCTGGTAATCGTCGTACCCGACCGCTCCGGCTTCAGCGAGTTGAGGACCTTTACGGGAATCCCCTTTCGGACCGCGGGCAGGAGGGACGCCGGGTGCAAGACCTTTGCACCGAAGTAGGCGAGCTCGGAGGCTTCCTCGAAAGACAATTGTTTGATCTTCCAGGCTTCGGGTACGATGCGCGGGTCCGCGGTCATCATGCCGTCCACATCGGTCCATATCTGAATCTCGGCAGATCCCAGGCACGCTCCGAGCAGGGACGCAGTGTAGTCGGACGCGCCACGCCCCAGGGTACTGACCACGCCCGACCGCGTCCTGCTGATGTAGCCACCAAGAACCACCACCTTCCCGGCCTCGATCAGCGGACGAACCCGCTCTTCCAGACGCCGCTCTGTCTCGTCAATGATCGGATTGGCCCGGGTGAAACAATCGTCAGTCACAATGATTTCACGGGCGTCGACATGAACGGCATCGCACCGGGTCCGGAGCCGTGTTGTGAAGATCGCCGAGGACAGGACCTCACCGCATGAAGAGATTGCATCTTCCATCCGTGGGGTCAGTTCCCCGCTCTCTTCAACAGCGACCAGCGAATTCCGCAGGACCTCTAACTCGGGATCGGGTGATGGAGAAAGGCTACTGTGACGCGCACGAATCCGATCGGCAATCGACATCGCGTCGTCAAGCGAACCGTTCGCGGCGAGTGTCGCAGCTTCCAGCAGGTCGCTTGTAACACCGCTCAAGGCACTGACAACGACGAGTGGATTCTCCTCGAGACGATCCACTACGATGCCACACGCCCTATCAATGGCGTCGGCATCCTTGACGGACGTACCGCCAAACTTCATCACGATCATGTTGGTGAAGATAGCACGGGAGGGGGGAGGGAGGGAGGGAGGGGGGGAAGGGAGGGGGGCGAACGGAAGGGGAAGTCCAAAGTCCGAGGTCCAAAGTCCAAGGTCGGGGAACGGGAACTTCTGAATTCCTAGACTCGGACCTCGGACCTCGGACTCCTACCCCTTAGTTCCGATTCGACATCGAGCCGTCGATCGCGGCGTTGATGGCCTTGATCGTCTGGTCGACGCGGAACTCCATCAGCTTCTTCCCGATCTCGATCGTCTTCTCCTTCGGGACGATACTGACGCTGTTGATGCTGGCTTTGCCTGCCTTGACGCGCTGATCGTAACGGACCGACGTCGGATCGGTGACCATCATCAGAGACGTAATCACGAAGTCATCGTGGAAGCCTTCGCTTTCCTGCATGATCCCCATCGTCTTTTCCATGTGTTCGGTGACTTCACCATACCGGTAGAACTCCGGGATGAAATGTGCGGCCTTCTCCCCCCATTTCTCGTTCAACGCCGTCGCGGTCGCTTCCATGCCGGACTGGTTCCCACCACTGTCACCGAAGAAGATGATGTGCCGGAAACCCTGGGCCTTCAGGCTGGTGCCGATGTCGGCCAGCATCATCTGGAACGTCTCGGGGCGGAGGCTGATCGTTCCCGGAGATTGCATATGACCAGTCGGCGGCTCGTGATCGCCTTCAGGAACGAGTTTCACGATCGGTGCGCACAAGGCGTTGCCCAGCTTCCTTGCAATTCCCTCGCAGGCGCCCTCGAGGACGTAATTGTGTTTCCCGGTTGCCAGATACGGTCCGTTCGGTTCGACGCCGCCGGTCGGAATCAGTGCTGTCGTCTTACCGGCCTTCATTGCGTCACGGACTTCCATCCAGGTTAGTTTCTCCATCCAGATCGTATCCAGGGCTGCGATGGGAGACGGCTCTTTCATTGCCTCTGCCAACTGCCGCGCCTGCTCAGCCTGGCGTGCAGCCATCTCCTCGGGGCTCAGATTGCCCCGACCTCCGCGCTGTTCTGCCTCAGCAAACACCGCCAGACCCGACATCAACGCCACAACCACGACCAGTGATACCAACCTTCTCATTATGACCTCCTTCTACTAGCCTCAAGACGGGCCGTTCGACGTCTCGCCACACATAAAGTTCAATCCGAATAACCTTGTAAAGATATGACTGCAGTCCGTATTGTCGACGGTCTTCCCGTGTCGGTCCAGGCAAGAACAACTCGTTCCGAATCACCGACGAGTTGGGGGAAACCACTTGATCGGGATTCACTCGTGTCCGCAACAACCCAGGAACCAACTAATGTTCCCCGCCGGTCCAACTGTCCAAGCTGGACCTGAGCCCCCTCGTCGGTCTGTTCCATCCAGATAACGAAAGTGGATGAAGGCAACATCAGGACCTTCACACGACCCAGCGGATTGCCGTTGTCGATACGAATCGGATCCTCGAAAGTCTCACCGCTGTCATCGGACAGGACAAGCCAAACGGCCGGTTCGGCGTTCGCACCGGTGAACCAGGAAACCGCGACACGATTCTCGTCGGCGGAAATCGAAGGGCCGTTGACAGGACAGCCGTAGATCTCCCACCCGTCGTTTGACAGAACCCGTGGATCCGACCACTTTCCATCCCGGTGACTGATGATCGAAATGTCTCGAATCTCGGCTTCGGACCGGTCGCGGTAAACCACTAGCTGGCCGTCTGGAATTCTCGCCGCGGACGTCTGACAGCACTCACACACCCTGGCGTCGAGCAACGTCCCCGAATCGACGCTGCCGTCCGGACGTATGAACCCGTGCCGCAACGTCATGTCGCCGCTGCCGTCCGGGCCCGCCATCTCCCTTCCATCGAGCCACACTGCGGATACGGAACCGTCGGCCATCGGCAACATCGAAACAAACCCGTGCTCGGTTTCCGTTCCATCGACGTGTGGAACTATCGGTTCGCCCCAGGTGTCCCCACCGTCATCAGAAAGGGAAACGTTCACGCCGTAGGCATACGTATCCGGCCCCGTTTTCGCCAGCCAGTGAGCCGCCAGCCTGTCGTCCGACATCGGAATAACGGAAGGGAAATCAGCCCAGTTCACGAACCAGTTCGAACCCTCGGCAACCGAACGGGAGGTGGACCACTCCCCCGACCCCGGATCGAGTACGGCAAAACTCAATCGATCGGCATCCTCTCCGGCCGGTTCAATCCAACTCAGAAAGACGGTGCCGTTCTCATCGATCGACAAATTCGGTTCCCCGCTTCCGTCACCCGCAGGCGTCGCAATCTGCGGAATGGACCCCGGTCGAGACAAGTCGAGAGGCTCGGATCCGCACCCGCCGGCAAGCACGCCAACCATGGACAGAACAAACACAAACCTAGCGGAAATCATATCGGCCGAGTATGCCACAATCGCCCAGGATATTCACGTTGGAGAGTGTCATTAACTTGACCGGTTGTGGTCAACGCAAAGTCGCAAAAACGCAAAGGCCGCAAAGCCTGCTGGTTCTGGAAGAACCCAATACCTGACGACACCAATCCCAGAACAAACTAACTTTGCGGCCTTCGCGTTTTTGCGTCTTTGCGTTGAATACGGACGTATCTCGATCGACTAGGGCAGTTCGGTGGAACCCATGAGGTATTCATCGATACCTCTAGCGGCCTGGCGGCCTTCCTGGATTGCCCAGACGATCAGGGACTGGCCTCTGGCCATGTCGCCGGCAGCGAAGACTCCGGGTTTGCTCGTCATCTTCGCAGTGTCGGTCTGGACGTTCCCGCGTTCGGTCAACCGGACGCCCAGTTGGGAGAGCATGCCTTCCTTTTCGGGGCCGACAAACCCCATGGCGAGCAGAACGAGGTCCGCGTCCAACTCAATCTCGGAATCGGGGACTTCGTTTATGATCAACCGCCCGCCCTCCCCTTTTCCGATCTCCA
>CAZOZZ010000056.1:0-21887 GCA_964584435.1 uncultured Solibacteraceae bacterium | reverse complement strand
CAAGTTCTCCTTTTTTCAAAGAAGAACCTTACAGGTCTAAACTTCGCTACCGACGGGTGATCATGATCGCCGGAATCAGTGATCACGATCGTCCGGAATACGCAGCTCTGCCGCGCAGACTCCTAGCGTCTTCCGACCTTTGGACTCCCATCCCATCTGCGCAATCCGCGTAAAAGACTCCCCGCCCCCATGCTAAACTCCCCGCATGATTCTCGTAACCGGCGGTGCCGGCTTCATCGGCTCCCACCTGGTCGACAAGCTTCTCGAACGCGGCGAAAAAGTAATCTGCGTAGACGATTTCAACGACTTCTACGACCCGGCGATCAAACGAACCAACATCCGGCCGCACCTGGATTTCGACTCCTACACCCTGATCGAAACCGACATCCGGGACCGCGACCGTCTCGATGAGCTGTTTCGCAAGCACGACGTCAGGAAGATCGTCCATCTGGCCGCACGGGCCGGCGTCCGCCCTTCGCTCGAGCAGCCCTTCCTTTACGAAGACGTCAACATCAAGGGTACGATGAATCTCCTGGAGCTCGCACGAAGCTCGAAGGTCGAACAATTCGTGCTTGCCTCGTCATCATCCGTGTACGGTGCCAACGAGCGAGTTCCGTTCAGCGAGGAAGACCGAATCGACCGAACCGTTTCGCCCTATGCCGCCACGAAGTACGCTGGGGAGTTGATGTGCCACACCTACCACCACATCTACGGCATCCCCACAACCTGTCTCCGGTTCTTCACCGTGTACGGCCCGCGTCAGCGCCCTGAGATGGCCATCCACAAGTTCACGCGCCTCTTGTATGAAGGGACCCCAATCCCGATGTACGGCGACGGATCGACAGCTCGCGACTACACATACATCGACGACATCATCGCCGGCGTCCTCGCTTCGCTGGATCGCCCCTTTCCTTTCGAGATTTTCAATCTGGGAGAATCCGTAACGGTCTCGCTACGGTCCTTGATCGACACTCTGGAACGAGTGTCCGGCAGGAAAGCCAACATAGAACAACTATCGCTACAACCCGGCGACGTCACAATCACCTACGCCGACGTTTTCAAAGCCCGCCGCCTCCTCGACTACGCCCCATCGACCTCGATCGAAACCGGCCTTACCCACTTCCTGGCATGGTTCGAGAAAGCCCGCCGTTAGCGAATCGTACCGTCACCTCGCTACGGAAATCCCCAACCCCGGCACGGACACTCGAACTCCCAATCCGCGCAATCTGCGTAATCCACGTAAAGACTTCGGACTCCCCTGCCCACAAGAAAAAGAGCCGAGAGGTTCGACCCTCCCGGCTCTTCAAAATCGCTGATTCTTCTTTGAATCCTTCCTTCTCTACGGGGTCGGTACGCTAATCGACGTCGCAGGGGGAAGAACGACAACAAAATCCTTAAGTACGGGGTCTGCAAGCGTGACGATATCCACTGTGGGGAGGCCCGTGACACCGAGGTTTGTAAGGTCCGTCAGGAGGTCCTCCAGCTGCGCGGTGTTGTCGTTGATCGCCTGCTGGTTGGCACCCAAGGAGTTCGAAAGAAGATTAAACTCGGTTATCTTGTCCTTGATGGCTTGACTTGCCCCGGGCGGGGCGGTGAGCGTAACGATCGGGCTCACGATCATCCCACTATTCGTTAACCCGGAGAATCCAAGAGCTTCCAACTCGGCCCTTATTGTAGCCATATCGTTTTGAATGACGATATTCGCGGCCTCCAGAGTCGCCGTCGAGGTGGCAATGGCTTCTGCTTGCGCCGTGAACGTGGCCTGCTGTGCTGTGGTCAGCGAAGAAGCAGCGATAACGGCTTTTGATTGCTCAGTAGCCAGTTGAATCTGAATGGCCGCCAATTGCGCCTCCAAGGCACTCAACTCGATCAACGCGATGTTCTGAGCGGCGACCAATTGATTAGCAAGATCGGTGCTCGTGTCTGCCAGAGCAATGATCTGTGCATCCCGACTCGCGATCGTACTATTCGCCGTCGTAATCTGTCCGTTCAAAGTTGAGGCCTGACTCGTCAAAGTCGACACCTGGCCGGTCAGGGTCGTAACCGAAGCGTTCGCGGCATCCAACTCCGACTTATCGACCTTGTCCCTTCCTACGACAGCCCAAGTTGCCGCTGCTGCCCCACCTGCCACCGCCGCAACGATCGCCGCCCAGGCGGCTGAGGACAGGCTGCCCGCCTGAGGTGCAGGTGCAGGCCGAGGCACCGAAGGATTCGTCGGTAGCGGAGCCGGAAGATTCGACGCAATCACACTGATCGGATCGGCTATGACGCCATTGCTGCGCCCCAACAGTTTCTCTTGCCCTTCGGTGAGGACAAATGATTCCCGGGTCTCGGTGTTGCTGATCTGCACAGATCCGCTACGCACCTGCACGCCAATAGTCTGCTCGCTCATCACCGATACGAGGCCCGAACCCGATTTCGTCGTCAGCTGATAGGGGCTAATGTCGACCCTCAAGGGAGCTCGGTCGGCCGCTGAAAACGTGACTGTCCCGGACACCATCGCCAGCTGAGCCACGGCGCCGTCATCGCTGACGGTCAACTCCGTGTTTTCCCTCAACTCGAAACTCTGTCCACCGGTCAGCGACACCTTGGCATACGCGTCTCCATGAGCGAGGATCCGGTCACCGGCAAACAGCGTGCCTTCCTGAGAAATGGCGACTCCACGAAGTTCCACAGGCCCGAAGGCTGTCACCGATCCCAAGATGTCTCTTGCACCGAACTCGGCTGCCGATACCGGCATCGTAAACATGACCATCACGGCGACAAGAGTGCTGGCAATCAGCCGTTCAACATTAGGATATCTCAACATTAAATTTTCCTCAGCAAAACGATATACGCACACAAGAAGACCCTTTGACCTCTTCTACCTTATCGCACACGGACGTTAGGATCGCAAGGTTTTTCGGTTATTTACGTCTCAACTCGACTCGGAAATCCTGTCGACCGCGAAGACGACATCAATTTCATCATCCTTTGGAACGGAGTTCTGGCCACAAACTGAACCGGACACCTACGGCCGGGATCCGCGATTCTGGTCGGTATGAGGACGCATGTCGCAGCAAAAGCACAACGGTCCGTCACACGCCGGACCGGGCTAGTTAGTTCTCCCGATCATGCCAAACATCAGAACACTGGTAGCTATCCCGATCGCGGTATCCAGTGTTCTCCTCAACGCAGGCTTCGCCTTCGAAGGCGGCACCCAGAGGATGTCGTTGGGTAGCAACGCCACGTCGGGCATTTCCCCCTTCATGATCTTGTCCGGATCAACCGAAATCTCCTCGCGACTACCGTCCCGGTGCAGGCGGATGATCAACGTGGCGCTTCTCTTGGCGTTCTCCGTAAATCCACCGCCAAGCGCCACGGCCTGGGTTACCATGACGTTTCGGCCGTTCCGCAGGACATACTCGCCGGGTCCCTTCGTCTCCCCGACCACGAAGATCGAGCCCGCCTGCAGTACGTTAATGATGTCTCCTGAGTAGATCGGCACATTTAGTTCCGTCCGACCATTTTCGGTCAGATCCTCAACGTTCACCGCAATAGCTTCCGCTGGCAGGTTCAGGTTCGGAGGTGCATTCAGGCCACCTCGACTAGGAGCATCTGTTTCAATGGTCCCCGAGCCACGAATAATCTGGATAGTCTTCCCTGCGCTGCCGGTCAGCCCGCCGGCAAGTGCCAGCATGCTGAGTAGACTTTTTTCGCCCTTGATCTGGTAGATCCCGGGACGGGACACAGCACCAATCATTGATACCGGTTGCGATCCATACTCGCTCACAAAAACGTTCACGTGCGGATTGTTTACATAGCGTTCCCGGAGCAGACTCTCTATGTGCATCCCCAGTTCATTCGGGGTCAGGCCCGAAGCTTTCACCGGACCTATGAGGCTAAGTGAGACGTACCCCGACGCTGTAACGCGTGCGGTAGTGCCTAATTCCGGGACTTCAAAGACAGTGATCTGTAAGAGATCGTCCTGCCCCACACGGTACTCATTCGAAACAACCGGCAATAAAATCGGGGTGTCACCAACAAGAGTCGCAGGTGCATCCGGAACAGAAGTCTGTGCGAGCGCCGGGGTAGGCGTCAGAGCAATCACCAACGTTAAGAGCCAGGCAACAGTTCTCACAGTATAGTCCTCATGTCGAAGAGATCTCACAACCTTAACTTCCTGCATCCCCCGAGTCAACTCAAACGGCAGAACACATACAGGGTCCGGGGTAAGCTTGATTCGCACATCTCCATTCTGCTATAAGGCTAACCATGTCTGAGATGCCCCCTGAAAGCAAGTCACTTCGGCCCCGCTACCCTGCGTATCCGGAGGCACAGCACCAAGCGGGCTCTTCTAACCTGCCTCATTACATGGAGGATGAAGAGGAGAGCGCCATCAACCTGGCTGAGTACTGGCATGTCCTGGTCGTCAGGCGCTGGACGATCGTCGCTGTGCTTCTATCGGTCGCCGCAGGAACATCACTTTACACCTACACGCAAATCCCGATGTATCAGGCCACTGCACGTATTCAAGTCGACCTCGACAACCCAAACATCGTGACGTTCCAGGACGTTTACGACATCGAGACGACAAGCGGCGACATGCTCCAGACTCAATACGAAATTCTCAGGGCTCGAACGCTCGCGCGACGCGTCATTGAAGACCTTCAATTGTTGGAACACGCGGAGTTCCAACCGGCCGATCCGGGAATCATCGGCACCTTCAGGCAGTCCCTTATTCAGTTCGCTAAGGGGCTGTTTGCCACAGAAACTGAAGCAACTGTGGATCCCGATGAAACAGATGAACTCAGGGGCGTAACCAACGCATATCTGGGCCGCCTCACGGTCGCCCCCTTCGACGGGACTCGACTGGTCGATATCAGCTTCGATGCCACCGATCCGGAGTTTGCGGCACGTGTCATAAATGGACACGCAAGCCACTTCATACAGCAGAATTTGCAGTTCAAGTACGATGCGACCCAAGAGGCATCGGCCTTCCTCGAAGGGCAACTCATAACGCTCCAGGCGAATTTGGAGAAGGCAGAAGACAACCTGCAGTCATACAGCGTCGCGAACGACATCCTGTTTACTGGAGAGGGTCTGAACACAGCCACGGAGAAACTGGCGCAGCTTCAGAACGAACACACGGAAGCCTTGACGGACCGTTTCCAGAAAGAGGCCTATGACGGACTCATTCAGTCCGGCAGCGCCGCAGCGCTACCCCAGCTGAAAGACAACGGGCTCATTCCGAACCTCGCGATTCAACTTGTGGACCTTCAAACGCGAGAGGCTGAACTGGGGGTAACCTTCGCGCCCGAATACCCTGCGCGGCAGCGGCTCCGAAGCCAGATCGGGCAAATCGAACAGAGCATTGAGACTGAAACGCAACGCGTTATCGAGACCGTGAAGTCGGAGCTGACTACTGCGGTAGAGAGAGAGCGTTTGCTTGATGCTGCCGTCGAGTCGCAGTCTGATACCGTAAACCAGATCAACGCCGAACTCATTCAATACAACATCTTGAAGCGCGAAGTGGATTCCAACAGACAGGTCTACGACGGGCTTCTGAATCGGCTCAAAGAAGCCGGCATTCTTGCCGGACTGGGCGCCTCGAACATTCGGATCGTAGACCGGGCCGAGCCGCTATACAGTCCCGTGCGGCCGCAAAGGTCCCGGAATCTTCTTTTAGGTCTGGTCGCCGGCCTGGTCCTCGGCGCCGGCCTGGCATTCTTTCAGGAGTACATGGACAACTCCATCAAATCCCCTGACGAGATCATCCGACACCTCCGCCTGCCGGCAATCGCTACGATACCGAAGCAATCGTCGTTGAGCGGAAGGTACGGCTACGAATACGGCAGTTATGGTTACGTTAATAAGGATGAGACCAGCCTTGAGTCACAGACTAGTGCCGCCGTGGAACTGATCGCTCACGAGTCCCCCCAGTCCTTGATGGCTGAAGCGTACAGGTCGCTGCGAACGTCCTTGTTGCTCTCCTCTGCGGACCACCCTCCACGAACGATACTCGTGACGAGTTATATGCCCAGTGAAGGGAAGACTGTCACTGCGACAAACGTGGCGATCTCTCTAGCGCAAACCGGCAGCCGGGTCGTCCTGGTCGACGCCGACTTGAGAAAGCCCCGGATTCAGTCGGTCTTTGCACTCGGACCCAAGCCGGGTCTGCCAGCCGTACTCACCGGAAATGTTGCACTACGGGAAGCGATTCATGAAGTTTCGATCCCGAATCTTTTTGTCGTTCCCTGCGGAGTCATCCCACCCAACCCGGCCGAGCTTCTTATGTCGAACCGATTTCGCCGCGTGCTGGTTGCGCTGAGGGAGTATTTCGACTATGTCGTTATCGATTCGCCTCCGTTAGCTCACGTGGCAGACGCACGAATTCTCAGCAGCCAGACGGATTCAACGCTTCTCGTCATTAAGGCCCATGGCACCACACGACAAAGCGCTGCGCACGCTGTGGATCGGCTCAACAGTTCTAATGCGCGGATCGCGGGCGTCGTTCTCAACGACATGGATGTACGGATCAAAGGCTACGGCTACGACATCTATTACTCCGATTATGGGGGCTATTCCAGAGGGTACCCCGCGGCTTCTTAGGAAGAAGGTCACGCCCCCCGCTGAGTCAAAGCGGCTCGGACCCGCCAACGAATTCCGGCCCTGCCCTGATCTGGCGTGGGAACGTTGCCGCGGCTGCAACTCCGACGGAAATGCAGAACAGGATCGCATTGGAAGGAATCTGTAAATTGAAGTCTGCCAGGCTGTGGAGCATGATCGAAAAGATGGCGCCACTGGCTGCCAGCAGCACGCCTCTGCGTTCCGGCGAGTCCGTATTGAGAAAACGTCGGACCGATTGGATCAACAGTCCCAAAACCAAAACCCAAAACACCAGCGCCTGCATGGCGCCCCACTCCGCAGCAGTTTCCAGGTAATCGTTATGGGCATGGTCAAAGAGGAGGTCGGGCCTGAAAGTCTGGTACTGCCTGAACGCATCACGATACTGGCCGACACCAACGCCCCAGGGGTCATCCACGATCATTCGCAGCGTGTCTCGATAAACAAGCATTCGGCCCTCGCGAACCGCCGCATCCACTTCAAACAACTCCCCGTACCGATCCAGAATTGCACCCACTCCGATCCAGAGCGCTCCCGTAACGACTAACCCGACAAGACCGAACCCAATGGCGATCGCCACTCGTTTCTGGGAGGCATGCATGCGCGTCACAATGACCATGAAGCCCAGAGTTGCGAACAGCGCGACAATGCCAAAGCGCGAAGAGGAAAACACGAGTGCCAGGGCCATGAAAGCGCCAGCAAGTACATAGAGATAGGACCGTGAGATGTCCCGATGGCGACGTGCCGCAACGTAAGCGAGGCCAAAGCTGATCGGCACCAGCATCTCCAGCAAGCCTGCAAAGTGATTCCGATTGATCAGCGTCCCGCTCGAAGCGGACCCGGCGTTGATGTAGCCGAAGATCCAGCCTGGCATTACGAAATACTGCACCAGACCGAGCAATGCTTCTCCGATACCCATGACGAGAAGGAAATGTAGAAAGCGCCGCCTTCGCTTCCAATCGGATTCCTGCCACGCGTGAAACGTCCAGACACCGACGAACGACGGCACTCCCACCCGCGGATCAATCCACAGACTGGCAGCAAGGGCGCCCGACAAAAGCAGAGTGATCGGAAGGTTGAACGAATGGTCGCGGAAACTTCGAATAAGGAAGAGGCCGGCCATTCCGGCCAGAAGTATCAGATGCAGAGCGAACGCGCTGTAATTGAGAACACCTCCGAAAGAAAACAGCGCGTAAGTCAGGAGAATACCTAGAAAACCGAACATCGATCCCGTCAACCTCCCGCGATTCGGAGTCTCAGTTCCGCCCGGCCCCAATCCGTGTGCCCGTCGGGACGGCCAGAGTGGGCACCAAACCAGCCAGCGCGGCCATCAACTCCGCTTTCGACCCACCAACGGCGGCTCGTTCGATGAAGGCCACCTGTGAAAACAGCCTTTCGGAGTCAAGTCGGCTTGTCGATCGTATACGACAGATTTTCTCGGACGCGGTCGTCTCCAGTGCCTCACCATAGCTGGTCAAGGTTTCTGAAAGCTTCTCACCCGGGCGGAGTCCTGTGAATTCGATCTTGATGTCCTCATCAGGGATGTATCCCGACAGGCGGATCAGGTTCCGTGCGAGGTCCAGAATCTTGAACTCTTCCCCCATCTCAAGCACATGGATCGCACCGCTCTCCCCGAGTGCAGCGGAGTGCAGGACAAGCTGAACCGCCTCGGGAATCAACATGAAATACCGACTCACATCCGGGTCCGTCACGGTCACCGGCCCGCCCTGCTTGATCTGCTTCAAGAACAACGGGACGACGCTGCCATTGCTTCCAAGAACGTTGCCGAACCGCACCACGCTGAAACGGCCCTTCCCCTCTGCAGCCAGGCTCTGAACGATCAGTTCTCCGACACGTTTGGTCGCTCCCATCACACTGCTGGGATCAGCTGCCTTATCACTGGAAATAAAGATAAAGCGTTCTACCCCTTTTCGAATGGACTCCTCGGCCAATATACGCGTTCCCCGGATATTGTTCTTTACCGCCTCACTCGGACGGTACTCCATCAGGGGAACGTGTTTGTGAGCCGCAGCGTGAAAAACGATCTCAGGGCAAAATTCTTCAAGCGCTTTCGATACAGAGTCCCTATCCGAAACGTCGCCGACCACAGGGAGCACATCGCCATTGCCGCACAACTCCTGGTCAATCGCAAAGAGGCTGTTCTCATAGCGCTCAAACAACACGATCTGTGCCGGCATCATCGCCACAATTTGCCTGCAAAGCTCCGACCCAATGGATCCGCCCGCGCCGGTCACCATCACACGCCGGCCACGGATGAGCCTTGAAACCGGAGTATTGTCAAAACCCACGGGGATACGCGGCAGGAGGTCTTCGAATGCCAGGCTACGGATCTGAGTAACTTCGACTTTGCCGGCCAGGATGTCCCTCAGGTTCGGCAGCGTCTTGATCGGCACATTGAAGGGCTCGAGCGCTTCAACAACCGATCGAAGCTCACCAACATCAGCTCCGGGCAGAGCTACCAGAATCTCGGCGGGCTGCGTCCGCGCCATGATTTGGGGCAGATCTCTCCCGGTGCCAAGAACCTGCACGCCGTGGATCCGGCTGCCTACTTTGTCCCTGTCATCGTCAATGAAACCAACGGGGAGCTTCCCGAAGTAAGCGTTGTTCTTCATGTCCCGAACAACCATCTCACCCGCATCACCGGCACCGTAGATCAGAATCTTATCCGTGGCGTCGGACCCGCCCAGTTCCCTGTAGATGCGCCGACTCAGCCGGACGCCACCCATCAAACTGATCAGAAGCATCGAATCGATGATCGGTATTGACCGGGGATACGGAAGGCTGAGAACCTGGCTGACCACCAGGTAATATGCGCCGCCGCTCAAGACAACAGAGGCAACGATATTCCTGAGATCCCAGATGCTGGTGTATCTCCAGAGTCCCTCGAAAAGGCGAAACGGAACAAATGCGGCGATCCGGGCCAGCAGGACGACGGGCAGGCCGTCGATCCAGGCCGCAGAATATGCCTCCGGGATCTCTCCGTCGAAGCGAAGCCAGAAGGCGGCGTAGTTTGCCCCGACCACCAAACCGAAATGCAGCAGGACCACGAAGGAACGCCTGAACCTCCAGGTGTCAACCGATAGAATGTTAGGCTTCAATATCCTCTCTCAACAAACTCAATTACCTCCAGCAACAGGTGTGGGATTCAAACATCCTGCATCTCCTCAGCCCCCGCCTTGAAATGCAGCACCAGCAACACTAACGGAACGTACGCAATCAGCAGCCCCAGCAGGCCATCCAGGCGGTCCGCAACCACCAGAAACGCAATTGGCAGCAGCCAACACACGTTGATCATACCCACGGCCACAGTCACCGGCAAATGCGAACCCAATTTGCGAGAAGCGTATTGATATGCATGGCTGCGGTGCGCTTCGTAAAATGTCTCCCGCCGAAGGACGCGGCGAACAAGCGTGACAGTTGCATCCACAAGGAAGGCCCCGAGTAAGATCGGCCACACCCAGACGTTGATCGCCGAGATGCCGAAGGTCATCAGGGCCAGCGCTCCGAAACAAAAACCGAGAAAACCGCTGCCGACGTCCCCCATGAAAATCTTGGCCGGTGGCCAGTTCCAGATCAGGAACCCGAGGTTGGCGGCCGCCAGCACCGCCGCAAGCATCGCAACATCAGCGGCGCCTTCGTACCACAAGAGTCCGGCCGCCGCACCGGCTACCGTCACGGCCTCAACACCGGCGATGCCATCTATGCCATCCATGAAGTTGTACAGGTTCACAAGCCACACGATGAACAACGCCGACAGGGCAAACGTAAACAAGCCGAGATCCAACTCGAACCCGAATACCGACAGAGGAGGAAAATTGCCGAGAGCTACGAGTACCCCCGTACCCGCCGTGAAGTGGGCCAGCAAACGCCACGGTGGCCAGACGTGTTTGTGGTCGTCCAGGTAGCCAACCTCTGCCACCAGGAGACCACCAGCAACGTACGCAGCCAGAACCCAGCCGCCTGCCAATTCTCCCAGCCACAGCACTCCCACAGATGCCATCGTTACCACCACAATTGCGATGCCGCCTCCGTGCGGCATGGGCACGGAATGCGAACTGCGCTCGTTGGGAACGTCCAGAAGTTCCCTGTTCAGCGCATGCTGACGCACGCCCAACGTCAAGGCCGCCGTGGCCAGAAACGCCGCTGGAATCAGCACCAGACTCAGATAGTCCATACTTTCAGTGCCGCTTGCGACCATCGGGACTCCGTGTTTGTCCTCTCACGAAATCCTCTACGGTGGCGCGGATGGCCTCGTGCGTACCGACTCGAGGACGCCAGGCGAGGAGTTCACGCGTTTCACTGGTATCTACTTCAAGCGAACCGCACAATCGTTCCAACTCAGCGACGTGTCGGGTAAGCCGACCGAACAGTTCCAGTACTGCGGTCGGTACCGGCAGAAGGCGGGCGGATCGCCCGAACGCGGCGGCGATGGACCGAATCAACTCGGGCGTAGACAAGGGGTCGCCATCGCTCACGAGAAAAGTGCGATCACGGGCCTCAGGCGCATCGACACACGTTTCCAGCAAATCGACAAGATTATCCAGCGCCACCAGGCTCCGACGGTTATTCACACTTCCCAACGGCAAAGGCACACCTTTCGCCACCAAGCTCATCAGTCGTCGGAAGTTCCCTTTGACTCCCGTCCCATAAACGAGTGGCGGTCGCACGACGACCGTCTCAAGGCCGGAATCTGTGGCCACCTCAACCAGCGCTTCTTCGCCCTCTCGCTTGCTGATCCCGTAGGAGTCGACCGGCGCCGGCGTATCATTCGCTCTGAAGGGCTGACCGAAGGTCCTTTCGCCGTTGACCTTGATAGAACTGACAAACACGAACCGCCGGACCCCAGCAGCAACAGCCTGTTCCGCAAGCCGGCGAGTCCCTCCCACATTTATTGTCCGGTACAACGTGAGAGAGTCGTCGCCGGGTACGGTCGGTGTGTGTGTGCGGGCAACCAGGTGCACAATCGCATCAACTCCCAGGAGTGCCCCGGACCAGTCGGTTCGGGGCCCGACATCGCCAACCGGACACCATTCGACACCCTTCACACGATTCGACACCCTATCACACTGCCTCACGGCACCTCGGAGATGGAAGCCCTTCGCGGCCAGCTTCGTGACAAGAGCGCGGCCAACGAATCCGTTGGCACCGGTAACAAGCACAGTCGAAGTCATTGATCCGGACCCTGAACATGTGGTCTCCCCAGGATCTTTTGGCGCGGCCCAATAATAGCACCCGCATGAGGATAGCAAGTCGTACTAACCACCGCATGCACAACCCGGAAGCCAACGCGGATCGACAAAACACGAGGCTCAAAGGCCCTTATGTGACCCATCGGACCTATGTGGGAGGGGCAGATAGCGAGAGGCAATCATCGACGAGCCGCCTCATGATATTATCGCGCCGGAAACGTTGAATGAACTCCCGTCGATCGGTCGTCTCAAGGCTCAACTCTCTCAGCGCCTTGGCGGCGGCCTCGATGCTACAGGGTGGGACGACCGCCACATTGACAACCTCCTGATCGAGAAATTCCGCAGCATACCCGGCAACACCAGCCAGAATAGGTTTTCCTGTAGCGGCATACTCAAATATTTTTGATGGCAACACATTTCGGAATGCGTCGAAGTCGTTCAGATGCAGGAACAGCACGTCCGCCTGCCTGTACCTTTCCACCAACTCGACGCGCGGTACTGGAGGGGACAAAGTCACGTTGTCAAGTCCGGCCTTCTCGAGAGCCTCTTCAAGCAAGTGCAGGGCACCGCCTGCGCCGATGATCTCGAAGTGAAATCCAGCATCACGGACCCGGCTGGCCAGTTGTGGCACGATGCGGTGCAAGCCCTGCCCCTGTCCTATGTTGCCGGCACATACCACCCGCTTTGTCGACGACTGTTCCACGTGCGGGCGCCTGGTGAAGTCTGTATTCAGGAACTGATCGTCAATGCCGTTTGGGAACACGGAAAACGCTTGCTTCGGGTATCGCCGCTGGAAGTATGGCAGGAATCCCCGTGACACGAGGTTAACCTTCGCTGCTGTACCCACAGTGAAGCGTTCGATGGCATTCAACAAAGGCAACAGTAACAGGATGGCTGTCCCTCCAAGGACTTCTGTGATGTTCTCATTGAAAATGTCCCGAACATCGAGATAGAAGCGGGTCTTCAGGAAGCGGGCACACACCGCGCCGAGAAAGCCGGTTGCCATTCTCGACGAGGTCGCATAGACGAGATCGTACTGCCTGCCTTTGATCGTCCTGAGCACACTCCACGCAAACACCCTGAAGGCCTTCACCTGATCCACCATGCCGCTTTGATGTGGCGGCAGAGCAGTCCGGAGAATGCTCACACCTTCCTGTTCCTCAAATTCCAGGGCTTCCGCGGAAAAGGAATGGTATCGGTTCGGCAGGGTGGTGAGAACGTCGACCGTTGAGCCCTCCGGCAGGGCTTCGGCTAACGCACGAACAAACGCCCGGGTTCGAAACGCTCCCGCTGAAAGGTCGGGTTGGTAGTAGAAAGTGACAACAAGAACGCGCACAAGTTCCCCACATCCCTACCAGCGCAGTTCAGTGATGACTTCACAAGGCAGCTCGCCCTGATAGGAAAACACCACGGACTCGCTCGGTATACTCAGACCAAATTCGGGATGATACGTGGTCCGCTCCAGGGTAACGGAGACAGGCCCGACGATAACCAGGGCCATACCCCCTCCTGTCTCCCTGCTACCGCCATCGCGTCTGCCGAGTGTCACACAGGCACCGTTCTCCTGGAGGTCGAGTCGCTTCGTGCTGACCTCCGGATGCAGGTGAAATCTTCCGACTACGGTATGTGCAAAAGAACCTGTGACCCGGTCCTTTATGCGGACCGCCCGATCATCCAGACACACTTCGCGGTGATGGCAAGGCTTGCCCGGAAGGTGGCAGTATCCGTCATGCCAAGCCGTCACCTGGCTGGATTCGGAATGAACCTGAACATCCCGGGGATGCGCACGCCTTGCAACGCGAAAACCCGACCACACATCAGAAGAGTTGCCCCCATCGATTTCAACGGTATTGTGGGATGCCGTGCTGCGTTGACGGTGACGCTCAGGCCCCGTCCCGTAAACCGACGTGCCAGAGTTCACCAGCACACGCTGCGATCCGACAGAGACTTCAATGCTCAAGGTATCCGCGTGGGCATGGGCCGGCAGGTAATCCGGCCCGACGGGCGCAACATCGAAAAACGCAGTACAGTCAGGATTTGCCAGCTTAGCATAGCCGGAGTCCCGAAAGAGCGTCGCCTGCGTCCCCGCACTCGGTCCGGCAGCGCGCTCGAAACCAAGACGACGAGCGTAGGCGATCACCTCTTCCGGCGGTGGTGCAACACCAATGGCGGCATCGTTAAAGAAAGGCACTTCACCATCCGGATGCTGCAGCTCCGAGGACCACCACAGCATCCTCAAAGCGGATTGGTTCCAGGCTTCCGGAACGGAAGAGCCATAGGCCCGACTCAAGTTGACGAGGTCCAGCAGATCTTCAAGAATTGTCAGCTGATACATCGGGCTGCGCTCAAAATGTCCACCGTCTTCGAGGACCTGCTCGGCAAGCTCCCGCTGAATGAGCGCACGACCCTGTTCGGCCCACTTCCCGGCCTCGCTACCTTCGAAAAACTCCCCCGCAAACACAAGCGCCTTTGCATTCGCGAACAGATGGTTGCCTAGAATGTGGTACTCCAGGTGTTTGCTGAGCCAGCGCACTTGCCCTGAAAGATCTTCCAGACTCCCGGCCGGAGGCCGGTTTCCCGTCAGAAACCACTTGATCCAGTTAACCACCCGCAACGACGTCGGGTACGGCTCCCAGCCGTTACCAGTGCCAGGGAGGGTCTCGGCAAGCCAGCGCTCGATGAGGTCCTGGTGCCAGACCTGCCGTTCATCGGCATTTTCGGCATTCAAGTCATCAAAATAATGCAGATTATAGAGCCATAGTTTTTCCTGGGCCGGGTCATTCCAGTCCGCAGCAGCCTCGACCGTGCCTTCATGATTCAAGAACCGAAAAGTGTGCTTGCCGACCAAGCTCGGGGGCCTGCGTGCAGGCATGACCCATTCCCCGCAGATCCTTTGCGGTGATGGCACGGGCCGCTTGTCGACACGCGGCCTGTATGCGTGGTACCAGAGGCGCCAGACCACCTGTTCCCAGCGGAGATGACGAACGGTCTGCACCCAGCGTGCGATTCGGGCAAGTGGTGAAACGGTGTCGGTGTCAGCTCCCATGAGGAACGATTCACTCCAAGCTCAACCTTCGGCAGATACTCTCAACTCCACCATCACGCGGCTAACCTCGATCAGTTCTTCAAAAGGAATGGGTGACGGAGCGCCCTTGCTCACAGCGTCGATGAACGATTGGGCACAGGCCTTCTGCCCCTTGTCCTGACGCCACAGGATCATCTTTCTGAACCCGGGCCAGCCGTGACCAACAAGCTTGCGAAAGTTATCGAGCTGCAAGATACGTCCTGCAGCGAAGACCTCCAACCGCTCCTTGGGGAGGGATCTGTGACCGTTGGCGAAGTAGTGAATCGTCCCGATCGATCCATCGGCAAATCCGAGCTGAATGGTTGCCGTGTCCATAGTCTTCGCCTTCATGACCGCACTGCTATGGCATGTGACCGGGGCGCTCGCGAGGAATCGAAGCAAATCGACGAAGTGGCATCCTTCACCGATGATACGCCCCCCTCCCTTGCCCGAATCCTGAGTCCAGTGATCGGCCGGGATTTCACCTGCATTCACTGTAACGATAAAGCTCTTCGGTCCCTTTAAGTGTGCCAGGAGAGCCTTCATCTTCTTCACCTGCGGTGCGAAGCGGCGATTGAAGCCCACCATAACCAGGGGACGCACCCCATTAACTCCGGTGTTGGCCCAGACACGCTCGATCGAATCCAATTCGGTGGAAGTCAACGCCAGTGGTTTCTCCACGAACACATGCTTGCCCGCCTGCAAGGCCTTACAAACATAGGATGCGTGGCTGTCGTGTCGAGTCGCCACGACGACCGCGTTCACCTGTTGATCAGCAATCAAGGCATTCGCGTCTGTGGTAATTTCCTCGAAGCCGAATTTCCTGCCAAAATGGCTGGCCGTGACACCGCCCTGGCTGGCGATGGCCTGAAGCTTCGCCCCGGTTGAAGCCAGGTTCGGGATCAGCACTCGCCCGGCATAGTTGCCCGCGCCGATAACGCCCAGCGTCACCTTGCCCGAGCGGGTCCGCGCCGTGCCACTGTCACCGCCACCGGCCGCCTCCACCCGAATCGGAGCCGTCTTCCGCTCTTCAAGACTCAACTGTCCCCCGTATTCCAGCAGGATTCCAAGAGACACCTCGGCGTCAGAGGTCAGCAAATCGTATGCTTTCGGGGCATCCTCGAAGGAAAAACGGTGAGTGATCAGCGGCTTCACATCCAGCCTGCCGGCGGCCAGCATGTCCAGCACCGCTTCAAAATTGCGCTGTTCGGTCCAGCGCACAAAACCGACCGGATAGTCCTGCCCGTGTTCTTCGTAAGCTGGGTCGTGCCGCCCCGGACCATAGGAACAAGACACCTGAAAGCTCAGTTCCTTCTCATAAAAATCTGATCGGTTCAGCTCGAGTCCCGTCACTCCCACCAACACGACCCGCCCGCGCTTTCTGCACATGCGCGCGGCCTGACCCACCGGCTCGCTTCCCTTGGCCGAGAGCGTCAACAACACACCATCCACACCGCGCCCCCGAGAGAACAACAGCGCCGATGAAACAGGATCTTGTCCCTGGGACAGTTCCACTGTCTCCACGCCGAACCGCCTGGCTATTTCTGTCTTACCCGGGTCCGGATCGATACCCAGCACCCGACACCCGTTTGCGCGCAGTAACTGGATAGTCACCAACCCGATCAGCCCCAGACCCGTAACGACAAAACACTCCCCGAGCGTGGGTCTGGCCAGGCGCACACCCTGCAGCGCGATGGCGCCGATCACCGTAAAGGCGGCTTGTTCGTCCGACACCGCGTCCGGGATCCTGGCGCAGAGGTTGTGCGGGACCGAGACCATCTCGGCATGCGAGCCATTCGAGGCCACACGTTCACCTTCGGCGAAGGCGTCGACACCCGGCCCCACCGCTTCCGCCACACCCACGTTGCAATAGCCCAGGCTCAGCGGCTGGTCCAATTTGCTGCGTACCGCCTCCAGCGTGGACAGGAGCCCGTCGGTAAGCATCTTGTCCAGGACAGCCCGGACCTTTTCAGGCTGTTGCCGGGCCTTTGCCATCAAACCCGCACGGCCAAAGTCCACCAACATGCGCTCAGTCCCTGGGGACACGAGCGAGACTCTGGTACGGATCAGCAACCGCCCGGCACGAACGGAGGGAACGGGGACATCCGCCAGTTTGGTTTCTCCGGAGTAGAGGTCCTGCAGTATCTGTTTCATGTGCGCCTGCCGTCCGAGGCGATCGATGTCAAGCGGCTTCGGGCCCCAGGCGTGATCTTGTCCAGTACTGGTATGCCTCGTTGACGAGACTCACCGGCAGAACAATCGCCGATATCCGAAGAATCCAGAGAATACATATATAGAAGTACCGCACGTGTCGGTTGCCTGAGAACAGCTCGGACACGGAATCGACATAGATTCTGGGCGACACGCCCACAAGGAGAGCCAATCCCTCGTAGAAGAGTTTCTCAAGTCTCTCGCTCAGGATCGGCACGTAGACAGCTTCAATGAAACGAAAATACCTGGCCACGTCATCAGCATACAGATAACCAAGGTGGGATTCATCGAGGTAGGAGCCGAAATAGCGGGATGTATCGTCCTTTCCCAAGGCCAAACTCAGCATGGAGAAGTCAGGCACAGCACCCTTCATGTGAGCGATGTCAATGCCCTCGCCCTGGCTGCTGGGTACTCCGGCAGCCAGTACATCCACCACTCCGACTTTGACCTCTTCGTTCAGGCTGTAACGAGTCCGAATGAGAGTGTGTCCCCGTCCCTCCAGAAAACCCGTGGGCAGGACATGAACGATCTGGTAGTCGATCTCCGAACGATCCAGATGATAGGCCGCTCCAAAAATCAGATTCGAACAGTTACCATGACCTTCGAGTATAGTGCGCCGATACTTGGAAGCCGGTTCGACGGCGTAAACCATGTCTAGCTCCGGACCATAAGGAATGGACCGGAGAAACGGAGAGAGATCCAGAGCCTTGCCGGAAGATGGCAAGTTCTGATTTCGCTTACCCTCTGAGATCAGGACCGCTTTCTGAAAGGTGATCGGGTCCGCGGCCGCGGCCAGGACTGCAAGAAGGAAAAGGCCCAGCGCAGGAAGATGCCATTTGCGCACAGCAGTACCCCTCGTCTACCCCGTCTCCGAGCTGAAGGGAGCAGCATTGAACTGACCATCGATAAAAATGCGCATCCAGGTCTCGATGCAGACCAGCGCGAGGATGGTGTAGGCTGCATCCACTCGCCCGCTTTGATCCAGGACCTGTAACCGTTGTACGCCGGCCGGGTCAAACAGGCCACGCCGTTCGAGCGACTTCGTCGACAGGGCATCGTCGACCAGAGACTTGAGTTGGTTCCTCAGCCAATAGCGCAGTGGCACACCGAAGCCGGTCTTGGGGCGGTAGATGACGTCTCTAGGCAGATAAGGTTCCATTTGCTTCTTGAAAATCCATTTACCCGTTCGTCCGCGCTGCTTGAACGAGACAGGCAGGCGTGAGGCAAAGGCAATCAAATCGGGGTCCAGCAAAGGAACCCGCACCTCTACTCCTGCCGCCATACTCATTTTGTCCGTATAGTTGAGGTTGTGGTCCGGCAGAAAGTGTTTTCCCTCCAGGTACAGCATCGAATTGATGGGCTCGGTCCCGGCTGGCAGCAGGGACAAGGTGCTAAGCAGGGGCGAAGTGGGGGATACGGACCCAATAGCCTGCTGGAGTTCGGGCGTGTACAGGCTTCGCTGGAGAGTTGGGTCGATCCAGCAAAAATAGCCCGCGATTCTCTCGTGGCTGTCCATGTCCGCGTCCCGAAAGGCCTTGGCAAGTCTTCGTCCAAGAGAACCGTTGACCGGGAGTTTACCCGACGCCAGGCTCAGAAGCCGCCGCACCCCCCGTGGCAACCCGCTCCAGTATCGCTCCTGTCGAAGAGCGAAGTGCCGCCTGTATCCCGTAAAAATATCGTCTCCCCCCGCCCCTGACAGCAACACCTTGGTCCCGTGTCGTCGGGCGAGACGACTGATCATCAGGACGTTGATCGGTGCCAGATCTGCTTGTGGCTCATCAAGATGGTAGATCATCCGTGCCAGATCATCCGCCATTTCATGCCCCACATTGATAGTGTGAAGATCGACCTGGAGGTGTTTGGCCACTCGGCGGGCATAAGGCAGGTCCGCAACCCATTCTTCCTTCGAAGCTTCACTGTCTTCGAACCCCATCGTGAAACACTGCAGCCTGTGATCGGGAGCCAGTTGCCTGGCCAGGCTCACAACAGCGCTCGAGTCGAGACCTCCAGACAGAAAGGCTCCGACCGGCACATCCGATACCATCTGGCGCCGCACCGCCACTTGAAGGCGCTCGTCGAGTTCCTCAACGGCATCAGCTTTCGACATTTTTTCGGGAGGCTTGGAGTAGGGAAGGTCATAGAACTGCCAGTGGCGTTGAATCTTTCCGTCCTTGACGAGCAACGCATGTCCAGGCTCCAGTTTCCTCACCGCTTTCAACATCGTGTGAGGAGCCGGACACCAGAGGTATGACAGGTGATAGTGTATGGCGAGGGGATCCAGTGTCCGGTCCAGCGTGGGCTCCCGAAGTATCGCCTTCAGTTCGCTGGCAAAGAGAAATCCCTTTGGCGTACATGAGTAGTACAGAGGCTTGACACCCACACCGTCACGTGCGAGGAAGAGTAGATTCGTCCTCGAATCCCAGAGGGCAAACGCAAACATGCCGTTCAGCTGCGGCAACATTGCTTCGCCCTCACGCAGGTAGAGGTTCAGCAATACCTCGGTGTCGGAACAACTCCTGAACTCGTGACCCTGCTCGACCAACTCCGCCCGCAGTTCCTGATAGTTGAAGATCTCGCCGTTGAGGACGACGACCACGGTCCGGGTGGCGTCCCACATCGGCTGGTGGCCGAGTTCGGAAAGATCAATGATAGACAGTCTCCGGTGCGCCAGGCCCAACCCGGCACCAGGATCCACCCATATACCGCTGTCATCCGGTCCCCGATAGGCGATCGCGGCGTTCATGCTCCTCAGAAGATCCTCATCAAAATCTCCCGAAAATCCTGCTATTCCGCACATACGCCAGATTCGCTCCCGCTCACATCAAGCTGTTGCGCCGGACTGTGCGAGTCAATACTCCGAAGATGTTCGATAAACCGCACCCTTTCCTCGGACAGGGTCCACCCTTCGGCCTTCTGGCCAAAAGTTCTCCTCTTTACACTGTGAAGGTACAGCGAAGGCGAAAGCCGCAACAAGTTAAGCACGATCCTGCGGACGAACCACTTTGCAGCCAGACGCACAAATGACAATGCACTGAGAGGAAGCACCCCTTCACGGTAAAGCCGCTGTACGGCCTGGAAGTGATGGTAGTTGTTATCAATCGCCTTCTGAAGTGACAGATTCTGCCCCTCCTGGTAGATCGTCAGGGCGTCGTCAAAGAACTTCCCACGATGGTTGACAAGCAGTTTGATGTTGAGCAGGTGATCTTCGCCTATGTTCAAAAGTTCGTAACCAATGGATCGCGCCAGTTCCATGCGGACGCCCAGCGTCGGATGCACGAAGTTCAACGGCAGGAATCGCGACGTGACCACGAAACCGCGTGTGCCTTTCACGTTGAGCTCGGCATCGACTATTACGGCATAGGAACAGAAATAGTCATAGCCCTCCAGTCGAGCCTGGTTGATCTCTTCAAGCCTGTCGGGAAAGTACAGGTCATCCATGTCCCAGACCACCATCCAATCGCCCATACAGGCTTCTATGGCCCGCGACCGGGCGTACCCACGGCCCATGTTGCGCGGATAAGAGATGAGTCGGACCCTGCTGTCATCGATGGCGGAAACCAGGGATGCCGTATCGTCGGTGGAGCCGTCATCGACAACGATCCACTCCCAGTCCGCAAAGGTTTGTGCCCGCAACGCCTCATAGCATCGATGGACGAAACTCTCGCCATTCAAGACCGGCGTAATCGCTGACAGGGCGGGTTGGCGATTCATGTGCGCTGGCCTGCACCCAGCGGGATGGTTGAAACGGAAGTTGCCCCCGGGCTCACGAAAGCAATCGGATCCTTCCTGAACCGAATCATGATGCCAACAGAGGCCCAGAACAGTGAGCTCAGATTAGGCTGAAAGATCTGCCCCGTACTAAAAGTCATGACAATCAGAAACAGCCAGAGGTAGGACTGGAGGGAACGAAATAGCGTGAGTTGATCGTACAGAGAGTTCTTCCGGCAAAAGCTCTCAGCGCGACGAACAGCGTTCATGGTGTGAAAGACGACCGCGAGAAAAACGAGGGTCAAAACAAGCCCTCCAACACCGAAAAGCAGGAAGTAGCCGTTGTGCGGGTAGCCGACAGCCCGGGGATAGTTCGTCAACGATGTACCTGCAGATTCGTAGCCCAGCCCCCAGATCAAGCCCAGACCACCGTATGCATTCGCCAGTTGCCCTATCGTAAAGCTGGGTGCCGAATTCAGGCGAGTGTAGAGGCTCTTCGAGAACGAGTGGCTCACATAGCCAGTGGGCGCAACTCCAAACAGACTGATCCCCGCCGTCGAGAGAACAGCATCGATTCGCCCGGTAAACTGAGGTCGGTCAACAAACAGAGCCTCCCCCTGAACCATCAGGTAAGCGAGCACAGCAAGAGCGAGCACTTGCACAGCTCTCTTGCTCCAGTAGCGTGGGTGTTCGGCAAGCATCCACCAGACGACTGCCAGCGCCACACCAGCGAGAGCAGATTTTTGCATCGAAAAAGCCGCCGCCAGTCCGCAACACACCATACCTGCTGCCGTGAAGCTCTTTCTCATCTTCAGCGTCATGGTCAGAACCAGCACCGGGCCCAGAATGGACCCCACGGCATTCAGATTTCCGAGCAGGCTGGGGAAGCGATCAAAACCCCCGCGCGTTGACCCAGACACAAACCAGGAAACCTCGCCGAACAAGGACTGATAGGGCAGGCTGAGAAAAGCGATGTAGATCAAAGCCAGGTAAATAATGAGGAGTCTCCGGGTGATCTCCCAATTCCTGCAGTACTTGTAAGCACCCGCCGCGAGCAACAGCGTGAAGTTGAAGCGAACGAACCCTTC
>CAZOZZ010000055.1:5410-22466 GCA_964584435.1 uncultured Solibacteraceae bacterium | reverse complement strand
TCCTTTCATTCAGCTAGAATGCCCAAGCTTTGCCTGGCGCACCAAAGACGCAGAGCTGGATTTCACGGAGCACGCGCTCCCGTCAAAGAAATGTCCCCTCTGCGTCTTTGCGTCTCTGCGTCGAAAAAAGGTTTCGGGGCACAGACCCGTAGGAAGCTAGCGACGGATCTCACCACACGCGGTCAGCGTCCTTTCCCGGCGACCGGCAGGTTAGACGCCGAGGTGTTTTCGCAGGACCATCAACTGACCGATGTGGTACGCGTTGTGGTCGGCCAGTGTCAGGGCTTCTTTTAAGAGGGTCTGGCCGTCACCGTGGGGTATTTTCTCGAACAGGTTGAGGGACGTGTCGAGTACCAGCGATCGCATCGACTCATGGTCGCGTCGGAACTGCTCGACACTTCGGTCCCACGTCGCTTCGTCAGGAGGTGCCTCGCCGTCTGGCCAGTACCCGTGCGGATATTCGGGCGAAACGTGATCGGCACTCTTCGAGAACTCCAGAATGTCCCATTGTGCGATCCGGAGATGTTCGATCAATTGCCAGGGGGAGTGATTGAAACCGGCAGCTCTGGATCCGCGAAATTCGGGCTTCCACTCTTTTATCACCGACTCGAAGTCCACGTGTGCATGCCCACTCTTGAGCAGTTCGATCACGTGTCTTCTCAGTGCTTCATCATTTGACATGTGGATATTCTCCTCTGTGTGGTGGGATTGGCGAGCTGGTAGCTGTCAGCAGGTAGCGTGCAGCTTCGGATCTCGCAATCCGCACTGACTTCGGACCTCGGACCTCTTGTACGATGCGGCCTTAGAACTTTTGAATCAAAAAGACACCGACCAGGAGTAGTCCGGCGCCAACGATACGTTCCGGACTGATGGGACGAACTGTATATCCGACGGCACCGTAATGATCCAGCAGGAGCGAACCGATCAGTTGTCCTGCGACGCTCGCCCCGATGAGTGTGGCCGCTCCAAGTCGGGGCGCCAGTACAACCGCCATTGAAACGTAGGTCGCCCCGAAGATGCCACCGACCCAGACCCACCAGGGCGCGGAACCGAGATGGTCGACGCTAGGCCAGGACAGACGCAACGCCAGGGAACTGGCGAACAGAACCAGCGTCCCCACTGTAAACGAAACCAACGCAGCCTGGATCGGATGTCCGAGCCAAATGCGGAGCTGCGCGTTGATTCCTGCTTGAGCGGGAAGAACAACCCCCACCGTAAGGGCGATCAATACCAGGAACAATGCCATCAATACTCTCCGTTTTTCGGTTGAGGAATGGAAGAAAGCCGGAGTGTGGCCGGGTTCGGCCACCCGTACACTCGTCGTTCGAAAGTCTCTAGCTGATCAGGCCAGCGGTCATGTTTACTCTTCCGTAACCACTGTTCCAAGCGTGGCAGCGGCTTCTGGATGCGCGGGCTCCTCTTCGAGCCTTTCTATCGTGAAGCCGGTGAATCCATAGATCGCCGATATCACAGGACTCAACAGGTTGACGAAGCAGAAGGGCAGGTAGGCCAAGGTCGGCACGCCGAGCGTGCCTGCCATGTAAGCGCCGCCTGTGTTCCAGGGAACCAGAGAAGAAGTCATCGTCCCGGCATCTTCCAGGCAACGCGAAAGATTCTTCGGGTGCAACTTTCGTTTTTCGAATTCCGCCCGGAACATTCTTCCGGGAAGAACAATAGAAATGTACTGATCCGATGCCACGACGTTCGTACCGATCGCGGTTGCAATCGTCACGAATATCAATGATCCGTTGCTCTCGGCCGAAGCCAGGATCGTCGCTGCGATCCTGGCAAGCTTGCCGGTCCGTTCCATCATCGCGCCGAAAACCATCGCGGTAATGATCAACCACACGGTGTTCAGCATCGACGCCATGCCACCTCGCGTCAACAGGTCATCCAGACGCTCGTTGCCGGTGTCCGCGCTGAAGCCGTCAAACAAGGCAATCCAGAAGCCTTTCAAGAGAGCGACGGGTCTAACGAGTTCCGGACTGTCTACAAACCTCAGAACAGCCTCCTGCTGAAAGATTACGCCGAAAACCCCTCCGATCAGCGCCCCGGCCAGAAGCGCCGGCAAAGCCGGAACTCTCCTCGCAACCATGACCAGTACGATCACTGGCGGAATCATCAGATGCCATCCGATATCGAACTGGGCAGACAAAGCATCCAGGAAGGGTTGAAGATCGCCTCCCTGGGCGTCGCCGATGCGCAAGCCCAGAATCAGGAACAGGACCGAGGCGATTACCAGGGCCGGGATGGTTGTCCACAACATGTGGCGGATATGCGTAAAGAGGTCCGTCCCGGTCATGGCGGGAGCCAGGTTGGTTGTGTCCGACAGGGGCGAGAGCTTGTCCCCAAAGTAAGACCCCGAAATCACTGCACCGGCCGCGATGGCGAGATTCACTTCGAGAGCGCTGGCGATGCCGATCAACGCAACACCCACGGTCCCTGCGGTGATCCAGGAGCTGCCGGTTGCGATCGAGACCACCACACATATCAAAACGGTCGCCAGATAGAAGATCGAAGGATGCAGGATCAACAGGCCGTAATAGATCATTGCGGGAACAATGCCGGCCATAATCCAGGTTCCGATCAAGGAGCCCACCGTGAACAGGATAAAAATGGCTCCCATCGAAATCGACACGCCCTTGACCATCCCGTCCTGCAATTCCTCCCAGCGGTGGCCGTTCCACATCCCGACCAGCGCCGTAGCTGCAGCGGCGAGCAGCAGTGCCATCTGGTTCGGGCCTGAAGAAGATCCGTCACCGAAGAGACGCACCGAGGACCAGAGCATGAATATGAGCAGGATGACCGGAATCAACGACTGAAGGAGGGTCGGGTCTTTAACGTCTGATTTGGACATCGTTTGTCTTCCCAGTGGGAGTAGATGCTGTATCGAAGAAAGGAGTATATCTAAGTAGCTCCCATTTCTCACCAGTTGGTGTCGCTTGGAGCAATCAGCGAAGAGCAGTCACCAACCAGCTCCGAGGCGACCACTGACCTGCTGCCTGCTCTTCGCTGCCAGCTAC
The DNA here is from genome assembly GCA_964584435.1 of uncultured Solibacteraceae bacterium. Classification (GTDB taxonomy): domain Bacteria; phylum Acidobacteriota; class Terriglobia; order 20CM-2-55-15; family 20CM-2-55-15; genus CAZOZZ01. Next base: position 19,443 of record CAZOZZ010000055.1, on the reverse strand, counting down.
TCGCTTCATACGACTGATCCGATGCGAAGAGATGCAGCCCTACTCCCCGGAGAGCTGCTTCCCACCTGCTTCGAGCCGCTGGCTCCACGCTCGCAGCTCACTCAGAACCAGATTCTCAACATCTGCCCAGGAATCCGCCCGCGGGCCGTCCAAATGAAGGTTTGTCGAGTTCGAGAAAACGATCGTGGGATGCATATCCGCTCGAAGCTGCTCGACATTCTCCGGTGCATCTTCAAGATAGAGGTCCGCGCCTACCGCCGCCTTGTCCCTCATGAAACAAAGATCCCAGTAAGGGATATCGTAATGGTCCAGCCATTCGATGGTCTGCTGGACAGCCTCCTTGTGAAAATGCTTGATGAAGAGTCTATTTGTGATGATTCTGATTCGGACGTCACGATTGGAAAGAGCTCGCAACGTCACCGGGGCACGATCGAGGGGTTTGAGTTCGCGAAAGAGGCTTCGCTGAGTCACCGCAAAACGGTGGAGAGCTTCATATCCGCCCGGGGCCCGGTCGATGCCCCATTCGGTCAAGCCGTGGCTGACCTTTTCCGGCAGACTATCCAACGGGACGCCAAGCCACTCTGCCGCAATCGGTCGAAGCCCGCCATAGAAATCCGCACACACGCCGTCGAGATCGACTCCGAGAACGAATCGGGGCAGCTTGGGTCGAGACATCATTAATCCAACTCAACCTCTATATAGGAAAGACACCCCCCACGCTCGATCTGCAGAACGACCGTATCACCGGCTTGGTACCCTTCGATTACGGTCGACAATTCATCCAGAGTCTCGAGGTATCTGTTGTTGACGCTGTAAATGACACCGGAACCCATCGTCGGGCGCAGCGCCACAGCCACCGCACCGCGGCCGGGAGTGGCCGGCGCATAGGAAGTACTCTGAATCTGGACGACGCTTGGAGTGACCCGCTCCGTCAGACGTGCAATCGATTGATTCAGTTGGCGGAGGGGGTCCTGATCGGTCGACTGGGAATGAACCGGCACGACACCGACAACGACGGCCAGAATCACCGCAACGAAGGAGCACCTCTTTCCAGTCGGCACAACGCCCGGTCGGCAGGCGGTCGAGACACTCACATCGAAATTGGGAGGAGTCGGATTCTCTGGGAGCGCTTGAGGTTGGAGCAAGACCGAATCGGTCACAAACGGTCTAACTTTCTTCGTCGGATTCCGGCAAGCCGGTAGCGAAATCATCAAATTCGGCATCTGCCGCTTCGTCGTCGTCCAAGTCATCGTCTTCTCCGAAGAAGCGCCCTCCGATTTTTTCCTTGAGCGGTTCTTTCTTCGGTGCCTCCTCCCAGGGGCTCCGTTTCCCTCGACGCCTTGGACCCGCAGGGCTCACCTTTCGGCCCTGTGGACGTGCCGTTTCACCGATCGTCGTTCTTTCTCGCGATTCAGGCCGAACCGGTCTGGATAGGCCCGTTGGAGGACGAGAACCTCCACCCGAAGGACGGAAACCTCCGCCCGAAGGACGTGCCTCGCTCGGACGCGCTTCGTTCACGACCAGGGGTCGGTCTTTAAAAGGCTGCTGGTGAAGCTTTTGGATCGCCTGGGTCGCATGGTCAGAATCGGCGTATTCAATAAACGCGAAACCACGGACTCTACCGGTCTCTCGGTCAAGGGGAATGAAGACCCGCGTCACGGGTCCAGCTTGCGCGAAGTGATCCTTTAACTCGACTTCCGTCGCGTCATAGGGAAGGTTACCGACGAAGAGCCGACTAGGCATCGATCGGTTCTCTCCCCAACCTCGAACACGCTACCCGGAAACCTCGAATCACTTCCTTCCGGTTGTCACATCCCAAACATCTGCTCATGCGTGCCCTATTCTACCCTGATTTTTAGAAATTGAAGTGTTTTTCAGGTCCGGCAGCCTGTGGCGGTCCTGCGAGAACCCGGATCCGCTGTCCTGACTTTTTGTCGGCGTCGCTCATTGGCGACATGCAAAATCCGCCAGATCCGCAAAACCTGATTCCAGATCTGTCCGGACCGACTGCAGCGTAGCGCTTCGACAAACGGTAACCATCACTGTATCAGGGGCTTTCGATGAGGGCCGAAATCCGGGGCAAAGCGGGCTGCAGGGAATCGGATTTGCACGTAAGAATAATGGGTCCGTGTCTTCCGGAACAGCCGAAAGGCCCAGTGGAAGTGAACGTTTCTTAAACACGGGAGTAACCAATGATCCTTCAAGCCGAATTACAGAGTCTGATCGCACGCAAAGATCGTCTGGAATCGTCGGTGCTGAGCGTGTACCTGAACGTGAACCAAACCGAAGAAGCAAACCTGAATCGAGGTTTCGAAACTAACCTGCACTCGATGTTGAACGAGCTCAGGGATCCCGCATGGAGCGAACGCGATGTAGAAACATTCAACCGAGCGGCAGATCGTTGCCTGGAACAAATCAGATCATACAAGGGCGGTGCGAAAGGCATCGTGATGTTCCTGGATCAGGCGGACGACTTTGCCTGGATTCGGGAACTGAACGTCACGGTACGGAACTCCCTCAGTTGGGGAGTGAGCCTCCACATCCACCCGCTGATGGAATTGCTCCGCCGGTTTCACAACTTCGGCGTGGTCCTCAGCGATCACGTACACACCCGCACGTTCGCGGTCTCACTCGGGGAGATAAGAGAACTCAAAGAGTTCCGAGCTGAGGGCACAACTCGGAAGACACGCACGACGGGAACGGATCAGATATGGTCGGACAGCCGGTTTGACCGACGAGCCAGTAATCATGTTCACCAGCACCTCAAACACGTGGTCGAAGTCATCGAACAACTGTCGAAGACATACGTGTTCGAACACCTTGTCCTGGCAGGACCGCACGAGGTGGCCACTGAAATACAGCGGCTACTGCCCCAGAGGCTGGCATCTTCTGTCGTCGGACTCCTGGCTCTCCCGTTTGAGGCAAAGCCACAAACGATTCTGGAAAGCTCCTTGCGGCTGATGGATGAATCTACCGAAGCGGCCGGGATCGAACTTGTCGAGGAGCTGATAACCGCGGCTTCAAAGAATCGTAAGGCCTCCCTCGGAATGGACCGGACGTTGGACGCCCTCAACCAGAAAGACGCCTGGCAACTGCTCTATTCAGTGGGCTTCAAAGCTGACGGCGGAGAGTGCACCGAATGTTCGGCGCTGCTGCCGGTCGCCGATGAACCGTGTCGCCAGTGCCGCGGAGAGGTGCGACCAGTCGATGACCTCATTGAGCGGACGGTAGCTCTCGTACTCCGATTGGGCGGCACCGTCGAACCGCTTAGAGGCAAAGCCGCAGAATCCCTCCTGGAGGTCGGCGGAATCGGCTTGTTCCTCCGATTCGCTACAACGGAGGTGATAGTCTCGTGAAGGAGCGAAGCGAGTAGCAGTCAGCGGGCAGCTCCGAGTCTGCTGACTGCGACTCGCTCCACATTTCGTCTTCGTCAACACAGTTCTATGCAGGCAGGGTTACGACATCACTGGTGCCGGTGAGAATCTCATCGATGCGGGTCCGGTCCAGTGTCTCGCGGACGATGAGTTCGCGTGCGATGCGGCTGAGATCCCGACGACGTTCGAGCAGGATTGTTGTCGCTCGTTTGTAGCACTCATCGATGATGCGCTCAGCCTCGGCGTCTATTCTCTCGGCCGTGCGTTCACTGTAGTTCCGGCTCTCGGATCCAAAAGGCGACGGAAGAAAGCGGGTGCCCGGACTACCGTAGGTCATGTGCCCCATGGTATCGCTCATACCGAACCGCGTGACCATCTGGCGGGCCAGCTCCGACGCGCGATCCAGATCGTTGGCGGCGCCCGTTGAAACGACTCCTCCAAAACTGACCTCCTCGGCAACGCGCCCCCCGAGCATCACCGTGATCTGGTCTTCCAGCTCCGGCCGGGTCATCAGATATTTCTCCGCTGTCGGAAGCTGCAGGGTATGACCGAGGGCGCCAATCGAACGCGGGATGATCGAGATGCGATGGACCGGATCGGCATGTCGGACCGACAGTGCCGTCACGGCGTGGCCCGTCTCGTGGAAGGCCACGCGTTCCTTTTCCGGTGCACTCATGAGCCTGCTCTTCTTCTCGAGACCGAGCATGACACGGTCAATCGCTTCTTCAAGATCCCGCATCTCGACAAGTTCCGCCTGGCGCCGTGCAGCAAGAAGGGCGGCTTCGTTGACAATGTTAGCCAGGTCCGCACCCACCATCCCGGGTGTCCGGGAGGCGATCGCCTGGAGATCGACAGCTTCGGCCAGTTTCACGTTGGCCACGTGAATCTGGATGATGGCCAATCGGCCTTCGAGGTCCGGACGATCCACGACGACCTGGCGATCGAACCGGCCGGCACGCAGCAGGGCGGGATCGAGGACCTCCGGCGTGTTGGTAGCAGCCATGATGATCACGCCGCTCGTGGTGTCGAAGCCATCCATCTCAGCGAGCAACTGGTTCAACGTCTGCTCGCGCTCGTCATGCCCCAGGAACACGCCGCGCCCCGAAGAGCGGGTCTTGCCTACCGCATCGAGTTCGTCAATGAAGATGATGCAGGGCGCCCGATTCTTGGCTTGCTCGAAAAGGTCGCGCACACGGGCCGCACCTACCCCGACGAACATTTCCATAAACTCGGAGCCCGAGATCGAAAAGAACGGAACCTCGGCTTCGCCGCTGACGGCACGGGCCAACAACGTCTTCCCCGTGCCGGGCGCACCCACCAGAAGAACTCCCTTCGGAATCCTCCCACCAAGCCTCGTGTACTTCTGCGGGTTCTTCAGGAAATCAACAACCTCGACCAGCTCTGCTTCGGCTTCATCCACACCGGCAACATCCTTGAACGTCACGTCGCTTGTGGTGTACTGATCGTGGATCTTCGCCCGGCTCTTTCCGAAAGTCATCGGTCCCCCTACTCCGCCTCTCATTCGTCGCATGGCGAACCCGTAGATGATCATGATGACGATCAACGGTAGCAACCATATGAAAAGAATGGTGTCGAAAGCGGACACCTCGGAACGCCCTCGGACGTCGACCTGATGCGCCTCCAACTCCCCCAGCAGGTAGCTGTCATCAACGTTTGGAAGGCGCTCGGTCACGATTCGCTGCGGTTCCGCTTCGGTTCCGCCGAAAAGGACGGCACGCAGCTCTGTCTCAGTGATCTCAACTTCCAGGACGTTGCCCCCGCGGACCTCGTCCAGAAAAGCACTGTAGGAAACAGACCTGGCGGGAGGGGACGAATTCGTCGACAGCAAGACCAGAAACAGGCCCAGAAAAATCAGATAGACAACCAGTATCGGCAGTCGGGATGGCTTCTGATCAGGCATACCCACCTCCTGCTTATCTTCCATCATTGAACTCGCAAGCCACCTACCAAACCATCGGAAGGAGAGTGGTCGTCACCGAAGACCTAAAGCATTAGGAATCTATCGAATAAAGGCACTGCTCGAAGTATCTCACCCGCACGAACCGCAGCGTCAAAGTGTCTTTTGTCACTGTGGCAGGGATTCGGGATGAGGCGGCCGGAACCCTGACGATTTGCCGGGCTCCGGAGCGGGCGGGGAAACTCAGGCTTGTTTGCCCCGAAGCCGCTCCATCCACTCGTAAAGGTTCGGCAGGACGAAGAGGGTCAGCAGAGTCGAGGTGATCAAACCACCGATGACGACGGTGGCAAGCGGGCGTTGGACTTCTGCCCCCGGGGCCGTCGAAGTGGCCATGGGGAGGAAACCCAGACTTGCGACCAGTGCGGTCATCAGGACGGGGCGGAGCCGGACCGTAGCCCCCTGAAGAACAGCCCTGTGAATGCGGTGGCCCCGTTCGACGAGTGCATTGATGGAACTGACCATGACGAGACCATTCAAAACGGCAACTCCGAACAAGGCGACGAATCCGACTGAGGCCGACAGGCTGAGGTTCAGATCCCGAATCCACAACGCTGCAACTCCGCCTACGAAGGCGAACGGCAGGTTGATCATGATCAGCCCCGCCTGAGCCATCGAATTGAACGCGGAAAACAGCAGGATAAAAATCAGGAAGATGGCCATTGGAACCATGACATACAAACGCTCCATCGCCTCTTGTTGATTCTCGAACTCGCCACCGTAGGTAACGTAATATCCGGTCGGCAGGTCGACTTCGCTTTCGATCGCCGCTCGGGCCTCGGCTACAAAACTCCCGATGTCGCGCCCTCGGACGTTGGACTGGATCACGATTCGACGCTGGGCGTCCTCTCGATTGATCACTTCGGGCCCCTCTGCGAGGTGTACGGCAGCGACAGATTCCAGGGGTACACGCTCTCCATTCGGCGCGTTGAGCAGCAGAGATTGGATTGCATGGATTTCGGTGCGCCGCTCGTCGGGCAGGCGCACGAGCACATCGAACCGTCGCGGACCGTCGATGACCTGGGTCGCTACCTTGCCGCCGATCGCGGTTTCCACGACGTCGGCCACATCCGCAACTCGCAGCCCATAGCGCGCCATCTCGGATCGATCGACCTCGACCCGAAGTTCTCGGGCGCCTCCAAGGGTCTCGATCTGGACGTCGGCCGAGCCGCGAATCCGGGCCAGGACACGTTCGATCCGTCGTGCCTCCTGCTCCAGGCGGTCGGCATCGTCGCCGAACAGTTTTACCGCCACGTCGGACCGGACACCCGATATGACTTCGTCAAGTCGCATGGCCAGGGGCTGGGTGAAATTGTATGCAACCCCTGGCACATCCTTCAGGCGCTCATCGAACGCTTCGATCAGCCCTTCTTTGGTCGAGGCCGTGGTCCATTCCTCAATCGGGCGCAGTATGACGTACACGTCCCCCTGATAGATGCCCATCGCCTCTGTGGCCAGGTCCGGGCGGCCCATTTTTGTCACGACGGTCTCGACCTCGGGAAACTCGAGGACCACCCGTTCGACGGCCGTGGCCAGATCCACCGACTCGGTCAACGACACCGACGGCAGTTTGCGGGTTTCAATCAACAACGCACCTTCATCCAGTTCCGGCATGAACTCGGTTCCAATGAAGGCAAGGGAGCCAACGGCAGCACCAATCATGAGTACTGAAACGGAAACGGTTGCCCATCGCCAACGAATCGAATGGGCCAGCCAACGACGGTATCGACGACGGATGATGCTGAAGAAACGTTCCGAGTGCTCATACCCCTGGTGCTTTAAGGCCAGCGAGGCCAAGGCCGGAACCAGTGTCAACGCCAGGATCAGGGAGCCGAAGATCGCACACACAACGGTCAGCGCCATCGGAACAAACATCCTCGCCGACATTCCCTCCAGGGCGAGTATGGGGAGGTAGACCGCAATGATGATAGAAATTCCGAACACGATCGGTCGGGCGACCTCGACCGCACTCTGACGAATGATTTCCAGGGTCGGAGGAGGCTCGACGACATGGCGTCCGTGGTGTGGGATGTGTCTGAGCCGACGGATGAAGTTTTCCATCATGACGACGGACGCGTCGACGATCAGGCCGAAATCGATCGCGCCAAGACTCATCAGGTTGGCCGACACGCCGAACACTTTCATACCCACGAAGGCCACCAGCATCGACATCGGAATCACCAGCGCAACGATCAGCGCCGCGGGAACATTGCGAAGGAACAGGAACAGCACGATGATGACCAGCAGACCGCCCTCGATGAGGTTCGTGGCGACCGTGCTGGTCGTGCGATTGACCAGGGATGTTTGATCATAGAAGGGCGTCAGGCGAACACCTTCAGGCAACGAACGGTTGATCAGTTCAACTCGCTCCTTGATCGCTTCGATCACCGTCTTCGAGTTCTCACCTTTGGTCATGATGACCATGCCGGAAACCACCTCGCCCAACCCGTCCTTGGTCACGGCGCCCTGCCGGACTGCGGGACCGATCTCCACGGTCGCAAGGTCCTGAATAAGGACGGGGACGCCGCCGCCGGACTTCACAACGACCTGCCGGATATCGTCTTCGGAAGCGAAGAGACCGAGCCCGCGTACCGTATAAGCCTCGGGGCCGTGCTCGATGTAACTGCCGCCAAAATTGGCATTGCTGTCCGCCAGCGCCCCATAAACCTCCTGAAGCGTCAGACCGTAAGCCAGTAGCCGCTCGGGTTGCGCAAGGACGTGGTACTGCCGGATGAAGCCGCCCCAGGAGTTGATCTCGTTCACGCCGGACACGGTCCGGAGCTGATACTTGATGTTCCAGTCGTGGAGGGTCTTCAGCTCCATGGCCGTGTATCCCTCACCCTCTAGGACATACTGGTAGATCTCTCCGAACGCAGTCGCGACTGGACCCATCGTCGGCTCCAGTCCATCCGGAATGCGGGTCTTGGATTCCTGAAGACGCTCGTTCACCAATTGCCTTGCGAAGTAGGTATCGATGGCATCATCGAAAACGATCGTGACGATCGACAGGCCGAACTTCGATATCGACCGAACCTCGTCGGTATCGGGAATCCCCATCATCGCGCTTTCGATTGGGAAGGTAACCAGCTGTTCCACCTCGCCGGCAGCCAGTCCAGGGGCCTCGGTCACGATGTTGACCTGGTTGTTGGTCAGATCGGGAAAAGCTTCGATTGGAAGCGTACTCAGCGCCCAGATACCAGCCACGCAAACGGCGAGTGACAGTGCGAGGACAAGCAACCGTTGATCGAGAGAAAAATTGATAAGCGATTTGAGCATTGAATTCAGTGGTCAGTGGTCAGTTGCTAGAACGAAACGTCCTATCTCACATCTGACCGTTGTCATTGACAACTACCATCGCCTCCCTCTCTCCAAACCTCATTACACTTGGGACGAGCAGTTGTCAGCGAACAGCAAGACCCGCGGTGCTGCTTGCTGATCGATGGCTCGCCCATTGCTTTACGTCCTCTCCGACAACTGACCACTGGCCACTGACAACTGACCACTTCTTCAATCAACTATCGTCCCTTTCAGGAACTCCGTCTTGATCAGGAACGCGCCGTCGGTGACGATCCGCTCGCCTTCACGGAGTCCTGTTGTAATTTCGGTCATGCCGTCCTGCGACCGTCCAATTCGGACGACGCGTTTCTCAAACCGGCCGTCATTGTGGTCGATAAACACGACGGATTCTCCTTCGATTTCCTGAACCGCCCCGGCGGCCACGGCCAGCAGAGAAGGCGTCTGTCCCAACCCGACATCGATCGTTGCGTACATCTCGGGTCGAAGACGCCCGCTGACATCCCGTACCAGGCAACGGACACTCACGGTTCGATATGCCGGATCCAGGGATTCTCCGATATAGACCACCCGGCCATCGAAACCGACGTCCGGAAAAGCGGGGACGCTGATCTGAACGGACTGGCCCATCTTGACGAAAGAAGAACGTTGTTCGGGAACCTCGGCCACGACCCACAATGTCGTCAGGTCTGAGATCGTCATCAGATCCTCGGCCGGCGAGACGACGGACCCGATCGTCACGCTACGTTCCATGACGACTCCGGTGATTGGAGAACGAACGACGACGTCACCGGATTCTTCCCCTTGAGGGATGTCGGGTTCGACGCCCAGATGATGAATGAACTCCCCGGCTCGCTCGACTTCTGTCCGAGCTTGCTCCAACTGTGCCTCGGCCGCCACGACGTCTGCCGCCGCCTGAAGTTGCTCTCTCACCGAGATCGCTTTCGCCTCGAGCAACCGGTCGGCTCGAACGGCCTCGGCCCGGGTGTAGCCGAAGTCTCTCTGGGCCAGGGACAAACTCGTCAGGGCCCGCGAATAGGCGGCGCGTGCGTCGATCAACTCATGGCTATGGATCCAGACAATCGGCTGACCGGCCTCGACGCGATCGCCGATTGTCACATCCACACGCGTCACACGCCCCTCGGCGAAAGCCCCGACGCGGGCCGAGGTGTCCTGGTTGATCTGAACGCGGCCCGTTGCGGCCATGGATTCCTCCAGCGACCTCCGAGTGACCACTTCGGACAAGATCCCCCCGCTCGCGATGGCCACGGGCGACAACTGAAGTTCGGTCATTGACTCGGGGACGGGCACCTCGACGGCTGCTTCCTCGGCCGGGAGTGATTCACCCTGGCAGCCTGCAAGGGTGAGGAAACCGGCGCACAATAACGTGCCGACGAATCTCGAATGTCTCGCGTTCATTCTGGTCATTTCCTGGAACCTCGGTTTTTTGAACCTACCCGGCGCAGCATTTCGTTTACCCTGATCGAACCCAGCCGACGGATTTCCTGACGTAAGCGCTCATCCCGGACAAGCGGATCCAGCGCCGGCGATTGATCTGTGCTCCGGTCGCCCAGCCTCGGGAGACTATCGACACCCGCGGCCATCTCCAGTTCGCGGACTGCCAGCCTGTAGTCGGACACGGACGAGAGAAACAACTCCTGGGCCGAGTTGCGGGAGCGCTCGGCTTCCAACAGAAACAACAGGTCCTGCGCCCCTTCCCTGTAAGCGGCAAGAGCGATCGAGTTGGACTCATCGGCAATAGCAAGGAATTGCGCCTGAAGTGAACGAACCTGATTCTCCGCAGCCAGAATTCCCTGCCGGGCCGCCGCCAACTCGGCCAGGACCCCGTTCCGCTCGACGATCACGCGGGCCCGCGCCTCACGAACCATCGCTTCGCTCCGGCTTATCGCTCCGCGATTGCGGTCGTAAACGTTGAGGGGTATTAACAGGGCGCCGAAGAGTGCATTGTCGGGACCGTTTCGCTTGTAGCCCAGCGTCGTCGTCACATCCCGCGTCGATCGGGACCGTTCCAGAACGAGGGTAGCCTCGGCCTGTCGCAACCGCTCGTGGGCAGCTCTGATCTCCGGCCGCGACAGGGCAGCAGCGGTAAGGTCCACAGTCTCCAGGGCAACTGGTTCGAACTGGATTTCCTCATCGAGGTCGAAGTTGATGTCGAAGGTGGAACTGCCCATCGCTTCGAGCAGTTTGATCTTGGCCCGATCGTAATCCAGTGCGAACCGGCGCTGGGTGTAGGAAAGGCGCTCGGCTTCGAGCCTTGTCTTGATCAGATCCCCTTCAGCGGTGTAACCCTCCGATACCCGGACTTCGTTGTACCGGACGATCTGCTGGAAGTTGTCCAGGCTTTGTCGTGCCAGGGCGCTTCGTGCACCCGCCGCCACCACAGCTTCCCAGGCGAAGCGAACCCGTGAAAGAATCTGTCTCTCTACGATCTCCAACTCCACCCTGGCCAGGTCCACACCGGTTGCAGCCAGCCTTACCCGGTTTTCTCGCTTCCCTCCGCGCTCGAAGCGCTGCGCGTAGGTGGCGAGCATATCCATGTCCCGACTGAAGCTGAATCCGTCTCGCGTTCTCCAGACCGGGAGGTTCTCCATGCTGAACCCGATCGTCGGATTCGGTTTGCGTCCGGAAGAGAAAAGATTTCCTTCCGCCGCCGCAATAGGCTCCCGAGCGGCGACCAGAAGCGGGTGCTGCCGAAGTGTCTGCTCCAGCGCCTCGGTCAGAGTCATTTGGCGAGCCGGGCCCGTCTGTGCCCGGGCACCCTGCGGCAAGGACAGAACAAGCAGAAAGAATCCGATAAAGAACCGTCTCAACCTTCTCATAGAGGACCTCGCTCTCTAGCGGCCTGTGCGGAACTGTGTAGGGTCGCCACAGGCTGCTGGTCATGTCTGTCTGGCATCAAACGCCCAAGATCGTTCTTGCACGTCCGATACCAGCCGCCCAAATGAACGCGTGTGGAATACAGCGGCAAATCAAACATGGTAGTCTCCGTAGCGAAGCATCAGTCTTGATCGAAAAAGGGAATATCACCATCCGGGTTTTGGACTACGGACCGGCTAGCCATTCAACATCAATAGGTTAAGGAACAGACATGGACCAAATGGAAGATTCCGCCGGGGTCAATTGGTTGCTTCTGGCCCTCTCACTCACGTTCATGGGGCTGGTGGCGACCGACCTGGTAACTGACTATCGCGGTGGCAGTTCAGTATCACACCTCATTTTGGAGGGAACCCTTCTGACGGGCGCCGTCGGAATTTTCGCCATGGCGATAAGAAGCTTGATGCCGGCACGAACTGAGATCCGTGTCCTCCGCGACGATGTGGAAGGCCTCCAGAAAGAATAAGGAGAAGTGGAAGGATGAAACTCACAAACTTCTGGAAGGCCTTTCTGCGGAAATCGACAAGCAATTCTCCAACTGGCAACTGACCCGGGCCGAAACCGAAGTCGGTTTTCTGTTGCTGAAAGGTTTTTCCCTCAAGAGAATCGGCGACGTTCGCGACACAAAACTGAAAACCGTTCAACAGCAATCGCAATCCATCTATCAGAAAACCGGTCTGTCCGGCCGGTCGGAGCTTTCCGCCTTCTTCCTTGAAGATCTACTGCCGCCAAAGAATCTGCCTGCCGCCTGACGGTAACCGTGTTCTCTGCAACATGTCCCTTAAGCGTCAAACGGCTCCAAAACCATTGCGGCACCTCCGACGCCAGTCGATGCGATTATAACATCAACAGTATGAATCATTTAAATGGATGGTTCGACGTGAGAGTCGGCCGAAGCGACAATCTGTCACCAAGAATATACAACCCCGATTGGAGGTGTCATGGAGTCAAAGGACGGCACAGAAACCCTGACGTCAACGCACTACGCTCAAGGCGAAAACCATTATAACTTGTTGGAAAGACAAAAATTTGATATAGGTAAAACGCACTAGTGAAGAGTAGCACTCGTCGTGCTCGTTCCCGTCCGGCGGTGCTCATCTACGAATGACCAATCTTACATAAAACTTAAAGGATGAGGAATCATGGGACAGAACAGATCCCCGCGTGCCGGTTTCGCGGTACAGGGCGTGCTGCTGCTGGTGTTTCTGGTAGCACTGTCTATTTACTCCCTCTGGATTTTCCTGCAACGCACATGGTGGTTTCCCGAAGTAGCGTCGATCCACGGCGCAGACTACGACAGCGAGTTCATGATCACCCTGGCGATCACCGGCTTCATGTTTGTGGTCGTGCAAGTCGGCATTGGCTTCCTCGCCCTGAAGTTCTCTGAGCAAAGCGGGAAGCGACACCATCCACAGAGCCGCCTTTTTGAGAACCGCTTTGCCGTCATCGCCGGGATGATCATCCTTGTAGTAGACATCTCGCTCCTCGTTCTGGGCGAAAGTTCCTTCAGTAAGGCAAGGGCGGCATCATCTGAGAATGCCGATATCGTCGAGGCGACCGGCGAACAGTTTGCATGGAACTTCCGTTACCCGGGGCCGGACGGTGTATTCGGCCGAACCGATCCCCTGCTGGTCAACCTGCAGTCCAATAATCTTGGCCTGGACATGGATGATCCGGCAGCGGCGGACGACATCGTGAGGCTTAATCAGATGCACGTTCCGTCGGACCGCCCGATCCGGGTAAAGATTCGAGCCAAGGACGTCCTGCACAGTTTTGGGCTGCCCAATTTCCGCGTAAAGCAGGACGCGGTGCCCGGCATGGTGATCGAAGTCGGTTTCCAGCCAACACGAACCGGGGAATTCGAAATCGTATGCTCCCAGCTGTGTGGCCTCGGACACTACCGCATGCGCGCGTTTTTGACCGTTGAATCTCAGGAAGACTTCGACCGGTGGCTGGTTGAAGGGGACGGAGGAGATTGATGTCGACAGTTACTCAAGACACCGTCCACCAGGAACACGAACTTGGCTTCATCCGCAAGTACGTTTTCAGCATGGACCACAAAGTGGTTGGTCTCCAGTACCTGTTCACGGCCTTCGGGATGGGACTGTTCGGATCCGCCCTGTCGATGCTGATGCGGCTTCAACTTGCCTGGCCGTCGGCCCCGTGGCCGATGCTGGAGAATGTTTTTCCGGTCGGCTTCGCAGGTGGAGTTATGAGCCCGGAGTTCTACCTGGCTCTGCAAACGATGCACGGCACGATCATGGCAATTTTCGTCTTAACGGCGATCTTCACCGGAGGTTTCGGAAATTTTCTGATACCGCTTCAGATCGGGGCCCGCGACATGGCGTTCCCGTTTCTGAACATGCTCTCCTACTGGGTGTACTTGCTTTCATGTCTCGTTATCATCCTGGCGTTTTTCGTCGAAGGCGGAGCTCCTATCTCGGGCTGGACGGCCTACCCGCCGCTGAGTGCGATCCCGGACGCGGGACCGGGCC
>CAZOZZ010000055.1:0-5400 GCA_964584435.1 uncultured Solibacteraceae bacterium | reverse complement strand
GTCTCGGCCAGACCATTTGGATTGTGGCCGTTGCCTTGTTCATCGTATCGACGATGATGGGCGTTCTGAACTACCTCACGACCATCCTCCAGATGAGAGCAAGAGGGATGTCGCTGATGCGGATGCCGCTCAACATCTGGGGCTTGTTCACGAGTTCGATCATCTCTCTGTTCGTTTTTCCGGTGTTGCTCGGTGCAGGCGTTCTTCTCCTGGCCGATCGGCTGCTCGGCACAAGCTTTTTCGTTCCGAGTGGCTTGATCCTGGGCGAAAAGCTGGTCGAACACAGCGGAGGACATCCTCTCCTGTGGCAGCATCTGTTCTGGTTTTTCGGCCATCCAGAGGTGTATCTCGTGATCATTCCGGCCATGGGCATCACGGCGGAAATCCTCGGGACCTTCATTCGGCGCCCGATGTTCGGATACAGGATCCAGGTCTGGTGCTGGTTGGCAATCATCGTCCTGAGCACGGTTGTCTGGGGGCACCACATGTATATAAGCGGGATGAACCCATGGCTGGGCAGTGTCTTCGCCGTGGGCACCCTGCTGATCACCGTTCCGTCGGCTATCCTGTTGTTGTGCTGGATCGCCAGTCTATGGGGCGCCAGCATTCGGTTTACAACGCCGATGCTATTTGCTCTCGGCTTTGTCTCTGTGTTCACGACGGGTGGGCTGGGAGGCTTCTTTCTCGGATCTGCCTGGACCGACGTCCAGCTTCATGACACATATTTCGTGGTCGGGCACTTTCACCTGACGATGGCCATGTCGCCTGTCTTAGCCATCTTCGCCGGGATTTACTATTGGTTCCCTCGCTTGTTTGGACGGATGATGAACGAGACGCTGGGCAAGGTGCATTTCTGGATCAGCATCACAGGGACCTATTTGATTTTCCTGACCATGCACGTGATGGGAATCGGCGGGTTGCTCCGGCACAGCTACGACCACACGCAGTACACGTTCATGCAACCCATGCAGGTTCTGAACGTCTTTGTTACGATCGTCGCCTTCGTGCTGGCATCAACACAGATTATATTTTTCTTCAATCTGATCTGGAGCTTCTTCAAAGGGCCCAGGTCGGTCAAGAACCCGTGGCAGGCCAACACGCTCGAATGGCAGGCGCCGACACCTGCACCACATGGGAACTGGGGAGACAAGCTGCCCGTGGTTTACCGGGGCCCTTATGAGTACGGGGATTTCGATGGACCAGACGACTATATTCCGCAATCGGTCCCATTGAAGTAAGCGATTGAAGTAAGCGATCGATCCAGTCTATTCAAGGAGAGCACCAATAATGGAGTCCACGGTGTCGGAAGAAGAAGTAAGCCCTAATGTAACTCCGATCTCCCAGGAAGAGTACGTCGATCCGCCTTTCGGAACTACGTGGAGCAAGCTCATGATGTGGCTCTTCATCGTGTCCGACGCTCTCACGTTCGCAGCTTTCCTCGCGGCTTACGGCATTCTTCGAATGCTTGCTCCGGAGTGGCCCGATCAGACCGAAGTCTTCGACATGCGGCTGATCACGTTCATGACGTTCGTGCTCATATCGAGCAGTGCGCTCATGGCCATGGCCGTCGGCGCGGCCCGGGCTGGTGATCGGACGGCCGCAGTCAGGTTCATCGGTCTGACGATCATCGGCGGTTTAATTTTTCTAGGGGCTCAGGCATTTGAATGGACGCATATGATTCAGGAGGGAGCGACTCCCTGGACGAACCCGTGGGGCGCAGCGGGATTCGGCGCCAGCTTTTTCCTTATTACTGGATTTCACGGTGTGCATGTCCTGAGCGGGATCATTATCATGGCAGTGACCGCAGTCCGCGCCTCGGCCGGGCACTATACGTCCAACGGTGTTGAAAACGTCGGCCTGTACTGGCATTTCGTCGATGTTGTTTGGGTATTTCTATTCGCCTTCTTTTATCTTCTATAGCGGTCGAGCGACGTATCCATTGATTAACGTTGGGCCCACCGTCCTTTCGCCAACCCTCTCCCTCTGTGAGGGACTACCCCCTTCGGTACCGGTCATTTCCACTCTCCCCGATTCGTCTGTCAGCCTGTCCGAGCACGAGATACACTGTCCCCGGTGCCAGGCGCGGCCGCGTTCCGTGCGGGTTTCTTCGAAGGCGGAAAGCGAGCCTTCTCGGGCTGGGCTTGCTCGTCTGGAACCGTTGTTCCCTGACGGGCGTTAAGGAGTTCGAGGACAGCGTCGAGCTTGTCGTTGATGCGCTCGTCCAACTGGCCTATTGTCCTGTCGTTGCGGGCCTCAAGTATCTTGACTTGCTCGGTCAATTTGACTTCGAGGACATCGATGCGACGCATGATTTCCTTGAAACGACGACCAAGATTTTCCTCACTTAAGTGACTCAGACTCATACCGCTTATCCTTTCCCGATATGCGGGAGTGAAGTATCGGTGTCCCTCACGGGATGCGGATCACCGTTGATGAGTAAGTCGACTCGACCCTTCTGCACCTCCTATTTCCCCCTCAGTAGCTCAACCATTCTTTTCATCGCTTCTATGCCCTGCGGGGTAAAGGAACGTCTGGATCACCACGACGACTTGCATTTCGGATCTTTCAATAACAATCTACGACACCGAAGTGTCATTTAAAAATAGGAAATACATCAGTGCTACATAGGTTTTATGAATACATCAGAAGGCAGGTCGGAGTCCCACGGAAGCGATGCTTCCCAGTTTAGTAGGTTCCCATACGTCCTCTATACTTCGTGGGGTTTGCCAGCATGCACAACTTGCATAACTTCGACGGCTAGTTGCTCGCCAATCAAGCCTTCCTCGTCGACCAAGGAATCGGCACCGGCTTGAACAAGGGTAGGGGCGTGAACGTGATAACGAGCACGAACAATGACCGGCACGTGTGGCGCAATCCTCTTGGATTGTCGAATGATAACCTCTGACGTTTGCGGCTCGGGGACCGTTACCACTACCGCCCTAGCGTCTTCAATTCCCAAGTTTAGGAGAATTTCGGATCGGGCGGCGTCCCCGAAGGTGATTGGGAAAGCTGATTCATGAGCGGTCACCGCACGGGGGTTCAGGTCCACGACCACAAACGCTACCGCAGATGTTTCGAGGGCTCTTGCCACGCGCTGGCCAGCAGGTCCAAACCCGACGATGATGACGCGGTCCGACGTGCTCTCCCCGCGGAGTCCTGTTTGCGCATGTTCGGATGATACAAAAGGAAACCGGTCAGAAAGGTCATTTACGAATCTTCTGAGTCTCGGAGCTGCGGCAATCGCGTAGGGTGTCACGACCAAGGTCAGCAATGAGGCGGAAAGCAGTGTTTGAAAAGTCTCGAAAGACACGAGGCCTTGGCGGTACCCGAGCTCGAGCAGCACGAATGAAAACTCGCCTATTTGCGCCAGAGCCAACCCGGTCGCGATGGCGATGCCGTGCGGCTGGCCAAAAAGTCGAACGACAAAGCCCACAATCACCGCTTTGCCCAGCATGATTGCTAACGCCACTGGCACGATGAACATGAGGTGTCTGTCCAACGGCGGGTCTGCCATCATACCGACCGACGCAAAAAACAGAGTGAGGAATACTGCACGCAAAGGAATAAGGTCCGCTCGCATCTGAGCGGAGAACGGAGACTCGGCCAACAACATCCCGGCTACGAAAGCCCCCAGGATCGGAGAGAGGTTCGCAGCATGTGAAATCGTGGCGGCACCCAAACAAAATGCAAATGCTAGAAGCACCGGTAGGTCCCGATTGCGGTAGGTCGATGCACCGTGGATCAAGCGCGGGAATATGTACTTGCTCACCAGGAACATAACGCCTATTACCACGCCTGCCAGGCCGACGCTGAAGGCGAAGCTGCCGAAAAAGTCTGATCCACTGTCCCTTTCGCCAAGCGCGGCGATGAAGAGCACCATCGGAACAACTGCCAGATCCTGAAGTAGCAGAATTCCCAGGGCGTTTCGTCCTGGCAGGCTCTCCAGTTCTGCCCGGTCGGCGAGAACGCGAAGCACCACGGCGGTGCTACTGAGCGACAGAGCCGCACCCACGATTGTTGCCTCAACAGGAGGTAAGCCAAAAACCGTCGATCCCAGTCCAGCAAGTACGGCTGTGAGGAGTATCTGTATGATCCCACCGAAAAGGGCGACCGGTCCTGACTCCCTCAGCCGGTTCCAGGAGAATTCAAGGCCGATTGTGAACAGCAACAGGGCAACTCCGAGCTCCGCAATGACCCGTATGTCTTCGACGGCGCTGATCCAGCCCGTGCCGGTGGGTCCCAGCAGGATTCCGGCTAGAACATAACCGAGCACAGCATTCTGGCGAAGGCGTTCGAACACCATTCCAAGCAGGAGGGCTGCACCGAGCAGTAAAGCGATGTCGAGGATGACCGCCCAGCTATTCATAAACTGTCCATTCTAAGGTTCCGGTTCGTGAGCGCAACACCCAAATCAAGAGGAACCAGCAGCGACAACGACCTTGACTTCTGCCCGGTCCTGCTCAGCCGGAGCATTCAAGCGTGATGTTCTTGGAGCGTTCCCTTTGGGGAGTTTGTTCCTCGTCTTCTTGTTCCAGGGAAGGATTCGCGGGGGCTGGCCTCCAGCAATAATCTGTGCCGAGTCTACCAGTGATAGCGCCTTTTCTTGAAATAACGTGAGGGCTGGGCGCATAGTTTCAGGCGGAGGTGGATTGTGCGCATAGTCGTAATGGTCTTCGTCATAATTGCCCTTTTCCTTGTCTTCTTCGTTAGCTCCGCAGCTCAAGCGCAACGGGTGGGTTTCATCACTGAGGTAGTTACTGACATGACTGCTCGATGTGCAGCAAGGTAGCTGCCTAATTTGTCTGTAACGAATCGAAACGGCTCTCGCCGTTGACTCCTCAAGAGCTTTCTAAGGAATCGCTGGTCCGCACTTTCGGGAGACGGAACGAGATTGCGATGCGACTAGCAGAAGCCCGACCATTTCAGATTAGCGGAAGAAAAATCTCGCGATCGGCGGAATACGCGAGAATCCGTCCGGAATCGATTTCGTACAACCAGCCGTGTAATTGGAGCCGGCCCGTCGTCACTCGCGATGACACGATTGGATAAGTTACGAGATTTTCGAGTTGCGCAAGCACGTTGGCCTCGATCAGTTGCCGCAGTTGCGACTGCCGGTCCTGGTTCGGATCGCATCGCAAGAGGGTTTCGTCCACTTTCCCGTACGATAGCCACGAGACAACCTCCGGCAGACCGTTCAAAGTCTCGCGATCCAGCATCGCCTTCATTGCCCCGCAGTCTGTGTGTCCACAGACCACGATATTCTCAATCCCTAGGACCCGAACAGCGTATTCAAGAGTCGCGCACTCTCCAGACTGAACCGTACCGTTCGGTGGGACGATGTTTCCGACTGTAGCCCGTCAGAACATTTCAGACAGAGATCCCTAAAAAACTAAGAGACAC
>CAZOZZ010000054.1:0-22564 GCA_964584435.1 uncultured Solibacteraceae bacterium | reverse complement strand
GGCCTGTACTAATCCTGGGGAAATAACTCTCCAGTTTGCGGGGCGCACTCCAACCTGCGGCGGCCACTTCCCTTAAGAATCCAAGAAATCATTGATGGCCGCTGTCTGGTGCAGTCGCTTGTTAGGCGGCTCTGTCGGGAACATGCACTATTCATGCACCGCTTCCCACTGCTTTGCACGTTCACGGAACGCTTCTTCGTGGGCGGGCCAATCGTGTAGCGTTGCTGGATCAAAGTCGGCACCGTTCGGCCACACTAGAGTGTGGATCTCAGGATCGATCTTCACTTGGGCGAATAGAGACTGATCGCGAAGTGGGCCATAGATTTCACCTCCCAGCACAGGCTGAAAGTCGATCTTTTGAGTTGTGCCATCGGTGAACTGCACATCAAGCGTGTACAGTCCCACCATCTGCACTCCCGTGACCCGATGGATTGGATGATTCATAGCGTCTATTTTAGCGGCTCGATAGGCTGAGGTGGGCGTCCTTCTTGCAGGGTGCTCCAGTCAGCCTTCAACTCCTCTTGATGTAGTTCTGCCCAGGCTTCGACCAGTCGGCGTTGACGCCTTGGGAGACTACCCGCAATCATTTCAACCGGCTCGATACTGAAGATCCCAATATCATCCTGATAGTACGCATGAAAATGCGGTGTGTGGTGCGGCTCGCCCACTTCCACGAACATGCGAACTACAATACCGAAGAACCGACTGATCTCTGGCACATCAGTAGTGTATCTTCGGAGCTTCGGCACCGCTAGGGTTGTCCGCCTAACACTTGGCGATAAGCTGCGCCGCGTAGCGGCGACAGCTTCAACGCCTTGTTAGCCAGCGATCGTTTCGACGTCGCCTGGGAGCTTGCTGATGATGAGCTTGTGGAGATTGACCTTGGTGCTGGCGTTGTCGATATCTATACCGACCAGATTGCCTTGAGCGTCGTAGTCGAGAAGCACGCCTTCGGAAATCTCCTTCGTGTCGGCGCTCACTTGCTCCGACAGGTCGTAACAACCATGAGTTGATTCCCAACTCGATGCAAACAGGCGAGTTTCTGACAATCGTGTTGTACGTTATCCTGCATGATCGAGCTAGATAAATCCATCAGATTTGGCTAGAAAATCAGCCGGACTCCGGACCGCGTTCGGCCCCCGGTTCAGGACGTGGGTGTAGATCATCGTCGTCCGAACGTCCTTGTGCCCAAGCAGCTCCTGAACCGTTCGTATGTCGTAACCGTCTTCGAGCAGGTGTGTTGCGAACGAGTGGCGGAATGTGTGGCAGCTTGCCGGTTTCGTGATTCCAGCCCGTCCGACGGCAGCATGGACTGCCCGCTGGATTACGGATTGGTGCAGGTGGTGTCGACGTTTCTGTCCCGTTGCGTCATGGCAATAGACTCGGGTAGCGGGGAAGACCCACTGCCATTTCCACTCTCTTCCGGCGTTCGGGTATTTCGCCGCAAGTGCGTCAGGCAACTCCACCCAACCGTCGCCTCTCCGAACGTCCCGCGCGTGTGTTTCCTGCGTCCGTTCGAGATGAACTGAGACAGGCGAGAGGAGAACCTGAGGTAGGATGGTGACTCTGTCCTTGTTGCCTTTTCCGCGACGTACCGTGATTCGGCTCTCACGGAATTCGATGTCCTTTACCCTCAATCTCAAACATTCCATCAGTCTCGGTTTCTTGGCGACCTCGACGAGATTCTCGCTCGAATCGGACGGGTTGTTGTGCATCTTGGAGTTGGCCGAAAAAAGGAAGGGCACCAAGACGATACCGCGGTCTGACGGGTCCTCGCAAGGAAAGGCGTAACGTTGATATCCCGGTCCGAATCCGTGGTTCGGCGCATGCCCCGCACCAGGTCCGGTTGCGCGGTCTACCCGTCCACTACATCCCGGTTCGCGCCGCCCACAATACCGGGAAGAACCGCTTGTCGAGCGTCTGCACAAGGTATTCCACGCCCATCGTGCCTAGAGGTCCCTGCCCGAACGCGCTGTCTACCAGTTTCTGGCCCGTCCCCGGCTTGTGCCCGATCATCCGTTGAGCCATTCGCACATGGTGCTCGCGCCAGAGCGAAAACATCTCGTCATACTCAATCATGGCTTCGCAGAGGATCTTGAGCTCGTGATGGTCCGGGTTGGAATAGATCTGGACGACCGTGTCTTCCTGCGCGCTCCTATCGCCGACTTCCAGTCCCTGCCTCTCTAGAAGCCCCACGAATCGATCCCACAGGGAAGGCTCTCCCAGCCGTGCTTCCAGCTGACGCTTCGCCGTCGGATTGTCGTCGAACATCACCAGGTAACGTGGGTCCCGCTCGCCGCATATGAATTCCACTTCTCGAAACTGCTTCGACTGGAAGCCGCTCGCCGGTTTCAGGTTGTCCCGGAACTGGCTGAAGTCGGATGGAAGCATGGTTTCCAGGACGCTCAGCTTCGGAATGAACAGGCGGACCGTGGATGTCAGGCGGCGCAGCAGGCGTTCGGTTTCCCGAACGTTGTCTTCGTCCAGCATCACCGCGACGTGGTCCAGTTCGTGGAGCATCAACCGGAACCAGAGCTCGAAGACCTGATGGCTGACGATGAAGAGCATCTCGTCGTGGCTTTTCGGCTTTGCCAGCGGTTCCTGTAGCGCCAGAAGTTCGGGGACCCTCAAATAGCTTTCGTATGTCACCTTGTCGGCCGATGGCTTCGTTTCGTTCATAGTGGGTCAGTATACGCGCCGCCTGTCCGGGCCGTTATATAATGCCGCACACTCCAGGAGGATTCAGTGATGAAGCGACTGTTCGTGATGCTGTTCTTGTTCGTGAGCCTGTCCGGGTGTGTGTCGGGCGAGGCTGAATCCCTGAACGCGACCGAACAGGTCCTTGCCCGGCCTGCCGGTGCTTTGCACAACGGTCCGGCGTTCCGTTTCACGAAAATCGCCGACGACATCTATCACGCGCGGGGAACCGGTGCGCTCAACGTCGGCACCAATTCGGTGGTCATAATTAACGAAGCCGATGTGATGCTTGTCGACTCCCACATTTCACCTGCGGCGGCCTGGGTTCTGCTGGATGAGTTGAAGACCATCACCCGGAAGCCGGTGAAATACGTGGTCAATACGCACTTCCACTTCGACCATGCACATGGGAACCAGGTCTTTCCCCCTGACGTCGAAGTCATCGGCCATGAATTCACGTGGCAGAAACTTGCCGGCACACCGCTGGAAGAACGCTCATACCTTTCCTTTACGTCCCCCGTCCCAGGTCGGATCGAAGATCTCGAGCGACAGATCGCAGCCGAGTCCGATTCAGACGCGCGCAGTCGATTGGAGGAGCAGCTTTTCGTAGAGCAGAACTACTGGGACTCCCTCCAGGAACTCGCACCGATGCCGCCAAACGTGACCCTGGAACGCAAGCTGACTCTCTACCGCGGTGGCCGGGAAATACAGCTTCTATTCCTTGGCCGAGGCCACACGGGAGGTGATGTCGTCGTCTACCTTCCCAACGAGCGGATCCTTTGTTCGGGAGACCTCTTGCTGCCGGGCATTCCGTTTATGGGAGATGGACATGTGGACGAGTGGGGAGAAACGCTCGACGCACTTGGAGAACTGGACTTCGACCAGGTCCTGCCCGGCCACGGTGCCCCTTTCGCAGGCAAGGCCAGGATCAACCATTTGAAATCCTACTTTACCGACCTCTGGAACCAGGTCAGCCGGCTGCACGCCGACGGAGTGACGTGGGAACAGGCGGCCGGGCAGGTGGACATGACGGCCCACGGCGAGTTCTATCCTCAGATCCAGGAACCGGGGGTCGATTCACGCGCCGTTCGTCGTATTTACGAGTTGTTGAATGGTGAGGTGGAGTAGGCGATCAAGTCAGTGTCGGGCAGCAGGGCCTTCAACGCAAAGACGCAAAGACGCAAGGAACACAGGTCTTTGAGAAATAAGAGACTTTGCATTTCTTGCGTTGAACCAGATAGTGACTTTACGAGGCAGCCTTACGGCTCAACCGTAATCGTGGCAACCATCCCGAAATGTTCGTGATTTCGACAAAAATAGCGGTAGCTGCCGGGCATATCAAATGTGCGCTGAAACGTTTCGGCGTTTACCAGGAAGGCTGAGCTCCACCCTTCGACACCGGCCGGCAATATCGTCTGGCCATCCATTTTTTCGAACTCGACGCTCGCTGTCGACGAATGCCGGTTGCTGGATGTGTTCACCCATTGAACGGTCGTCCCTGTCTTGATGGTGATCTCGGCCGGAACAAACTGAAAACGGGAACCCTGGCTTTGCATTTCGACTATGACCAGCTCTGGTGCCGGGGTCTCAGCAACCGCATCGGGTGTCGCCGTACTGCCTTCCGACTTGGTCGCGGGAGCTGCAGTGATCGGAGGAGGAGGCACCTTCCCAGCCAGAAGGTCCCGGAGATCCTGGTCCATTTCCGTGTCTTCACCGCCGGTGACGGTTATCTCCTGGGTTCTTTCGCCGAGGAACTCGTGCCATGTCCTGGCCGTGTACGTTCCAGGCGGAACACCGTCGATCGAGAAACGTCCCTCCTCGTCGGTCACTGCATAGTAGGGGTTGTCGACAGCTACGACGTGAGCCTGCATCCAGGAATGGACATCACATTCGGTGTACACGAAGCCCGCTTCGGTGAAGACGTGCGTGTTCACCTGATCCCGGACAGGCTGTGCGATGTTGAATTCCGTTTCATCGCCCAGATAGGAGTGAATGTTGTGAAGAATCGGATCGCTGTTGACGATGCGGACCTCGGTGTTGGTTGGGATGACCTGAACGTGGGGGAAGTAGTCGCAGTCCGATTGTTCGATTTGCCATCCACCCTCAGGCGATTCAATCGGTTTGCCTTCCATCACCCCTTCCAACAACACCACTGCGTTTCGAAGTCCGCTCCCATCGTTGACCAGGAGGTCCAGCGCGGCGCGATCGTCGTCTCCGCAGACTTCCTGGTCTCGATTGACCTCTCGAGTCGGTCGGGCAGGAATGGCACCCGTCACGCTGATGGTGCCCGATATGGATCCCGCTTCGCTCACATCTATGACCCGGTAGTCGGGCCCTCCGCCATCTACCCCTCTATTCGTTGACTTCGGAGCCGTTGACGCCGGAGTTTCGTCCACAGGCGCGGGGAGAGCTGGTGTTCGAGGCTCACCACTTCCGCAAGAGCCCAGCGACAGGGCCAATGTGAAGACTACGGCACCGCGAGAGACGTGGTTCATTCGATGCGGCCTCCCTGGTAGCAGAGGAGGCTACCAGAGCGGTTTCTTGACAACATGATAGTAGGGGATCTAACGGGAGGTAGTCCGAGGGGAGACCCGGAAGCCACAGGCCAACGGCCAACCGCTTGTGCCCTAAACCGGCGGTGGCGGGTCACCCGGCGGCGGTTCTTCAACCACGTTCATGAGTTCAATAATATTCTCTGTGATATTGGCAGCGTCATTGGCGAAGGCAAGCCCCACGTCCGGGTTGGATACATCCAGTACCAGCAAGAAGCCGTTTTCTTGCGCGTATTGCCTGATCGTCTCGTCGACTTTCTGCGCGATCGGCAGGAGCAGTTCCTGCCGGTACCCGTCCAACTCGATCTGGATATCCTCGTTCATCCGGTTGAGGTCCGTCGTCATTCGCTCGATGTCGCGGCTTAGCTGCTGAATTGCCACTTCGCTCATCCCGGTTCCTTCGGCCTGCAGCCTGGCCTCGGCACCTCTTACTTGATCCTGCTTCGCCTGCAAGTCACTCCCGCGTTCGTTTGCCCTTTCGTTCCATTGTGCCGCGGCGGCCTGCCCGGCATCCGAGCCTTCGACCGCTCCTGCGAGATCGACAACTCCAATCTTAAAAACGGCAGTTGCATTCTGCGCCTGCAGGCTGACCGGTAGCAGCAACAGAGCTGCAAGAAACGCTCTAACCATCTTCTCCACCCTCACTTACCTCAAACGTGATAGTACCTATGACAGGATATCATTCGAATTCTAAAACGCCAATTCTTGCCGCTTCCCATCCAGTGTGCCAGACAGCCGGCATTCCTCAATTTTTCGTCGCGAAGCGCCACCGCCCGACGCTAGAGGCAGGGGCGTGGGGGGACCGTCCCGGCGTCAGTGTTCCCGACACCCAATGGGCAAGCCGAATGAAGGAGCTCTCATTGAAGTTGGGGGTTGAGCGGGGACGGTGGGCCCGACGCTAAGTAAATGTCCCGACGCTAGCAAATTGATGCGCCGTCCTCAGCAGGATGCCCTCCTCGAAATGGTTTCCGATCAACTGCATGCCGATAGGCATTCCATCCTCGTCCGAACCGCACGGAACAGAGATGCCGGGCAAGCCGGCCAGGTTGCACGTGATCGTGAAAATGTCGGACAGGTACATCTCCAGAGGATCGTCGGTCTTTTCTCCGATCTTGAATGCCGTGGTCGGCGTCGTTGGCGTGACGATCAAGTCCACTTTCTTGAATGCATTCTGGAAATCCTGGAGGATCAGCGTGCGAACCTTTTGAGCCTTCAGGTAGTAAGCATCGTAGTAACCGGTGCTGAGCGCGAAGGTTCCCAGCAGAATTCGGCGCTTCACTTCCTTGCCGAAACCGCCCATCCTCGTTCGCCGATACATTTCGTTCAGCCCGCCGTCTCCGGTCTCTCTAAGCCCGTACCGCACACCGTCGAAGCGTGCCAGGTTTGAACTGGCTTCCGCAGTCGCGATCAGGTAGTACGTCGCGATGGCATAGTCGGTATGGGGCAGGCTGATGTCCTCCACTTCGCAGCCGAGGCTCTCTAGAACCTTGATCCCTTCCAGGATTTGTTCCTTCACCCGGGCATCCATTCCTTCTATGAAGCATTCCTTCGGAATGCCGATTCGCCGTCCCTTGATTGCGTTTTCGAGCGATGCCGTCCAGTCTCCCACCTCCACATTTGCGGATGTGGAGTCGAGCGGGTCGAAGCCGGAAATGACTTCGAGTAACTCGGCGCATTCGCGAACCGTTTTCGAGATCGGCCCGATCTGATCCAGCGATGACCCGAATGCCACGAGGCCGTAACGGGAAACCCTTCCATAGGTTGGTTTCATACCGACGACACCACAGAGGGCTGCCGGCTGGCGGATCGACCCTCCCGTATCCGATCCGAGTGCCGACAACGCCAACCCGGCTGCGACACTTGCGGCCGACCCTCCGCTGGAACCACCCGGGACGCGTGCCGGGTCACGGGGATTTCTCGTCGGGAAGAAGGCCGAATTCTCCGTCGACGATCCCATTGCGAATTCATCGAGGTTGGTCTTTCCCAGTACGATCGCTCCGGCTTGCCGCAGCCGTTCAACTGCCGTTGCAGTATAGGGAGGGACGAAGTCGTCAAGAATACGGGACCCGCAAGTCGTCGGGACGCCCCGAATGTTCATGTTGTCCTTGATGGCAACGGGAACACCGGCCAACGGCCCCAGAGTCTCGCCGGCGGCTATCCGTGCGTCCAGTTCGAGGGCTTCACGGGTGGCCGTTCGACGGCAGGTCGATATGTACGCCCGGATGTCGTCGTTGACGTTGTCGATGTCCTCGAAGACGCTTCGGACGACCTCACTCACAGTCGTTTCGCGTTCCCGGTACATCGCGGAGAGCCGGTCTCTCGTAATGTCTTTCAGGTTCATCGTTCGCTGATCACCCTGGGAACCTTGAACAATCCGACTGCCCTGGCGGCCTCGGAACTTCCCGTCCGTTCCTCCACCCGATCTTCTCGACCGGGATGGGACACTCCGACCACGATCTGGGATGTGGGTTCGACCTCGTCGGTGTCCAACGCCTCCAGTTGCTCGACGTATTCGACGATCCGACTGAGTTGGTCTGCAATTTCCTGCTTTTCGTCTTCCCGCACTTCCAGGTTGGCCAGTCCGGCCACGTACTCGACGTCAGTAGCGCTTATTTTCATATGTGAAACTAATCTCGGTGATCCATGCGTTCGGCCATGGCTCGTTGAGTTTTCGCACCAGTCGCGTCTGGATGGACCGAAGCTGCTTTTCCCACGTCCGATCCGCAACGTGAATCACTACGCGACTTCCTTCGATCGCATCGATCGTCGTGCTTGCCGCAAGAGAGGGACCGACCAGCTTCGGCCATAGCGCCTGCAGTAGCCGAAGGTCCAGGTCCACGTCCCAGTTGGGTGCCTTTCTAAAGGCGGCGATCATCTGCCTCAGAGCCGGATCAAACGCCATCTATTCTTTTTAACACACTCGCCACGACTTCGGACCTCGGACTTCGGAAGCTTGTCCGGAGCAGAATTAGGTGGCTGATCGGCGCACAACTTTTTACAATTATCGACATCACTGGTACGTATTCAGCCTTCGCCTCCGGGTCGCATCTAACCGGACCGTGAAGTTGTTGCTGTTCGAGGAACGAAAAGCCCCCGCAGAACTCTAGGGAGGATCCAATGCTCGCCCGGAAAACACGTTTGACAGTCCTACTTCTAGTCTCGATGTTGGCGTCGGCCAGCGCATTTGCGCAGATCACGGCTCCGATGGAGGAACTTGGCTTCAACTTTGGCGACGATTACCAGTTGGCCAACTACACGCAGTTGGAGGCCTACTGGCAGAAGCTGGCCAGTGAATCGGACCGGATGAAGCTGGAGGTGATCGGCAACACCGCCGAAGGCAGGCCGATGTACATGGCCACGATCACCGCTCCGGGGAACCATCCGAATCTGGATCGGTACAAGGAAATCTCTTCGAGTCTGGCACTTGCCGAGGGAGTGAGCGAGGACGAAGCGCGGGCGATGGCAGCCGAAGGCAAGACTGTTGTGTGGATCGACGGGGGCTTGCACGCCACAGAGGTCCTGGGCGCGCAGCAGTTGATGGAGCTGGTTTTTCAATTGGTTAGCCGGACCGATGAGGAAACGATGCGTTTCCTCGAGGACACGATCGTCCTGGCGACCTGCGTCAACCCGGACGGCCTGGAACTGGTGTCGAACTGGTACATGCGCAATCCCGTTCCCGAAGAGCGATCCACATCCCAACTGCCGCGTCTCTACCAGAAGTACACCGGACACGATAACAACCGGGACTTCTACATGTCGTCACAGCCCGAGTCCGAGGCGATCAACCGGATTCTGTATCGCGAGTGGTTTCCCCAGATCGTCTATAACCACCATCAGACAGGTCCGCGAGGGACCGTTTTGTTCGCCCCCCCGTTCCGGGACCCTTTTAACTACAACTACGACCCCCTGGTCGTGACCAGCCTCGACCTGGTGGCGGGTGCGATGCACAGCCGTTTCCTTGCCGAAGGCAAACCGGGTGCGACAATGCGTTCCGGTGCGACCTATTCGACGTGGTGGAACGGTGGGTTACGCACGAGCCCCTATTTTCACAACATGATCGGCCTTCTGACCGAAACGATCGGGAACCCGACCCCGATCCAGATACCGTTTGTAGTCGACAAGCAGCTACCCAGAGGCGACTATCCTTCCCCGATCGAACCGCAGGTGTGGCATTTCCGCCAGTCCATCGAGTACTCGATCACCGCGAACCGGGCCGTTCTGGACATTGCCTCTCGCTACCGGGACACGCTGTTGTTCAATATCTGGCGGATGGGAGCGAACTCGATCGAGCGCGGGAACCGGGACGGCTGGACCACAACGCCGCATCGTCTCGCGGACGTCCAGGAGGCCATGCGTGAAGCAGGCGTCGGACAGGGAGGCGGCCGCGGTGGTCGGGGTGGCAGTGGGAATCAGGACCTTGCCCGCTACCAGCAGATGCTTCGTGATCCCGAACTTCGCGACCCGCGAGGCTTCATCCTTCCGTCCGATCAAGCAGACTTCCTGACCGCGACGAAGTTCGTCAACGTTCTCATCAAGAACGGTGTGGCCATTCACCGCGCGAGTGCCGACTTCGAGGCTGACGGAAAGGCGTATCCCGCCGGCTCTTACGTCGTGAAGGCGGCCCAGGCGTTTCGGCCCCACGTTCTGGACATGTTCGAACCCCAGGATTATCCGGACGATTTCGCGTTCCCAGGCGCTCCCCCGACTCCGCCGTACGACACCACGGGCTGGACAGTTGCCTACCAGATGGGAGTGGAGTTTGACCGAATTCTGGAAGGCTTCGACGGTCCTTTTGAAAAGATCGAGGGGTTTGCCGAAGTGCCCGAGGGTGAAATCACCCGGTTGAACAATGCTCCGGCCACGGGTTTCTTCCTGGCCCATTCCGTCAACGATTCGTTTGTTGCCGTCAACCGGCTGTTGGGCGAGAACGACGAAGTGTACTGGTTGCAGGAGCCTGTCACTGCGAACGGCAAGACATATCCCACCGGAACGATGTATGTCCGTGCGGGTTCAGGAACTGAGGGGAGGCTGGAAGAGTTGACCGATCTCGGCCTGACCTTCGAGGCAGCAGCGGCTGAACCTTCCAGCGACGCGCTGATGTTGCAGAAACTTCGAATCGGGCTGTGGGATCGCTACGGCGGTTCGATGCCTTCCGGCTGGACCCGGTTCCTGCTCGAGAATTTCGAATTTCCCTTCGAGGTGGTCTATCCGCAGGTTCTTGATGACGGCGACCTCGCCGACAAGTACGATGTCCTCATCTTCGTCGATGGCGGCATTCCGGCCAGTGACGGAGGAGGTGGAGGTGTCCCGGACCTGCTTCCCGAGGAATACGAGGACACCTTGGGACGGGTTTCCGTCAGGACGACGGTTCCCTTGATCAGGGAGTTTCTTGAAGTGGGAGGAACGGTCATTGCGATCGGTAGTTCCACAGTCCTTGCGCAGCATCTCGGCTTACCGATTTCGGATGCGCTCGTTGAGATACAGCCGGACGGCTCGACCCGGCCGCTTCCCCGGGAAAAGTTCTATGTTCCCGGCTCTGTCCTGCGTGCACAGGTGGACAATTCCAACCCCCTTGCTTTCGGATTGCCTTCGGAGATTGATCTCATCTTCCAGCGGAGTCCGGCCTTCAAACTGGACCCCGGAGCTGCGAAACAGGGAGTTGAAGCCGTAGCCTGGTTCGGCCCCGATTCCCTCCGTAGCGGCTGGGCCTGGGGAGAAGCCTACCTGGAAGACGGTGTTGCCATCATTGATGCCGACGTCGGCCGCGGCAAGCTCTTCCTGTTCGGCCCCGAAGTGGCCTTCCGTGCCCAACCGCACGGCACCTTCAAATTCCTGTTCAACGGAATCTACTATGGCCGTTCCGAACCGGTGACTTTGGAGGGTGGGGGAGGTCGCCAAGACCAGTAGGGGGGCAAGCCGTGACATTGTTGTCAACACAAAGTCGTGAAGACGCGAAGTAGCGCAAACAAGATTAGTTCTTCTGAGTCGGCGGTTTGCCATCGCCGGCTCTTATCGCAAAAACAATCACCCTTTGCGCATTTGCGTTGAGAAAGCTCGAAGGATCAACTCATCAAACGCTGTTACACGGCACCGACCAGACTTGGGATGCGACGGCCTGGGCCTACGGGTCGTCAGCGTCCGGCTATGATGTCGAAGAAGGTTCCTGCTCTGGTGAATTCGTCCAGGTCGCACACCCACTGATAGGCGCCGACCTTCAGGCCGAGTTGGCCGTTCCCAGGTAGCTCCGGTTCGAACGTGAGGGTCTCGAGAGATCCTCCCCGAACCTCGGGCACCGTCGCGGTTCCTTCCCAGACTGCCGAACCGGAGAATGTGTCAAGTACCTGACAGTTCACTGTTTTGTTCTTGTCCCTGCGGCCATCCCAGTGGACTTGCAGATCCGGTGCTTCGCCGGCGTAGTAAGTAGGTCGGACGCCACCTCGATAATCCGCCACCTCCACCGTGAACGGAGCATGGCATGCCGGCAAGAACAGGAATGCCCCCACTACCAGGATCACAAGTCGTTGAAAACTTACAGTTCGCTCCACTTGACTAGACCTCCGTGTCAACTGCGGCAGGACGCGCCAGAGCGCGGGGCGAGATCATGATCAATCTGGTCGCCGCCTGCCGGCTTCTGATGGTGCGAGGGCCGCTTCTTCCCAGACAACGGCCCCCGGTAGAGGATCTAGCACATACCCTGCCAACCCGATGTAGAAGGATTAGAGACGTGGCCCCTCCGAACCGGGACCGATCCGTCGGAAGGCCAGAGGTAGCGCTGCCCGCGTGCGCTTCGTCGGGCAAATGTTCGAACGCGTTGGTGACCGGGGGCATACCACGCGGGGATCCTCAACAACATCCAGCGGTCTGATATCATTGACATCGTTCCGGCGCCCAACTAGGCTGCCGGGGCCAGGAGGTTGTAGTTGTCAGAGCAAGGACAGGCGATCAAGATACTGACCCTGAATACGGTGGCGTTCACCATCTGCTTCATGTGCTGGATGATGAACGGCGTCTTGATCACTTTTCTTGTAGATAACGGAATCTTCGACTGGAGCAGTTCCCAGATGGGCTGGTTAATCGGCATCCCGGTACTGTCCGGGTCACTGACTCGCCTTCCGGTGGGTCTGCTGACAGACAGGTATGGTGGCCGCATCGTTTACGGGGTCTTGATGCTGGTGTCGGCGGCTCTCATCTACCTGGTGTCGCTGGCCAACTCTTACACCAGTTTTTTGATCCTGGGTCTGGGCTTCGGATTGACCGGAGCAAGTTTCGCGGTCGGAATCGCATACACCTCGGTGTGGTTTGCGAAGGAGAACCAGGGTTTCGCGCTTGGCGTTTTCGGGGCGGGCAACGCCGGAGCGGCCGTTACGAGCATAGGGGCACCTCACCTGCTGAGCTGGTTTACTGCCGCCGGTCAGAACCTGGATGGGTGGCGGATGCTGCCGCGCGTCTACGCAGTATCCCTGCTCGTGATGGGAATCGTTTTCCTGTTATTTACCGAGACAAGAATGACCGGCGGACGAAACAAGAGTCTGGCCGAGCGCCTGGCACCGCTCAAAGTGTTGAGGGTCTGGAGATTTGGACTGTATTACT
The DNA here is from genome assembly GCA_964584435.1 of uncultured Solibacteraceae bacterium. Classification (GTDB taxonomy): domain Bacteria; phylum Acidobacteriota; class Terriglobia; order 20CM-2-55-15; family 20CM-2-55-15; genus CAZOZZ01. Next base: position 9,725 of record CAZOZZ010000054.1, on the reverse strand, counting down.
TCCTGCTATTCGGGGGGTTCGTTGCGCTGGCCCAATGGCTGATCCCTTACTACGTGAATTCATACTCGATGTCGGTTGCCTGGGCAGGCTTCATGGCCGCGACCTTCAGCCTGCCTTCCGGTGTCATTCGCGCGTTCGGAGGGTGGGTGTCGGACAAGGTGGGTGCCAGAACGGTTATGCAATGGGTTCTGGTCTCTTGCGTGGTGAGTTCGGCGATACTGAGCGTGCCCCGGATGGACATCTCGTCCCCGGGCAGTGGTGTGATGGCCCGATACGGGGGCACCGTCGCTTCGGTCGGCGAGGACCACGTGGTTGTTTCGACCAACCAGGGCGATGTCCGCTACGACCTCACGTCCGGAAGCCTCCAGCAGACGTCGCAGCAGGAGCTTCCGGAAGAAGACTCCCGGGTTCTTCCCCACACGGTTTCATGGCATGAACCGGTCGTCGAGGTGGGTGATGAAGTGGCGAAGAAGCAACTCCTTGCCAGGGGTGTAACCCACGTTTTCTTCCCTGCGAACGTTGGGATCTTCACGTTACTCGTGCTCGTCATCGGCGTTGCGACAGGAATGGGGGCAGCTGCAGTCTACAAGCACATTCCGGACTATTTCCCGGACGACATCGCTGTCGTCGGAGGAATGGTTGGAGTCCTGGGTGGCCTCGGTGGCTTCTTCCTCCCTATCCTGTTCGGATACCTTCTCGAGTTCACCGGATTGTGGGCGACTTGCTGGATGTTCCTCTTCGTGCTGAGCGTGATTTGTCTCGTGTGGATGAACGTGGTCGTGAAGAAGCTCATGCGACAACATGCTCCCGAAGCCATGCGCCAAATCGATACGGTTCACGCTGAATACCTAACGTATCCTATACCCGATGATGAGGAACGAGATTCAGACAGCCCCCCTGAACTGAATGATCCGGGCCTTGACAAAGGCGGGGGCCACGTTCTCCAGTGGTGCTACCGGTTCGTACGACAGCAGCAAGATTGGAAGGATCTCGACCACCATGAGAAAGGCGAAAGGCTGAAGAGTCTTTTTCTAGCGATTCAAACGACTGGGGTCCCATCATTCTCCGATCTTCCGTTCCAGAAATGGGAACGTGAACAATGGGTCCAGTGGGTCAAATGGATTGAAGCTGAGACAGGAGCCGCCCCCGAGTAACCCCTGCCTTCGACGGGTGTGTGGACCAATGCGATACGCCTTCGTCGATGGACCTCCCACTTTGCATCCTACAGCTGATACAACATCAGGTAGACGACAACACCGGTCACCGATACGTATATCCAGATCGGAAACGTCCACCGTGCGATACCCATGTGCTTGTCGAATCGTTCTCTAACCGCGAGATACACCGTTCGCAGGACCATTGGGACGATAACGGCCGCGAGGACGGTGTGGGTGAGGAGGATCGAAAGATAGAGGGTGCGGATCCAGCCCTCCTGGGCAAAGCGGACAGAGCCCACCTGGTAGTGGTAGAAGAGGTAGGAAATCAGGAAGAGAGCGGACACCGACAGGGCGGAAAGCATGCATGCCCGGTGTGCCTGGATCTTTTTCTGGCGGATGAAATAGACCCCGATCCCGATCAGGAGGCCGCTGGTAAAGTTCAACGTGGCGTTCAGTGCGGGCAGATCGGTTACGCTCGGCATCAATCACGTTCGGAAAGGAGATTCCCCACGTCGTTGGATAGCTGCGAGACCGTTTCCATCGCCGTACCATCGTAATAGCCGCGGATTCTGCCGCGGCCGTCGACGAGGGCGAACCGGGTGCTGTGGGTGATCGGCTCGATTGCGGCAAGGGAAGACCAGTGCGGGAGAGGTGACACGTTTCAATACCTCTGTTTAATTGTCCCTTAGCGTTTGTGGGTTACTGCCAATGCCACTCCGAACATTGCGACTGCGAAGACGGTGATGGCCGCCATCGCAAGGCCGGGAGACGGTCCTCCCATCGCGGCATATTTCACCGTGCCGTACATGCTCCAGCGCGTGGCGGCGACGCCGTAGGTTACCGGGTTTGCCGCGATCACCCATTGTAACCACACCGGTGCTCCCGCTGCCGGAAAAACGGCTCCGGAGAGCAGCCACATCGGAATGAGAAAAAGGTTCATGATCGCGTGGAACCCTTGCGTGGAGTCCAGGCTCCAGGCAATGACGTAACCCAGGGCCGTCAGCCCGAACGCCACCATCGTCAGAATCAGAAGCGTCAGCGGAATTGCCGAAAGCGACATGCCGGTCACCAGCGGCGCCAGCACCATGAACATCATTCCCTGGATCAGAGCCAGTGTGGTCGAGCCCGTTATCTTTCCAAGAACGATGGACGATCGCGGTATCGGGGCGACCAGGACCGATTGCAGGAAGCCCTCCTTCCGATCGTCGATGGTCGAGATCGTTGAGAAGATCGACGTAAACAGGAGGATCATGACGACCGTGCCAGGGAAGAAGTACTCCATGTAATTCATCTCGCCGGTCGATGTCGGCAGGCTGAACGAGCGACCGATGCCCGATCCCAGGAGGAACCAGAAGACGAGAGGGGTACCCAGGGCCCCCACGATACGGCTTCGCTGACGGAAAAAGCGTACCAGTTCGCGTCGCCACAACGTGAACGATGGCAGAAGGAGGTTCATGACTCCTCCCAGAAACGGTGCCCGGTCCGATCGATGAAGACGTCTTCCAGAGTCGGCTTGGCCAGCGTGACGGAATCGATCATTCCCGGAAAGGCTTCGATCAGCTGTGCGATGAACTCGTGGCCGTTCTGCCTTTCGATACGTACGGAGCCGTCCAGAACCACAGGTCGGAGATCGAACTTACCGGAAATTCTGCTTCGGAGTTCCTCGGGGTCCGCCGTGGCCAGCGCGATGATATCGCCGCCGATTCTCTCCTTCAGAGTAGTTGGCGAACCCGACCCGACGACTTCGCCCCGGTTAAGAATCAGTACCCGGTTACACCGGTCGGCTTCATCAATCAGGTGTGTTGTCACCAGGATGGTGACGTTTCCGGAATCGCGTCGCTGATCCAGGTACTGCCACAGATCGTATCGCGCACCGGGGTCCAACCCGACGGATGGCTCGTCCAGAATCATCAATTCCGGTCCATGGAGCATCCCTTTGGCGAGTTCGACGCGGCGGCGCAGTCCTCCCGACAGCGTTTCCACCAAGTGAGAACTCCGATCGGTTATTCGGAGCCGCTCCATCATTTCATCGACGCGCGCTCCAAGTGCGCTCCCTCGGAGTCCGTATAGATGGCCTTGATGCCTGAGATTTTCCGCGACCGTCAGCTTAATATCCAGGCTCGGGTTCTGAAACACAACGCCGATCCGCCGCCGGATTTCGGAAGCATGTTTCATGATGTCGAGTCCGAGAACGGTCACGGACCCCGACGAGGGGGGGAACAGCGTGGAAAGAATTCTGAAAAGCGTGGTCTTGCCGCCACCGTTCGGACCGAGTAGCCCGAAAACCTCTCCTTCCGCGACGTCGAACGTCACTCCCGACAAGGCCTTGTGGTCGTCGTAGGAATGCGAGAGGTTTTCTACTGTGACGATCGCCATATCTTAGCGTCGAGCGCCCCGCGACCTTGGACTTTGGACCTTGGACTTTGGACTCCCCATGATTCCCAACCTCAGACCTCGGACTCCTCGTCCTCTCATAGAGCCTTGTCGAACATCATCAGGAGCAGGATCGCCGGCAGGTAGAGGACCGACGCCCGAAGAAGTCGCAGAGCATAAGCATGCGACCGAAGTACTGCCACCGCCAAACCGTATGCCAGATAGATCAAACCCAGCGCGATGGCGCCGAACAGGTATATGTTCCCTGTGGCTCCCAACGTCGTCGGCAGAAGGCTGATCGGCAACAACGCACAGCAGAAGAAAATGATCTGGCGGCTCGCGTTACCCTCTCCGGCATTCTTGATCGTCAGGCGCGAAAAGCCGCCTCGCAGGTAGTCTTCGTCATAGACCCACGCAATCGCGAGAAAGTGCGGCATCTGCCACAGAAAGACGATTCCGAACAATACCCACGCCATGGGGCCGAGACCCCCGTGAGCAGCAGCCCAACCCATCATCGGGGGTGCCGCGCCGGGAACCGCCCCGATAAGTGTTGCCCATGCCGTCCTGGTTTTCAGTGGGGTGTAGACGAAGGCATACAGGACCAGAGTGAGCGCACCCAGCGTTCCGGTCAGGATATTGGTGAACACCAGCAGGTACAGGACTCCGACGAATGAAATCGCAACAGAGAAAAGCAGTGCCTCGATCTCGAGTACTCGCCTTTCGGGGAGCGGCCGGTCCTTCGTCCGCAGCATTCTCGCGTCATTCTGGCGCTCGAGGTACTGGTTGAGAGCGCTGGCTCCACCGGCAACCAAGGCGGTTCCGAGGATTGCGTGGAAGAGGAGGAGGGGATCCACTCCGCTATTGGAGCCCATGTAAAAGCCCACGAGCGTCGTGAGGAGGACGAGTGATGTGATGCGTGGCTTCGTCAGCTCCAGATAGTCGCCAACCCGGCTGCGCCTCATGGTGAGGTCTGCTCCCATCGTCTTCATATTCATGCCGGCTGGTTGACAGGATGACGCTGGGCCTTGAGCCCGGGCGCCACCATTACGAATGCCCTCAGTGTCAGCAGGACCGAGATTCCCAGGATAACGGCTCCCGTAGCTACATGGAACGTGGTGATCATGACCGCTTTCCGGCTCCAGATCGTGAAGGCGCCGAGCGTGACCTGTACCACGACGAGGGACGCCATGATGAGGATCGGTCTGACCAACCGTGTGTGATTCCGGTACGTCGACAGAATCCGAATCAGCGTCCACGAAACCATCAGGGTCACCAGCAGCGCACCGATCCGGTGAGCGAAATGGATCATGATCGAGCCGGATTCGAACGGGGGGATGATCCGTCCGAACGCGAGAGGGAAATCCGGTATTGCCAGGCCGGACTTCGTGTGTCTCATCAGTGCGCCCATCAAAAGTTGAAGATAGACCGCCGCTGCCGTAAGTCCGCACAACCAGGGCAGGCTTGGACTGCCCTGGCGTTCACCCGCAGAAGGCAGCCCGCGTTTCCAATCGGGCGAAGTGAAAAGTGCCAGCGAAATTATCAGGCAGAAAAACGTCTGCGCCAGTGCGGCGTGCGCGACGGAAATCGGAGTTGGCAGCAGGTACAGTACGGTCAAGCCGCCGAGTATCGCCTGGGTGATGACCGCCAACAGGGCTCCCAGCGTCAACCAGCGGACCCAGGCACGCTCTTCCTTGAGGGGGACCCAGATTGCCAGAGCAAAGGTCAGAATGCCGACAAACCCGGCAACCATGCGATGCCCATGCTCATAGAAAATCCCGCCGACCATCGGCGGGAAAAACATACCGTAGGACAGTGGCCAGTCAGGAACTGCGAGGCCGGACTCGGTGCTGGTCACCAAGCCCCCTGCAAAGATCAGAAACGTGGTGCTCAATGCGGTGAACACCACGAAGCGGTGAAGCCAGATGTTTTCCCGTTCTGGAAGCTCCGGCCCCGCAGATTCCGGTGTCATCTAGTCGCTTGTTCCTTCTGCCTCTTCCGAGAAGGTGAAGTTCAGTTCGGCACTCTCAGCGTCGGCTACTTCCAGCGTCGAAACCTGCTCGCCGTACTTTTCATGCCAGGCGACGATCTCGTAGGTGCCCGGGGGGAGCTTCAGCTCATAGGACCCGGCATCGCCCGAAGTTGTGTGGAACGGGTGATCAAAGACGCCGACGAAGGCGCCCATCCATCGGTGCACATCACAACGAATCGGAAGCGGCATTTCGGGCTGCTCGAAGGTCTTGGTCGTCTCCATGCCCTCGACCGGCTGACCGATGTTGAACGGCGTGTTGACTTCCGCCCACGCATGAATGTTGTGGAGCGTCGTGTCGCTGTTCTTGATCGTCAGTTCCTGGTTGGCCATCATCGTGAACGTGTGCGGGGCGTAGGTGCAATCTTGCTGGTTGAGCACGATCGCATCGCTCGGAACGCCGTAGGAAGCGCCTTCGTGGCCCGATCGAACGTAAAGAATGACGTTCTGGAGGTTGCCGTCTTCGGTGACGAGAACTTCCTGGCTTGTGGCACCTTCGCTATGTGACTGGCAGAAGGGGTCGGCTGCCATCTGGATGCGGGCCGCTTCCGGGACCTCTCCTTCAAAGACGATATTTCCAGTGACGGTGGCCGTGGCCGAAGCCGCATCATAGGATGCCCCGCCACCCCCACCGCTCGGGGCCGGAGGAAGGCCGCTGGAATCGTCACCGCCGCCGCCGCAGGCGGCCAGGCCGACCAGCAGCACGAAGACACATACAAACAATTTACTCTTGTGCATTTTTACGAATCTCCTGAATTGTAGAAGGTTCAAGAAAGATAGCCCGAGCCATTAAATATAGCCAATCGTCATGGGGTTCACAATAGTAATCCCTCCGTTTCCCGGGGGGACTATTCACGGCCTTCGATCGGCCATCGGTCAAGGTCTGAATGCTGGGTCGGGATACCCGACTCGCCGTTCCGGTGGTCCTTACTGATCGTCGGTTCGCAGCAGCCGCGGACCACCGCCGACCGTGACGAACAAGTGATCCCTGACAGCTTCAATCTGTGCCCGTGCGTCTCCTCCCAGAAGGTCGGGCAGGGGGGACTGGCCATCCGGGAAAAACGTCGGCATCCGGGTTCCGGCCGCGATTCCCTGTGGATCGAGCAGCCAGTCGACAACCCACTCCGGCCTGAGCCTGCCGCTTGACAGAAGAAGGTTTGGAGCCAGGTCCGAGGCCTGGACGCCCGGCGCAAGCGGTGCGTTCGAAGTGGGGTGGCATCTTTCACACTGAAGCAGCGTAAACAGCCTGCCGCCCACCTCCAGCCGATCGCGCGTCGTTTCGATCTCCGTCGTGATGAACGGGAACTCGACTTCATCCAGGGCCGAGAAGTATCGGGCAAGTGTCGTGGCTTCGGCCTCGTCGAAATAGAACGTCGGCATCCGTGTCGTCAGCCAGGGCCGAAGACTGGTGCTCCCAGGATCCTTCAGGAACGGATGCAGCCACAAAGGCTGTGTCTTTGCTCCCTGTGTGTTGAGGAAAGGTGGCCAGAGTCCCTGGTCTTCGATCGTCGAACGGATGTCCCCACCGGCGCCCTCGAGTTCGTGACAAGCCCGGCAGTTGCGCCGTGCAGCCAGGGCCCGGCCCTCTTCGATGTCTGCCGTAAGGTCGTTCCGCATCTCCGGCGTCACGCGGTCTTTCACCAGACCTGTCAGGACGAGGACGATGGATTCGACCTGCCCTTCGGTAAAGTTGAAGTTGGGCATCCGGGCGAGTTCTTCAGGGCGCTTTACCCGTCCAGCGTCGAAGCTGCGGGGATCCGTCAGTTTTTGCTCGTACCAGGCACTTCGTTCGTGCTCGATGTCGAGGAATCCGAAGTCCAGTCGGGTGACGAACTTGCTTCCTGCTTCGGTCAGTTCCGTGCCGATGGGCTGGGTTTCTTCAAAGCCTTCAATCGTGTGACAACCGAAGCAGCCATAACGCGCCACCAGGCGCTCGCCGGTGAACAAGTTCTTTTCTTCGAGAGTCATGGCGGCAAGCCGCTCGCGTGCCTCGATTCCCGTCGTGCCGGCACGAAGCAGTTCCAGTGTGATCGCGTCCAGGGCCGCTTCGTCGAGTTCGGGTAGCGTCTCGACCTCAAAGTCCGGATTGGTCAGCGAGCCCAGGTAAGCTGCGACGTCGGCGGCTTCGGCATCGGTCAGACGGAGGCTCGGCATGTTCGTGTCGTGCCAGACACTCCGGGGATCCCGAACCCAGTTGTACAGCCATTCCGTGTCGACTTTGCTACCCTGGCTGGCAAGGTTGTAACCGAACCGTCGTCGATGCTGCGTCCGGTCCGGATCTTCTTCGATCGGGCCCACGGCGTGACATCCCATGCAGCCCACTGTTTCCACCAACTCTTGTCCGCGTTCCACGTTCCCGTTGGTTCGGCCTGCCGGTAGCGGGTTGGGTTTGGACTTCGAGAACAGGAACTCGACGAGTGCGTTCATTTCGGCGAAGTTCCGGGGTTCGTGTTCCGGTCCGCTGTTGTTTGTGTTGCCCCAGAACTGCGGCATCCGTGCTTCGGTTTTGAAGGCTTTCGGCTCCCTCAACCATTTGAGAACCCACTCCTTGTCGACCTTGCTGGCTATCGTTGTCAGGTCCGGCCCGACCCGCCGAACGTCTTCGTAGCCAGGAATCCGGTGGCAGCCGAAGCAGCCATACATACGGACCAGGTCTCGACCCGTGTTCAGCATCGGAGCTTCGGGGACATCGCCTGCTCCCGTGTGGCATTTCAGGCAAGTCGATTCGATCCGGTTCAACGGCAGCATCGGTGTTTCGAGGTAGTGCTGTTCGTGCCAACCGTATTTTTCTTCCCATTCTTCCCGCTGGGCTCGATCCACCGGCGTGTGCCCGGCCCTTGCAAAGGTGATTGCCCGGTCGAGGCCGGAATGGCAGGAGGTGCAACCGAACTGATCGATGGGATGTGCCGAGTCGCTCCCGAGGAATCTTTCGAGTTCGGGATGTGTGGTGAATGGCGCGGGTGCGTCTGCAAACGCTGCCTGGTCAATGCCCAGATGACAGGTCGTACAGCGGTCGACCCGCGGGACCTGCGTAAAGGGATGGTCGTTATAAAGATTCGTCAACAGAATCTGATTCACCTTCTCCGACGGGTTGAGCATGTCGAACACGGGTGCGTTTCGGAAGGACGTGACGACGAGGCCCGGATCGAGCGCGTTCATCGTCGTTTCCAGGCGCGAATACTCGGTCAGAAGGGTATCGATTCCTGACTGAATATCGTCTCTCTTGCCGACGATGCCTGTCAATTCTTCCTCGCTGGTTCGAATCTGAATTGTCAGTTCCTCGACACGCAGTTCGTATTCTGTGGTCTGGGCGAGAGTTTCTTCAGCCGCGATTCGGAGGCTTTCCGCGTTCGAGGCCCCGTTTGCCAGAGCCTCCTCGTAGTCGTATTTCTCGACATCGTAGGTAGCCTTCTCGAAGCGATAATTTTGATCGGCGGCATAGAAGTCGGCGTTCAGATCGTCCAGAACGTCCTGAATTCGATCTACTTCCGTCTGGTTGGTCTGGAGTTCCGCCTGTGCCGCCGCCAGGTCCGTTTGCAGGGCGGTGAACGCATCTGCATCTATAGCACCGGCGGCATTGTCCATGTCGGCCTGTGTTCGCTCGATACTCAGCTGATTGAACCCGCGCTGATATTGCCTCCATTCACGACTGTAATCGTTCAGGATCATCCACACCGTGAAGGCGAACAGCAGCAGGCTGGAGATCGCAAACCACTTGTGCAGGTTGTCGACTTGATACAGCCGGTCTCCCCGCTGTCCAATGTTCAATGCGAGATCTTTTTTTGCGGGAGGAGGAATAGCTGGCTTCTTGGGTCCACCGCTCGGTGTTTCGCTACTCAATGCTCAAACCTCAGTCGGCTGTTGGCTATTAGCCATTGGCTCATGGCGAGAAGAAGTCAGCTAGAAGCCAAGAGCTAATAGCCAAAAGCCGAAGGCTAGATATTGAAGAAATACTCCGGAATTCCGACGATGTATTTCAGGTTAAAGAGCCACCGCAGCACCATCTTGATGGGCAGCGATGCCATCGAAAGCAAAAGAAAAACCATCAAGTGATATCGGGAGGCTCCCAACGTCTTGTAAAACTCCTTGAAATACGTCTTGGCCAGTACAACCGGAATGATGAGGAAATAACCCAGGACGACAATGAATCCGAAGCTTTCTCTAAGGAG
>CAZOZZ010000053.1:20157-23280 GCA_964584435.1 uncultured Solibacteraceae bacterium | reverse complement strand
CGATGCCGAGGAAATGCTGTCCAAGCTAGAGGCGACCTTTGGTGACTGGGAGCAGCGCGGGATCGTGTCCCCCGAAGTCACACCACCCACCCGTCAGCGGGAGATTCGAAAGAAATTCGTAAGAGTAGCGAGTAAACAGGCGCATATTCTCTTCGGCCATCTCGGGATTGAGAGGCGGAATCCCGACTTTTACGCCCTGCAGGTCATGGATACGATTCTGGGCGGCGGTGCCGGCCTGACTTCGAGGATTCCGCGAAAGCTCCGCGATGAGCAGGGCCTGGCCTATACGACTTTTGCCAGGATCACTAGTTCTGCCGGCATCGATCCAGGCAAATTCCTTGCCTATATCGGAACTTCTCCCGAAAACATTCATCTGGCAATCAGCGGTTTCAAGGGTGAGATCGACCGGATCGTCCGCGAACCAGTCGATCCGGAGGAACTGGAGGATGCGAAAGCCTACCTGACCGGCAGCTTTGTGTTTGCTTTCGAATCAAACTCCCAGATAACCAGGTTCCTCACGAACGCTGAGGTCTATGGTCTCGGCTTTGACTACCTGGAAAAGTATCCGACCTACATTAACGATGTGACGGTCGAAGACATTTCCCGGGTTGCGGGACAATACCTGGATACCGAACACTACACGCTTGTGATTGCGGGTCCGGAAGATCCTTTCGACCACGGTGAAGGTGATGGGTAGGTCTGTCGATTTCGAGGGGCTTACTCTCGACGTCAACGATTTGGAAACCTATTTGTCCGCTGCCCTTTCGCGGGGCGGTGACTATGCGGATCTGTATTTCGAACACCGGGTCAGTCACAGGATCGTTCTCGAAGAAGAGATTGTTAAGAGCGCGACAAAAGGCGTAAATGTCGGAGTCGGCGTCCGCGTGGTCGTGGGCGAACGAACCGGCTATGCCTATTCGGACGATCTCAGCCGTGAAAGTGTTTTGAAGGCTGCGCGTACCGCCGCATTTATCGCGGACTCGTCCTCCGATGGCGGCAGCCAGAAGCTGGTTGGGCCCCTCGACCGGAAGCACGACCTCTACGGTATTCCGACGACCCCCGACCATGTCGAGCTCGGGACGAAGATCGCACTGCTCGAACGAGCCGACCAGGCCGCCCGTGCCTACGATCCCCGGATCAAACAGGTGCAGTGCAGCTGCCTGGACGAAACCAAGCATGTCCTGGTGGCTACATCGGAAGGCAAGATGTTCCGTGATCTGCAGCCCCTCGTTCGGTTTGACGTTCGATGTGTTGCGGCAGAAGGTTCAAACCGCCAGTCCGGGTTTGAAGGTGGTGGTGGGCGGCGTTCGATCGACATCTTTGACGGCGAACTGGAGCCGGAAACACTGGCTTCCGAGGCTGCCCGGATGGCCATCCTGCAGCTGGGTGCGGTCGAGGCCCCGGCCGGACCGATGGAAGTGGTTCTGGGGCCGGGTTGGCCCGGAATTCTCTTGCACGAAGCGATTGGTCACGGCCTTGAAGCGGACTTCAACCGGAAGCAGGAATCCGCTTTTTCCGGTTTGATTGGAAAACCCGTCGCTTCGGAACTGTGCACGGTAATCGACGACGGAACGATTCCCTACCGGCGGGGATCTCTCAACATCGACGACGAGGGCAGTCCAACCGAGAAAACGGTGCTGATCGAGAAAGGGATACTTCAGGGTTACCTGCATGACCACCTCAGCTCGAAGCTCATGAAAATGCCGGGGACCGGCAACGGCCGGCGTGAGGGTTACGAACATGTTCCGCTCCCGCGCATGACAAACACTTTCATGATGTCGGGGGAGTCGGCTCCGGAAGACATCCTTCGATCCGTTAAGAAGGGTTTGTACGCCGTCCATTTTTTAGGGGGCCAGGTTGATATAACGAGCGGGAAGTTCGTCTTCAGCACGAGTGAGGCGTATCTGATCGAAGACGGCCGGGTGACCGCACCGGTCAAGGGAGCCACCTTGATCGGAGACGGGCCGACGGTATTGCAACGCGTTTCAATGGTTGGCAACGATCTGCGCCTGGACCGAGGTGTGGGTATCTGCGGCAAGGAAGGGCAGAACGTACCTGTCGGGGTGGGAGTTCCGACGATGAAGATACAGGAAATCACCGTGGGTGGTACGGGCAAATAGATCCGTTCCTTCGCTGTAGGTGCGGTCTATGACCGCATGATTTGTGCGGTCATAGACCGCACCTACAACAGTTCGAGCGAACGATGGACAAACTCAAAGATTCAGCTGAGCGGGCAATTCGTGTTGCCAGGGAAAGGGGGGCCACCTCCGCGGACCTCATGATCCGGGAGCAGAGCACTTTTTCGCTGTCGGTTCGCAAAGGGGATGTCGAGACCCTCAAAGAAGCTCAATCCCGCGCGCTGGCGTTACGTGTCTTCGTGGGTAACCGGACTGCGACGTCTCACACTTCCGATCTGTCCGAGTCCACGTTGGATCAGATGATCGAGCAGACTGTGGAAATGGCCCGCCTGACATCCGAAGACGAGAACGCCGGCTTTCCGGAATCAGATGCGTTCGCTGATCGATTTCCAGATCTTGATCTGTTCGATGAAGAGTGGGAGTCGCTGGACACGGCTGGTCGAATTGAAATGGCTCGGGCCGCCGAAACAGTGGCGTTGGACTTCGATCCGATATTGACCAATTCGGGTGGAGCCTTTTTCGATCACACCCGAGCCCGCACTGTCATTGCCAACTCAGAGGGGTTCAAGGGAGGCTATCACTCGACGTCCGCGGCTTTTGGCGTTGCCCCTATCGCTGAGTCCCCGGAAGGGCGGCAGCGTGATCGCTGGATGTCGATCAGTCGTCACCGAAAGAACCTTGAGACCCCGGAGACCGTGGGCCGGAAAGCCGCCGAGAGAACTCTGCGCCGCGTGGGCGCCCGGAAACACAAGACCTGCGAGGTTCCCGTCGTGTTCGATCCCTTGACAGCCAGGAGCCTGATCGGCCATGTGTTCAGCGCTGTTTCCGGTGACTCGATTTACCGCCAGGCATCTTTCCTGGTTGGTCGACTGGGCGAGGTTATCGCGGCGCCCGGGGTGTCAATCGTCGATGATGCATTGATTCCAGGCGGGCTGGGGTCGGGCCCTTTTGACGACGAGGGTGTTGCCGGGCACACGCTACCGAT
>CAZOZZ010000053.1:0-20057 GCA_964584435.1 uncultured Solibacteraceae bacterium | reverse complement strand
TCGGGGGTCATCACGACGGGGCCGAACAATTTCTATCTCCAGCCGGGGCCGCATACTCCCGACGAAATCATCGAGTCCGTCGATTCCGGTCTCTATGTTGTGGAGCTGATCGGGTCGGGCGTCAACCCCGTCACGGGCGACTACTCGCGCGGTGCCGTCGGAATATGGATCGAGAACGGCCGCTTGGCGTATCCTGTTCATGAGGTCACGATTGCCGGCAACCTCAACGAGATGCTTAAGGACATTCAGATGATAGGCAACGATCTTACTTTCCTGGGAAGCGTTGCCTCCCCCACCCTCAAGCTGGGCAACCTGGTCGTCAGCGGAGAGTGAAATGACTCGGACCCCCATCATTATCGGAACAAGCATTGCCATCGCACTCGCGCTGATCGGTGTCTGGGCCGCTGTGTCACAACCTGTCACTGTGAACGCCGAACCGTTGGTTCACGTCGACGACCCGGACGAGATCGCCGCAATCGTGGGCATGCCCCGCCTCGGAATTCTTACCAGCCAGAATTACGTTGGCCACCGGATTCGCGTGATAGAAGGTTCCCTAGAGAATCTGGGTGCCGAGGCCATACGTTCCATCGAGTTGAAGCTGGTCTTCAGTTCGTTTGAAGGTGAGTCGGTTCTCGAAGCCGAAGAGGAAGGCCTGACCCCAGGCCGTCCCCTGATCCCCGGCGCAACCGCCCGCTTCAGCTTCCGCTTCGAAAACATCCCATCCGGCTGGAACTACCGCGTCCCCGACGTAGAAGTAATCCGAATAGGATATTAGGTGGGGAAGTGGTCAGTGGCCAGTGGTCAGTTGCTGCGTCCCGAGTTTGAAGAAGTAGCAGTAAAGCGTGTCGGGGTGGCCGTCCCTGGCCACCCGCGTGCAAGCGGAAGACTACAAGCGAACAAGCGCGCGGGTTCGGGGAAGAACGGGTCAATTTACAACAGAAAACCCCGGTGCCATCCTGGGTGTCCTGCGGCGCAGCCGCCAACTGACCACTGACCACTAACAACTGACCACTTCCCCATCCCCTACCTCCCGTGCGACAAGCGGTCGATCAGGTCAGGTGGCAGGTTCTTGTCCTGCATCTTCTTTTGAGTCACGCCGATCGGATACTCCATTCGATGGAATTCGAGTCTGGATTGATCGACATCCCAGATGGCAAATCCGGCGCGGGAATCCCCGTCCCTTGGTTGGCCCACCGAGCCGGGGTTGATCAGGTATTGCTTCTCGGGTTTGAGAGGCAGGGTCGCAGACGTTTCGTCGGCCTCCTCAACTGTTTCAACGGCAACGTTTCCGCTCTCGTCGCAGGAGAAGGCGATCTGGAAATGACTGTGTCCGAAGAACGTCACATGGAACTCCGACAGGAGGAAGTTTTCCAGGGCATGGGACTCGCCCATGATGTAGTCGTCTTCGTCGGTGATAGCGCCATGGACCATCTGCGCGCCGGCCCCAACGTCGAGAGGGCCAACCGGTAGCGCCTGAAGATAGTCGTTCGTGGCGGGAGTCAGGGCGGCGCGTGTCCAGAGGGCGGCGGCCTTGGCGTAGGGGTTGAAGTCGGTGGGTTCGTCCTGGCCGCAGGAGACCCGGTCGTGGTTGCCACGAATCGTTACAGCCGTCAGCTCTCGAATACGATCCACAGCATCGTTCGGATCCGGGCCGTAGCCCACTATATCCCCGCAACATAACACCGAATCGAACCCTGCTTTTTCGGCGCGTGCCAGGCAAACATCCATCGCCTCGATGTTGGAATGGATGTCGCTCACTAACAGATGTCGCATCGACCTCGGGGCCTCAACAGTGCCGGGTTCAGGGGGTCAACCGCAGTCTGTACCTTTGGTGTATGATGGTCGCGATGAACCCCAGAACAGCTTTCGGTTTCTGCGCCGTTCTTGCGGTTTTGGCCGCCAGCGTAGCGGTCTTGTCGGAGCTCAACCATGAAAGTGGGTCTGCCTCTCTTACTTGGACCATGATATCACGCTTCGTTGTGGTCATGGCCTTCGGGACTTTCGGAATATATTCGGCTCGCGAGAGCAATCTCAGGGGCTCGATCGTGGTGACTTCAGAAGACGTACCGTCAGCCCTTCAGGACTTGATCAACTACGGCGTGTTGCCGGGATTGGTTCTCGGCCTGATCAACTACCTGTTCTTCTTCCGATACCGCTACAGCCCCTTCGTCGTCCCGCGCATCCGAGAGATGGAGAGCGTGTACGACTCGTTCATCATTTCTCTGGATTCGGCGTTTTCCGAGGAAGTGATCTACCGCCTCTTCATCATGTCCTGCCTGCTGTATGTGTTGCAACAGCTCTACAAGAAGATCCGGCCCACGTGGCCGTTTCTGGTGTCCGTATTGCCCAGCGCCATGGCACTGGTCCTTTCATCGCTGCTGTTTGCGCTGGCCCACAACATCTATGGGTTTACGGCGGCGTTGCTTGGCGGATTGCTGCTGGGGGCCATCTACTTGAGGAGTGGCATCGAGAGCGCTATCGCGGCACACTTTGGTGCCAATTTCCTGTTCTTTAGTGCGGTTTACCTTACGAGATAGGGCGCAGGTTGAATTCGCCTGGTGAAGGCCACAGCATGAAAGCGAAAACTCTGAAAGAGCTTCGGACGAGCCCCTACGGAGAAGAACGTTATCGATCGCGAAGTGTGAAAGACGAGATGCGTTCGAATCTCATGGGCAAACTGGCAAATCAGGAACCCATTTTCCCAGGCGTCATGGGGTACGACGATACGGTTGTCCCGCACGTCGTCAACGCCGTCCTGTCCCGGCACAACCTGATCCTGCTTGGGCTGCGCGGCCAGGCCAAGAGTCGAATCCTTCGGCAGCTCGCCGATCTTCTCGATGAGGAAATACCGGTCATCGAGGGATGCGAGATCAACGACAATCCGTTCTCTCCGATTTGTCGAAGGTGTCGCGATCTACTTGCCGAGGTGGGCGAGGAGTTACCGATCGACTATCGGTCCAGAGATCAGCGTTACGTTGAAAAGCTCGCGACACCTGATGTCACGATCGCGGACATGATCGGAGACATCGATCCGATCAAAGCCGCCCGGAGCGGCCACTCCCTGGCCAGCGAACTCACGATCCATTACGGCCTCTTGCCACGGGCGAACCGCGGAATATTTTCAATCAACGAGTTGCCGGACCTGGCAGGCAAGATCCAGGTCGGCTTGTTCAACATCATGCAGGAAGGCGATGTCCAGATTAAGGGCTACCCGGTGCGGTTACCGCTTGACGTCGTGCTGGTCTTTTCTGCAAACCCGGAGGACTACACAGCCCGCGGGAAGATCGTGACGCCCTTGAAAGATCGAATCGGTTCCGAAATCAAGACCCACTACCCGGTCGACCTGGAGCACGGCGTTCGAATCACCGAACAGGAGGCGTGGATCGAACGCGAAGGCGAGACACTGAAGATCCCATCCTTCATGCGGGAAGTTGTCGAAGCGATTGCATTCAAGGCGCGTGGGGATCAACGGATAGACAAGAGATCAGGCGTCAGCCAACGCTTGCCTATTTCGTGCCTCGAAAATGTGGCCAGCAATGCGGAACGACGGAGAGTTATCCTGGGAGACGAGGAGACCATCGCACGAATCGTCGACCTCTATGCGGCCATTCCGGCTATCACGGGAAAACTCGAACTCGAATACGAAGGGGAGCTGACAGGGTCCGACACTGTTGCGCGCGACTTGATCCGCCAGGCAGTCGGGATGGTGTTTCACAGGCACTTTGGGCCGACGAAGTTCAAGCCCGTCATCGAATGGTTCGAGCAGGGTGGGACCCTCAAGATCTCCGACATGGAAACCCTCCTTGAATTGTCGGAAATGTTCGAGCGTGTAGACGGATTGATGGAACGCACCGCCCCCTCGGCGTGTCGCCATCTTCGTCGATAGGGGAGGGTGTGGCGGCTGCCGAGTTTGTCCTGGAAGGGTTATGTTCCGTGGACAAGATAACGCGGTCGGAGGAGCGCGGCTACTCTGCAGTGGAACGAAAATCCCCGCAAGATCTCTACCGCAATTATTCGGTCGATCCTAACCGTTTCAAGAAGCCCTTGAACTGATTCACGAAGCGGTGTTCGGTCACCGGGCAATCGCCGAATGGCAAAGATAACCTACACGAAATACGCTCCATCTCCCCTGGACGGCCTGAGTCTGGAGGATCTTCTCGACTCGCTGTCGGACTTCTTGCTGCAGAGCGGGTTTCGTTACGGCTTCCAGGACGAAACGAGCCCTCGTGACATGGATGAATTGCTCGACAAACTTCTCGAGCGAATGATCGATGACGGGTGGCTCCAGTCGACTTCTGACATGCGGCAACCCACCTCCGGGGAAGATGGACTGGGAACCGAAGGTGAGCAAACCGGTGCTGCGCAATTCGAGATGACCGACAAGTCCGTCGACTTTCTTGGGTTCCGAGCCCTGAGGCACCTGATGGGCTCGCTCGGTAAAAGCAGTTTTGGTCGCCACGAGACGGAGCATCTATCGACGGGAGTGGAAGCTTTCGAGGCTTCCAAACCTTACGAATTCGGCGACACCTTGAACCTGGATATCAGTCAGACCTTGTTGCGTGCTATCGCACGTGAGGGTATGGGGGTACCGATCAATCTGGAACAGGCCGACCTCGAGGTCCGCCAGGCCGACTATGAGAGTTCATGTGCAACTGTCCTCATGCTGGACACAAGCCATAGCATGATCCTCTACAACGAAGACCGTTTTACCCCGGCAAAACGAGTGGCGCTTGCGCTGGCCCATTTGATTCGTACGCAGTATTCCGGAGATTCACTTCGCCTCGTCCTGTTTCATGACTCCGCCGAAGAGATCCCTTTCAAGAAGCTGGCACGAGTCGTTGTCGGTCCGTACCACACGAACACGCGGGAAGGACTCCGGTTGGCGCGGCGTTTGCTGATGGCAGAGAAGAAGGACATGCGTCAGATCATCATGATCACCGATGGCAAGCCTTCAGCCATGACCCTGCCCAACGGGCGCATTTACAAGAACGCGTTCGGCCTTGACCCCGTCATTCTGGAAGAGACTTTCAAGGAGGTAGCAACGTGTCGCAAGGCCGGCATACTGATCAACACGTTCATGCTCGCGAGCGATCCATACCTGATGGACTTCGTAAAAAAGGTCACGGAGATCTTTCGCGGAAAAGCGTACTTCACATCAACGACAAACCTCGGCCAGTATTTGTTGATGGATTATCTGAAAAAAAAGGTCGACACGATTTCCTGATCTCCGGGTGGACCGTTATCCTGCCGACAATAAGAAAGCCCCGCCGATCGGCGGGGCTCCTGTTCATAACGAACTAGCTTTTTCTCTTTACAACTACTTGCTCACCTTACGTGGGTAAGCGTTATGTTGTGCTTATTTTTAAGACATGTGATCAAAAAAAACAAAACAAAAATTGCACACTGTTTTCAAATTTGAATTCATCAACTCGAGAATAAAATGCGTTGCGCTGAAAGCCTTGCCCAGTAGGCGTTTCAGAGGCCCGAAACATTCATGCGGCAAATGATGCAACGAATTTTTTTATCAACTTTGCTCTTCGTGAACTTAAGCGAGTCGTCGATGAGCGATGTTGTTCGGAGAAACGTTACCGATCGTGCGGCATGAAATCTGTTCACGGTTTGTAATTCTTCTGATGCCGAAACGTCTTACTGACAGAAGCGGAATGAGCGCGCTCGAGTTGTGTGCGTCGGGTGCCAACTGTGGTTCGCTTACCGCTTCGGGTTACTTCCTGATAAAATGAAAGGCTCCGCGGACGATCATAGCGGAAACTTTCGAAGGGGTTGTTTCGTAGAACTTGTATGACGATTGGCAAGAAACTGATAATCGCGCTTTTGCTGGTGGGTACGATCGCCGCAACGATCGGCTATGCAGTCACCACGCGAAACCGGGGTGTTGTTGCGGTTGAGGTGGGTAACGTCCTGACGCAGGACCTTGCGCAATCGGTCACCGCCAACGGGGAAATCAAGCCGAAGAAATACGTGAACATCAGTTCGAATGCATTCGGCCGTATCGTGCACATGCCGGTCGCGGAGGGTGCCCGGGTCGACGAAAACCAGTTGTTGCTGCAGATTGAGTCGATCCAGACCGAAGCGGATGTTCTGAGCGCGGAAGCCAGTCTTGATGCCGCCGGGTCGGAGCTGGAAGGGATGGATGCATCCATACGGTCCGCGGAGGCCTCCGGAGATTCCGCACGAGCAGAACTGAACCGTATCGAGGCAGATTTTCGTCGATCGAGCCTGGAATTCGACAGGGCGCAGGAATTGTACGAAGGCGGCCTGATTTCGAAGGAGGAATTCGACAGGCAGGAGTCCGGATACGACATTGCCGTGGCCCAGGTGGAAGCGGCGAAGGCGCGCATCGTGCAAGCCGAAGCACAACTGGCGCAGGTGATAAAGCAGAAGGACGGGTTGAGGTTTCGGATGACCCAACAGCGGGCATCGCTGACGCGGGCTCGCGATCAATTGTCGAAGACGACGATCCGCTCTCCGCTCACGGGTGTGATCACGTACCTTCCTGTCAATGAGGGCGAGATTGCGATAGTGGGAGTTCAGAACCAGCCGGGAACGACGCTGATGACGATTGCCGACATGTCCGTAATCACCGCTGAAGTCAAGGTGGATGAAACCGACATCGTTAATTTGAAACTGGGCCAGCGGACAGAAGTGCGTGTCGACGCTCTCGGGGACCGCCGCTTGCCTGGATTCGTCTCCGAGATCGGGAACTCGGCGCTGACGAGCAGCGGCGGTATTTCAACGACAACAACCAACACTGACGAGGCTCGGGATTTCAAGGTGGTCATCACTCTTGATGATCCCCCACCCGAACTGCGTCCCGGCCTTTCCTGTACCGCGACGATAGTAACGGCAAAGCGTGACACTGCCCTGACCGTACCGATCCAGGCGCTGACGATTCGGGAAATGGATGAAGCAGACGTGCCGGACTTTGTAGACAACCCGGTCTATGCAACGTCGCGCCCCGGCGAACCAGTCAAGGTAGAGCAGGAAGGCGTGTTCGTGATCCGGAATGGTGTCGCCACGTTTCAGCCTGTTAAGACTGGAATCATCGGAACGACCGACATCGAAATCCTGAACGGACTAACCGACGATCAGGAGATTGTGACCGGCAGCTATCGGGTCTTACGGACACTGGAAGACGATGTCCGCATCAAGGTTGAAGAGGGTCCGAACCCATGAGCGAAAACGGAAGCATGATCCGAACCGACGATCTCTGGAAAACCTACCAGATGGGTGTCGACAATGAGATCCATGCGCTTCGCGGCGTCAGCTTCACGGTCGAGCGGAACGAGTATATGGCCATCATGGGCCCGTCGGGCTCCGGGAAATCGACGCTCATGAATCTCGTTGGCTGTCTCGACACGCCGTCGCGCGGGCAGTACTGGCTGAACGGGCGGCTGGTCAGCGATATGGACGATGACGAACTCGCACACATCCGAAATAAGGAGATCGGTTTCGTCTTTCAGACGTTCAACCTGCTGCCGCGTGCCAGCGCCCTGCACAATGTCGAGTTGCCCTTGATTTATAGTGGTGTGCCGTCGCGAGAGCGAAGCCGGCGTGCGCATGCTGCGATGGAGATGGTAGAGCTGAGCGATCGGGAAGAACACAGGCCTAACGAGTTGTCAGGTGGGCAGCGCCAGCGTGTTGCAATCGCCCGGGCGCTGGTGAACTCGCCGTCGATTCTCCTGGCCGACGAGCCGACCGGCAACCTGGATTCTCAGACCGGCCACGAGATCATGAAGCTGTTCGACCACCTCCACGGTGAAGGGCACACTATCATTCTGGTGACGCACGAGCGCGACGTGGCCGACTGCGCTCATCGCATCGTGCACATCCTGGATGGGCAGATCGACCGCGACGAGCGAACCAAGAAAGTGCCGATCCCGACAACTGTTACTTAGGTGAACCACGACCCCCCCAGCAAGCCGGGACTTCTTCTCATACCGGCTGCGATCCTCGTCGTTGTTTCAGCCTCCCTTCTGTCTGCCGCCTCCCCTCGGTGGGAAACATTCCGCCTCGAAAACGGACTGGAAGTTACCCTCGTTGAATACCGAATGTTCCCGGTCACGTCGCTTGGCATGATCTACGATGCGGGAGCTGAAAGGGAACCTCGAGGTAAGGCCGGGATGGCCCACTTGACCGAGCACCTGATGTTCCGCTCGACACCTGATTACGATGTCCCGGGGGAACTGGAGCGGATGGGCTCGTCCTTCAACGCGATCACATACGAAGATCGCGTTCTGTTCTACGAGACCTTTCCGAGCCGGTTCTTCGATCGCGTCCTGGCGATAGAAGCCGACCGGATGAAGAACTCCATACTGTCGTCGACCAATATCGAGACCGAAAGGAGAGTGGTGATCGAAGAGGGAATCGTCACGAACCCTGCGGGTTCGGTTGAGGAAGTCCTCGAGGTGTCCGACGACGAGGTTCGGGCATTCTACCGACGCTATTACACACCGTCGAACGCGAAGATGATCGTCGTCGGCAACTTTGATCTTGCCGAAGCACGAGCTGCCATCGAGAGGGTTTTCGGTTCTGTGGCGCTTCCCCCTGACAGCCCCGTTGAACCCACCGGCCCGGCCTACGAACGGATAAGGCAACAATTCACGCCGATGGAGTACGAGCTCGAAAGGGAGAGCCCGCTGAAGACGATGATGGCACTCTCACTTGCGGACTCCACCGAAGATCGGGAGGCGTTTCTCCGTTATCGTGAATGGACGGCGGGAAGCGATGGTTCAGGCGAAACGAGTGGTGAGCATTCCACCACCGTGACGCGTGAAGTTCTTCCCAACGGAATGCGTGTCCTCCTGTTTTCCCACCCCGATTACCATACGGTCACCGTCGAGGGTTACGTTGCCGCCGGTTCGTACTTTGAGACGGCCGACGAGCCGCTGCTTGCGATCCTGACCGCAAAGGTGATGACGGAACTGGCCGCCGAAGCCGGCCTGGAAGGAGACGGCGCGAAACTCGACATGAGCGCGGTTTCGTTCAACACGTATATCGAAGGACGGGGTCTTCCAGGCTCTCGCGACGCGATCCTGGACCTCATGGCGTCGATCATTCGTAAACCGCCCATCGATCAGACGATGCTACGCGACGTCAAGCGTCGTCTGATCGCCGACCTTACGCGCAAGGACCGGTGGGTTCAGCTGCGTGCGTTCAACGCGGCAAGCCGGCATTTCTACACGCCGGACCATGTCTTCTATGCCGAATCGATTCCAGCACAGATCGACGCCGTCCGGAGCTATACCCTCGATGACGTGATGGACTTTCACCGCCGAACCTATCGTGCCGCTGATGCCATCCTTGTCGTCGTTGGGAGTTTTGATCGCGGTCGAGTTATGGCGGATGTTCGCGACCTGTTTGCCGACTGGGAATCGGATGGTGGGCCGGCGCCGGTCGATGTTGCGCGAGTTCCAATGGCGGACGGTCCGGAACGTATCGTCCTGTCAATGAAGGAAGCTTCCGAAACGCACGTCCTGATGACTCACCCCGGCACGCTCCGCCGAACCGACCCGGACTACTATGCCGGCCTTATCGCAAACGTTGCGATCGGCGGGAGCGTCTTGTCGTCGAAGCTGGGAATGGAGTTAAGGGACCGGTTGGGATTGGTGTATGAGGTTGGATCGGTTTTTTTCGAGACGACCAAGGGCGACGGTTTATGGGGCATCTCTTTTGACGTGGATCCGGATCGGGCGGACCTGGCGATCGACAGGACTCGCGACATCATACGTCGTGTCGCAAATGAGGGCCTCACCGAGGAAGAAGCGTTGTTTCATCGTGCGACAACTCGCGGCGCCTTCATCGTGAGCCTCTCTATTCCTTTGGCGCTTGCCGGGCGAATTCTGGATGCCGAGTTCTTCGGCATCGGCCACGACTACATCTATGAGTTCGGCAACATCATCGATCGTGTGACGCCCGATGCCATCAACCGCGCCATCAGAGATCACTTTTTTGCAGACCGTTTGCTGACCGTTGAAGTGGGGCCGGACAATTAGAACCAGAATGGGGAGCGTCCTCCCCGACCTA
This sequence comes from uncultured Solibacteraceae bacterium, assembly GCA_964584435.1. GTDB lineage: Bacteria > Acidobacteriota > Terriglobia > 20CM-2-55-15 > 20CM-2-55-15 > CAZOZZ01. The sequence goes on along the minus strand of CAZOZZ010000053.1, from coordinate 10,013 downwards.
CGAGTTGCCACAAGCACCCTGGCTTACGAAATCGTCTTGCCCGTTCCTCCGCGACCGCCATTGCCCACACCGACAGACTGCCAGGGTGTTTTGCGCCCTGCGGACCAGACTTGCAGATCTGACCCACAGCCTCCCCGACGTCAACCGCCAAACCCAATCCAACCCATTGAAGACATTGACTGATGATTTGGAGGCGGAATAGCCGTGCAGCCTGCGAAGAGGGCTCTCTTGACGTGCTATGCTATGGTCGACGAGCTGGTCATAAGCTGCCAGTGACACTGACGAGGGGAGGCATTCATGAGCTTATCGCTCCCGCCCAAATCGGCAATACGCTGTGATGATCATACTGCCGAGTATGTGCATGGCCAACTCACATCGGTCATAGCGGGCCACCCTAAGGCCACGACGACCTATCGTTTCTATGAAGAATTGGACAGCTGGCTCGGCCCCTGGGGTCAAAGCGGTTATCCGATCGGTTACGGGAAGTTTTATAACATCGCTTTTTCCAACAACAAGAGTCTCACCGCAAACCCCACAACAAGACAGTGGGTCTGGCGGGCAACCATACTCCTGCAAGAAGCCCTTAGAGATTATGTCGTTGGGAGAATACGCGACGGTTCACTCCCGACATTGACTGAACCACAACTACGGCGAGCCGCATTTGACAGTCATCCCCGGGCGTATTATCGCGGGGGATTGAGTACGGTGGCCGTGGTTGCCCCAGTCTTGATTCTCGTCGTGGCAACAATACCGGGTGCGGAGTTTTCGCCGACATCCAGCAATTTCGTTTTATCAATTGAACAAGCACTTGTGACGACGGGGCTGGTTGTTTCCAGGGCAATGGCTGAGCTCCCGAGACTCTGGAGAGGAGATCCCGTCTCACCACCGCTGGTGAGATATGCGGGTTAGGAGCCAGCGCGGCAGAAGGGAGTTGCCGCGAAAACGGGCGGAATCGACCCAGATCTGCCCGTTTTTTCGTTAGATAGGACCACTAGCGAGGCTCTTGCCGTAGTCTTTCGACAAGTCGTGCGTTGGCGGGCGGCAGGTCGAATTGATCCAGTTCCGAAGGGAAAGCCCACGTCAGGTCGGCCACGCCCAGGCATCGGGGCATTCCCTCGACCAGCCTGCAATCGAAGAAGTGAAGGTGGACCTTCCGCTCTTCGTATGTGAACCCCTCTTCCAGATAGAGCGAATCGACCTCAATCCGGAAATCCACCTCCTCGCGGACTTCTCGAATCAAGGCCGCCTCCAGGGATTCCCCCTCTTCAACCTTTCCGCCTGGAAACTCCCACATACCACCGAGATGCGCATCGTCGAAACGCCGAGTGAGAAGGACCCTGCCCCTGTGGCGGATAATAGCAGCTACTACAACAATAGGAGAACGATGAAGATGAGACGCCTGGTCCATTGGGAAGCCGTTGTCCGGGTTCGTTTGGGAGAATTCTAAACGCTGGGCCGATACTTTTCCGAATACCCTGTCAGCTCAACATAGCCCTTGCCGCTGATCGGCTGCCCATTCCACGTTCCTTCGATCCGCACCGCACCTTCCCAATAGGCGATGCCGGTAGACCGTGTCGTCACCAACTCCTGGTCGTCCATAAGGGGAATGATCCGCAGAGACGTGTTTTCGAATGGAATATCGATCTGCCAGTCGATCCGGTAGACGGCTTCGCTTTTCGGGCTTGACCAGTCTCTCAAGCCTCGGACGTCGAAGTTGTCCGCCGTCAGGTGTCGCGTACCTCCGTCTGCGGCAATGATAGTCCCGCTTGAATTTCGGTCGATGGTCCCGTCCCGGTGGCGCAATTGATACAGCATCAACTCTTCACCGTTGTCCAACTGAGCGCTGAACCAATCCCAACCGATCTGCTCGGGGGCCAATTGGTTGGTGCCGAACTCGTGATCCATCCAGCTTTCGCCAGTCACGTCCAGGGCGGTGCCATCCAGCGAAAGCATCCCTGTCGTGGCCATCCGGGTCATGGAATAGTAGTGGGACGCCTGGCCGATGCCGTCTGCTTTCTGGCTGACCCCGGCCAGCCCATGTACGATCGGTTCCTTATCCGACGTCAGCGCCAGCTCCAGCAAGACCCCGTCCGCGTATGCGCGCAGCTTCATCACCGGCCCCTCGAGTGTGGCCGACCAGCTTCCGTTCTTGATGTCGAGCGTTTCGGTCGAGGACTTCGCGATCCCAGGGCCTTCCCGGTTCAGCCGTTCGTAAAACTGGAACGTGCCTTCCGAAAGATCGCTCAGGGCAAAGTGCGTCACGTGCAGGTTGCGGATATTCCAGGCCGAGGGGTTTTCCGCGCGCTTGTCCATTCCCAGACGGAAAAACGTGAGTTCGTAGCCGAATCGACGCCCGTCATCGGCATCGAGGTGGCCCGTGTAGTACCACCACTCCAACTTGTAGTCGGGGTGCGACCCGTGATCGCGGGGGAATTCATATTCATAGCCCGGCAGCGCCAGTCGATATTCAGGTACAGACCACCGCGGGGGTACGGATTCCTGAGGGAGGATCGGAACGGCCACCAGAAGCGCCGTCAGGAATATATGTTTAAGGGTGCCCATGCTTCATTCCGCTCGGATGCCTTTGATCGGATCCATCTTAAGGGCCAGCGATGCGGGGTAGAGTCCCGCAACGATCGTCGCAATCAGGATTAAGAACAGCGATTGAACCAGGAATCCGAACGGGATCGTGAACTGAATTGTCCAGCCAAACGACTGAAAGTTGATCACGTAGATCAGAAGCACGGAGAGAAGCATCCCGAGCGCGAGGCCGATCGCTCCGCCCAGGATTCCGACCAAGCCCGATTCCAACATCACAACGCGCCGGATCTGTGTTCTTGCCGCACCGATAAAACGCAGCATCGCAATCTCGGGCCGACGTTCGATAATCAGCGCAGCTAGGGTGGTGGCGATTCCAAGAACCGCCACGGCCATTGCGATAACCTCGAGCGCATAGGTGATCTCGAAGGTCTGGTCGAAGACACGAAGGACCTGGGCACGCAGTTCGCCGTTGGTTGCGATCCGAAGCTCCGTATCCGGCAGCAGTTCGGCGATCCGGGCTCGGGTTGCCGCTGGGTCAGCGCCCGGCTTCAGGTAAACGATGACGTTGCTCACGTCCGGATCCTGGTACTTCTCCAGATAAGTACCCCGATCCATGACGATCATGCCGCCTTCGCTCGAATAGTCGTAGAAAACGGCCTCGACCACGAACGGTTCCATACCTCCGGGGGTAGGGAGCCGGACTGTATCGCCGGATGCGACGCCGTGCCGGACCGCAAAGGGTTCTGAGACAACGACGCGATCGGTCCCGATCAGTCTCCCAGCCACTTCGGGTGTCGTCCGGCCCCCCATGAAGAGCAGCCTGCTGTGCGTTCGGACCGTTGCGAATTCCCCGGCGGCAAGAAATGCGGGAAACCCATCGTAGTCGATTACCATCGCGCGAAAGCGATCGATGGCTTCGATTTCGGGAATCGTGTCGAGAGCCTCCAACGTGCTCCCTTCGAGAACATTGCGGCCGCCGTTGCTGCCGAAGGAAGCCGGCCGCAGGTAAAGGTCGCCCTGGAGCGTCTGATCGATCCAGACAATGACCGTATCGCGGAAACTAGCGCCCATGGTTGCCATGCTGATCAGCATGGCAACAGCGATCGCAAGCGACATCAGAGCCACCACAACGCGGCCGAGACTCCCTTCGATCGTTTGAATGGCCAGTCGTCCTTCGGCCGGAAGCAGCCGTATCAACGGCGTCCGAATCAGCCGGAGAAGACCTCGAACCAGGAAAGGCGACATCAGGCCGAATCCCACGATGAAAGATACGCCGGCGGCGTAGCCGAGGAACGGGAAACCGTCGATTGCGGGCCCGAAGCTGAGTGTGGCGCCCAGCACCATTGCCGTTGCACCGCCGGCAATCTGAAACCGCATCCGCTGGCCGCTGACGGCGCCCATGACGTTTTCCCGCATCGCTCCGACCGGCGACACCGATGTGGCTCGCATGGCGGGCCCTGTCCCGGAAATGGCAGCCAGAACGCCGCCGAGCAGAAGCATTTCCAGGTAGAGAACCGGATCGGCTTGTGGATCGATCGCCCCGCTACCCGCAGCGCCGGTGTAAAGGGCCGATATCGTTCGGGACACCAGAGCGCCCGAGGCCGTTGCAAGGACCTCGCCGAGCCATATTCCCAAAGCTGCACCGACGACGCCGAACGCCGTTGCCTCGATCAGAAACATCCACTTGATCGTGCGTCGCGATGTTCCCAGCGTCCGAAGCGCGCCGATTTCAGTCCGTCTTCGAACAACCGCAATATTCAGCGTGTTGTAGATCAAGATCATACCGACGATCAGCGAAATGTAGCTCAATGCAGTCAGGTTGTAACGGAACGCCCGGATCATCTTTTCGTTGTCTTCGGCCGTGTCCTCGGGGCGATAGACGATAACGGATTCGGGAAGCTGAACACGAATGCGTGCCTCGACCTCGTCCAAGAGATTCGAGTCGTCGAGCAGGACCTCGATGCGGTCGATCCAACCGATCTTGTTGAGTGCGAGCTGCGCCGCGGCGATGTCCATGAAGGCGATCTTTCCCCCGAACGCGCGCGCCACCCCCTCGTTGGCCAGGACCGCACCGACGGTGAATTCCTCCCAATGGTTGGAGACAAGGAAGCGAACCGTGTCCCCGACGACGACGCCCAGATCTTCGGCGAGGACGGATGGAATGATGATTGTGTCCGGATTGATCAACAGGTCAATGTATTCTTCCCGCGTGATGTCCAGGCCGAGGTTGCCGCCTTCGGGCATCATGTACGTTCGGAACGGTGCGTCCGACAGCAGATCGATCCCAAAGACTTGAATGGACTCCCGCCCCAGCGGGTTCGGGGAGTCATCCAGGTCGATCCGCCCTTCAACGATTGCCGTCAACGCGCCGATGTCCCAAACCCAGTCGAGGTCGCCGATCAGGTTCTCGTCCAGTTGCAAGCCATTGGCCGTGATCTGGAGGTCGGCACCTCCGCCGAGGATCCTCAGGCTGTCGTTGAACGAGCCAATGGCCCGATCGTTTGCCAGTTGGACTCCCACGACGACGGCAATGCCCAGAGCCACGCCGGTTATTGTCAAACCCGTTCGGATTGGATTCCGCGCCAGGTCCCGCACGATGTAGTAATGGAAGAGTTGACCGAAGCTCCTCATCCGACCAAACCTCCGTCCCTCAAGAGGAGCGTTTGATCCGCGTAAGCGGCAGCCGCATCGCTGTGCGTGGCCATCACGACGGTTGTCCCGTTGCCTGAGAGCTGCTGAAGCAGTTCCAGGATGACCCGGCCGTTGTCGGAATCGAGGTTGCCGGTAGGCTCGTCCGCCACGACCAGCGGAGGATCGTGAACGACCGCTCGTGCCAGCGCGGCCCTTTGCAGTTCCCCTCCTGAAAGCTGGGTCGGCATGGCGTTGCGCCGATGGCTGAGACCCACGGTCTCGATCAGTGACCGCACGCGCGCGTGATCCACTTGCCTGCCATTGGCCAGGAGCAGCGGCAACGCCACGTTTTCCTCGACGCTCAAGGTCGGGAGCAGATAGAAGAACTGAAAAACAAAGCCTACCTGTGTCCGGCGAATCTGGGTCAATTCTTCCTCAGACAGGCTGTGGACGGGGCTGTCTTTGAGCCAGGCCTCACCTTCGGTCGGCCGATCCATCGCCCCTATGATGTGCAGAAGAGTAGATTTACCGCACCCACTCGGGCCCATGAGGGTGACAAACCGGCCCTGTTCGACCTCAAGCGACACGTCTCGAAGCGCAACGACGGGTTCGCTTTCGGACTCGTAGACCTTTCTGACGTGACTGATCCTGACCAACTGGTTCATGGTCCGGCAGGCTCGATGATTTCAAGAATCTCGCTGGCTGAGAAGACACGGTTGCGACGTTGTCCGGTCGCCTCGTGCAGTATACCCTGCTCGACGAGTTTTTCGATGTTCAGCTTGGCACCGCGCGGCGTGACGCCGAGGAGCCTCTGCGCCTGACCGACCGTGGTTCCCGGGAACCTGAAAAGGGCGTCAATGAGCTTCTCAGGTGAGTTTGAGGATCGGGCCGGCTTTGCCCGTTTCAACCAGTCGGCTCGAAGGGCGAGGAGTTTGTCAATGCAGTCCAGGGTGTCGGTGGACTGCCTTTCGATACCCCGCAGAAAGAACGTGATCCAATCCCGCCAAGCCCCCTTCCGGTTCACTTCAAGGAGTAGATCGGCATACCGGGAGCGAAAACGGTTAAAATAACTACTCATGTAGTATAACGGCTGAGGTTGCCGGCCTGCCTTGACCAGGAGAAGGGGAATCAACATCCGTCCAATTCGGCCGTTTCCCACCCGGAACGGACGGATGGCCTCAAACTGGTAGTGAATGAGGGCCACCCTGACGAGGAGTGGAACCGGGCCTGTCCGGATGAAGCGTTCCAGCCGATGGAGGGCTTCAGTCATTTCTGGCCCGGAAGGTGGGCCAAGTCGTTGGTGTAAAGTGCCTTGCCAGGGTTTTTGGGCGTGTTTCGCATCGTTGCGGAAGCGACCGGGTTCGGTTCCACGGCCGCTCCCCTCAAGCAGCGTCGAATGGAGTTCCGAGATGAACCTGACGTCTACGGCCGAGTTTTCAAGTCGCCTGATACCCTGCGCCATCGCCTTCGCATAATTTACGGCGTCTCTGGCCCCCGCACCTCCCGAAGGCGTTCTGTTTCGAGTAACTCCAAGAACCACAGCATCTTGAGAGGTAACAGCAATCCCATCCATTCGACTTGACGCGATGGCCTCACCGAACAGCAGGGGGCCAGCGACGAGATAGGGATTCGGAAGTGTCCGGCCCACGCCGGCCAACTTGCCGATCGCATGTTCCGCGTCCGCAATCGCATCGAGCATCTCGCCGTACTCAAGCCCGGCCGGAGGTAGCGGATCCGGAACGAAAGACCACCGACCCTCTCCCGTACGAACCGTTGCGCCGGACATAGTTGTGTCACCTGGAGGCAAGCTCACCACCGTTCAGGAATCGAGTGTTTAGAGACAAACAGGCCCATCAAACCAAAGAAACGCGTGGATGAACGATCATGGGCTTTCAGTCATCGTCTTATACCATACTGTATAGATATTATAGTATCGTTAGCGCGCCATATCCAAGCGTGATGAAGTTAGTTCTGTAAGTTATTAGCTGTCTTCCGCATGAATTATACCGTATAGCTATTACATACCCTACAGACTTACTCTAACCTTCCTGGGCCCCGGTATAGCCGAAAATCCGGCTGGCATCTGTTTCGTCTCAGGAAGTCCATGAAACGGCGATACTCACGGTCTTCCACGTGAAACAGCGTGGCGACAGATTTGTATGATCCACGAGTGGCTCTCAATCCCAAATCCATCAGGGCCATGACTCTCTCTCGGGAGATATCGCGCTTTTTGTAGCGGGCATGGATTCCGGTCCAGAAATCCTTCCGTCCCTCGGTCAGGTCCTTGAACCACGACTGCACCTCGTCGGAACTCTGCCAGTGACGGGAACCGGATTCGACCTCGACCGCCTTGATCACATTTCCATCCGTTGCCGAGAAATAGGCCCTTTCGATCAGATTCTGGAGTTCCCGAATGTTACCCGGGTAGTCTCCAATGGCGAACTGGTCCAACACGCCGCGCCCAAATCGCTTCCTGGTCTTATTGGTCTCGTTCAATCGTTCCAGAAAAGAGAGGGCAATATCCGGGATGTCGCCCTTGCGACAGCGGAGGGGAGGAATCTGGATGTGAAGGACCTTGAGTCGAAAAAGCAGGTCCTGCCGGAAGCCACCCGTTTCGACCAGTGAATCCAGGTTGGAGTTCGTGGCGGCGACCAGCCGAACATCGACCGAACGGGCCTTTGTGTCCCCAACGCGCCGGACCTCTTTCTCCTGTAGAACCCGCAAGAGCTTCACCTGCAATGCGTGACTTGTGTTGGCGATTTCGTCCAGGAACAACGTCCCATGGTTGGCGGATTCAATCAGGCCCGCCCGATCCGCGTTGGCTCCAGTGAAGGATCCCCGTCGGCTCCCGAACAGTTCGCTCTCGATCAAAGTCTCCGGGATGGCCCCACAGTCCACCGTGACGATCGGTCCGTCCCGGCGAGTGCTGTTTTGATGAATCGCCCTGGCCACCAGCTCTTTGCCCGTGCCGCTCTCGCCCTCAATGAGGACCGTCGCAAGACTTCGGGCCGCGACCTCAATCTGAGCGCAAACCGCTTCGATTTCCCGGGAATGCCCGATGATACCCGCATAAGAGGCCCTACCTGGTGCCTTTTGAGGCTTCTCGACGGCATGCATGATCGCAAGTAGGGCGTTGCCACCGATAACGCCGAGCATAGTCAGAAACTCGATCTCGACCTCACGGAATCTTCGTGCGCCCACGTCAACGTAAATGCCACCCAATAGAGTTCCGGCGGAACAGAGCGGAACCCAAGCAATCATTCGATTACGTCCGGCCGCTCCTTCGACGCCCCGGTTTCCGAAGAACGGTTGGTCCCCAATCGTTTCGTACAGTCTCGAAATCCCTTTAGTCAGGCCGTCATCAAGGCTCATTCCCACGGGGTGAAACTCGGCTTCATCGCCCGCAGTCAACATCAGCACGCCGCTACATTTCAAGGTTCGGCGGACTGCTGCGGTCAACGTACTAACAAAATCATCGATTCCGGTCGTCGCTCCCAGTGAAATCGTAGTCTGATAGATTGATTTGAAGAAAGGATTCCCCTTCTGACCTTCGAGTGCAGGATCGTCTTCCGACCTGGTCGAACGAGGCAGCCGTCGCTCGACTTCCGCCAGCATGGCGAGAGCGTCCTTTCTCCACGCCACACCGAGATACCGATTCCGAGCACGAGTCGGTACTTCCTTTGCCAGTTCTTCTGTCGTTGACACGCTGCGTGAAAGATACTCGCGTGCGTTCAACAGGTTCTCCAGTTCGAGTTGGTGTTCCCCGAGCCGGAAGGCAGATTCCGCCGCGATCTCACGTAGTCCTAGTTCCGTAGCGAGTTGGTGGGATCTCCTAAGGTTGGCGTCCTTACTGCTGGAGGCGGTCACGATGATTCCGCGAAGCATGAGAATCCGAGCTTCCAGTGGCCGGTATCCATATTTCCGACAGACCTTTTCCGCCTGGGCCAGCCGTGCCGTGGCCTCGTCAGTCTCGTTCGCTTCGACCAAGTTTGCCGCTAGTCCAATCAGGATGCGGCACCGTTGATGGAGGGTTCCTATCGATTCCGTGGAGGCCAGGGCCTGGCGGAGCACATCCAGCCGATCGCCTTGAGAGGGCTTTCCGCCGATCGAGTCGAGCAGCCCTCTTTCGACCCGAAAAAACTCCGTATCAAGCAGGTCCGCAGTCTGCACGGATTCCATTGCGCGTTTAGCGAGCCCTGGCTCGCCAGTGAGTCTGTAAAGTTCGTACTTCCTAAACGCGATCCAGATTGCTTGTAGGCTCTGACAATCTCCGCCCAGCATCTTGCCAGCTGAGTTCAGGAGTCTTCGTGCTTGGGCGTACTCACCAAGATCCAGCTGGAGGGATGCCTTGTCTACCGCCAACAACGGAAGGTTGGTCCGATCACCCTCACGATAGAAATTAATCGAAGCGCAGAAATCCTCAGTCTCCTGGAACCAGGAGGAGGCCTGTGAGAAATTCCCTCGTTTCGTCTCGAACGCACCTAGGTTAGCGAGGGACTGTAGTTCCGCGGAAAGCCTCCCCAAACGTCGAGAAACTTCCAAAGCTTTTTGTTGATAGGCGCACGCTTCGTCGAGCTTGCCTAAGTGTTCGAGGCAGACCGCGATATTATTCAGGACGTTTGTGTCCAGCGTGTCAGGTTCGTGGACTACGCGTAACGTCTTTAGGGCACTCGCATGCTGGCAAAGCGCTATCAAAATGTTACCAGTAATGGACGCCAACCAGTCCGGATCCTTGGCATTCGTGAGTCCTTTGAGCCGCTTCTTGGCGGCAGCGAGGAGATCGTGCGTTGAGTGCGCCCCTCCGACTGGAGACTTTTCCCAAAAGTTTAGTACAGACAAAT
>CAZOZZ010000052.1:0-23868 GCA_964584435.1 uncultured Solibacteraceae bacterium | reverse complement strand
GTGGAATCTCACCTACCTCAGGCTTGAACAGACCTGGAACGACCTGTCCCATCGCGTAGTTCGCGTCCACGTTGAACAACTTCGTCAACGTCGGGGCCATGTCGAGCCGGCTGATTACTGTCTTGCCGTCGAAACCGGTATTGAAGTCCGGCCCGTAATAGATGCTGGCAGGACGCTGGGCATAGTAGTAACCCTTCGAGTGATGAATCTCGCCATACGCGTTGACTTCGTCGTCCCGGCCAAACTCGGGCCGGACCACGATTGCCGTGTTCTTGCTGAAGTACGGGTCGTTCTTCACGAAATCGACCAACTGCCCCACCGCTTCGTCAGTGGATATGGCGGTCGAACGATACTCGTCATGACCGGTTTCGTAGCGGAGGTACCCCCCGGCGCCGTGGCCGGTGTCGTGGGAAACCTGCTGGAAGACGATCATCCGCGGTTTGAATGTCTGGAGGATCTGCGGAATGATCTTGATCGCCTGGCCCTCTTCGACGAACGGGGAGCGTGGGATGAAAGGATGCTTGAGGGAAGCCTCGTAGCTGCGTGTGGACATCACGCCTTCAATCCAATCCGTCAGCTGCACGCGTTCGGCGTCGGTAACACCCATGTTGTCCGGGAACTCGTCCTGGATAATCTGCTGCGGCGAACGGTCCCGCTTCTTGTACCACATATCCTGGAACACGTTTTGCGTTGTCAGGGACACGGGGCGCGTCGAGGCCGGATAGTCCTTGTGGGCGGCGAAGTACTTCAGGTTGTAGCGCCACTGCCTGAAGTAGTCCGCCCCTGTCAGATACCAGTACTTCGTGGCTTCATCACCGTAGGCCTTGCGAACGTAGTGTGGCACGGTGGGAAACAAGGGGACGCTGGTCTGGGAGACGTTACCGGTCAGCAGTTCCGTGTAAGACGTACCGTGCGAAGACGCCTGGTCGTTGTGGTCTTCGTTGAAGACGTAGCTTTCCTTGGCCAGCGCGGCAAAGTTCGGTGCGACATCGAGGTCTTCCAGGTATTCCTTCTTCCGGCAACCGTTACCGTTGATGATCCAGATCAGGTGCTTCGTCTGCAGGTTGAGCGAACTGGTCTGCGGAGCGGAGGCTCCCAGCCGAGGTGTCAGGGCAAGTCCCGCACCGGCCATAGTCGAACTCTTTAAAAATGATCGGCGATTCATTTAAAACTCCTTGTGATCTTCCGATTCAGTATCGATTTGATAGTTCCAGTCTTAAAAGAAAAACTTCTGTCTAGGGTTCGTGACAGTTCAGACACGGTCCGCGGGGTGGATGCGGCGGAATCATGTCGACACGCCGAATCTTCGGCTGACCCGCGGCCTGCGCATCTGCCTGTGCCTGCCCGAAGTTCGTTGTGGCCCCTTGCGGTCCGCGAGACGCTGCAGCACCTCCGTAAACAACCTTGACAGTCTGCAGGTCCGGGCTCTCGTCGGCTCGAACGTCCAGGTAGTTGTTCGCATTGTCCCGAATGAACACGCGCGACACGACCCAGTCACCGGGCTCGTCTAACCTGTGGGTGTTAAACGTCCCTTCGTAGACATTCTGTTGGACGTCGAAGCCGGGCTTGATCAGCGGACGGCCACGGCGGGCTGTCAGCTTGACCCGTTTCTTGTCGATCCAGCTCGGGCTCGCACCGACGTCGACCCAGATGTCGCCGATACCGGAATGCTCATCCACGGCAATGGCGATAATCTTCGTCTCCTGCTCCATGTTGGCGGTCGCGCGGTCGAACGCGACACTGATCAGCTTCGGCAGAACCTTGTCAATGTTGCTTGGGTCCTGACGGATGTTGAATTTCGCCGCGCCCAGAGGCTCGTTCGTCGACGAGAACAGGTCTCTCTGGTTGCCGGCCTTGTCCTTGATCTGGATCGTGCGCGCGACATACTCACCGCCGACCGACCACTGGTTGATCTGGAAGTAACCGACGAACTCTCCCGGGTGATTGAAGCGCGGCGCCAGGCTCAGCTCGACGTACTTGTTGTCGGGGCCCGAAAGACGCAGGATGGCCTCGCTGGCGCCCGACTTGTTGTCGAACAATTTCGCACGCACCGGAATCATGTCACCGATGTCGAACGTCGCGCCGTTCATGTTCTCGTCCTCGCCGATGTAGAGGTCGAGGAGCTTGGGGGCGATGACGTCGGTATTTTCGTTAGGCAGGATCTCAAACTCCAGGCCCAGCATCGCCGGGTGCATTGGCGGGAAAAAGGCCTTGGAATGTCTCAGCTCGCTGTTCAATTCACCGTCGTAAACAACGTAGACGCCGGGCTCGGCCCACTCGTCAATCTGAACCGTACCGTCGAACAACCAGGGGTTGTCCTCACGAGCTCTGAATCTGGCTCGATAGGCGGAACGCCGGCCGAACTGGTTCTGGTAGGCAATCCACCACGGCGACGTCTCGACAGGGCCCTCGGCCTGTGCTTCCAGGCGAAGCACGCCACCCGCCCTGACCTGGCGGTCGGACACAACCTTCACCCACTTCAGCTGCGGGGGAAAGTGGTAGCCCTTTAGTTCTCTGGGATCGACTTCCCCGCTCGGGTTCGACATGAACTCGTCCGGGATGAACTGCGAGGGGTCTCCCCCAAGATAGTAATCGTCGATGGTTGGAACCTGTGGGCCTTCCTCGTAGTTAACCGTCGGCACTTCCTTGGTTTTCGGATCCATCGTCGGATGCTGCGCCACGAGTGTGACCGCGGTCAGAACGAGAATAAGTACAAATATTTTTGGTGTCTTAGTAATCACAACGCCTCCACTTAGGGTCTCCAGTGCACAAACCTGTGCACGCCACACATTCTTCTGTATCTTGCAGATGATACTTCTGTGGCACCCCAAGTACAAGCATTCAATCCTTCAACTTACAGACATTTACCCTTGAAAGCAGTCGGGCGTGGCCAGGTTTCCCAACCGGTGGACAGATATAGGTGTTTTGACGATAATCAGTTGGCAGTTTTCAATCGGCTTTAGGTGACGACACTCATAATCCGGGGCAGCAATAGACAAGAGTAATAGACATAGGAGTAATCAATGGAAAAGAACCCTTCATACGACGACCTGGTCGCCAATCTCGGTAACTTGCTGGCCCCCTGTTTGTCTCAGGACTGGCCGAATCTGCCGGTCCAGGGTGCGGAAGGCGTTCATCTGATCGGACACGATGGGCGACGTTATCTCGACTTCCTCGCCGGCTTCGGTGTAACCAACGTCGGTCACAATCATCCGCGTGTGGTCGAGGCGGCGCGTACGCAAATGGAGAAGATGATCCATGCTCCGCTGGGGACCTTTGCCCCGGAAACGACGTTACGCCTCGCCTCGGAACTGGGCAAGATCACGCCGGGCAACGCCGACATGTTCTTCTTCGGTAACAGCGGCGGGGAGGCCGTCGACGGAGCACTCAAGCTGGCGCGGTATGTGACCGGCAGACGGGCGATCGTCTCTTTTTTTGGTGGGTTCCACGGACGGACGCTCGGCGCTTCGACCATCACGACTTCCAAGGCGAAGTACCGTGACCGCCAGGGACCTTTCCTGCCGGAGGTCTACTTTGCACGGTATCCCTATCCGTACCGATCGACAGCCCCTACCGAGGAGGCCCTGATGGCGGAGTCACTCGACGACATCGACCGCCTGTTCAGGCATGTCGTCTCACCTGAAGATGTAGCGGCTTTCATGCTCGAGCCGGTTCAGGGCGAAGGTGGTTACGTGATACCGCCACGCGCCTGGCTGGCAGGCCTGCGTGAGATCTGTACGCGTCACGGGATTCTGCTTATCGTGGATGAAGTTCAATCCGGGTTTGGCCGTACCGGCGAATGGTTCGCAGTTCAGGCGTTGGGTGTGGAACCGGACATCGTCTGCATGGCCAAGAGCATCGCGGGCGGTTTTCCCCTGGGAGCAGTGGCAGCGAACCGGGACCTGATGAGCCAGTGGGGACCGGCGAGTCATGGCACGACCTTTGGCGGTAGCCCCGTCTCTTGTGCCGCGGCACTGGCCACTCTCGAAGTGATCCGGGACGAGGGCCTTCTGGAGAATGCCCGCGTTCAGGGTGACTACATCCTGTCGTCGCTACGCAAACTGGCTGACGAGTCCCCGATCATCGGTGACGTTCGCGGCCTGGGCTTGATGATTGCGGTTGAGTTCGTGGTGCCCGGCACCGACAAGAAACCCAACAGCGAGGCCGCAACGGCTATCCTGAAACGCGCGCTCGCGGACGGGTTGTTCATGTATCCGTGCGGCCACTGGGGCCAGACGATCCGTCTCATCCCACCTCTCACGATCACTCGCGAGCAGGTAGACGAGGGCCTGGAAATCTTCAGCAAGGCCGTACTTGCGGAGAGTTAATGTGCGCTCTATGAGCGCATGTGTTCCCGATGTAGGTGCGCTCTGTGAGCGCATGTGCGGTCATAGACCGCACCTACATCTCGAACGAAAAAAAGCGGAGGCACGAGGCCTCCGCTTTTTGAGTGTCAAAAGGTTCCGATTAGAACTCTAACCGGAAACTGAACTGCATCACGCGCTCGGTTCCCCGAGTGCTGGTGATCTCACCGAAGCTGCTCCGATCGATCCGGGTGCCTCCACCCGGCGCAGCGAAGTTGGGGTGGTTCATGATGTTGAACGCTTCCCAGCGGAACCGCGCACGGACGTCTTCCGTGATCGTGAAGTTCTTCGTCAACGACACGTCGATGTTGAAGAAGGATGGTCCTTCCCCGTCGTTGCGACCCAGGGCGCTGCCCGGGAACACGTTCTTGAAACCGTCTCTTCCGAGATCGGTCCGTGCGGCCTTGTCCAGATCGATCAGGAACACCGTGTTCCCATCTTCTCTCCGGGTACCGAACGGGATGTCGGCGACAACCTGGGGCTGTGAACGACCAAAGAAGTGATGGTTGAAGCGGCCTGTCGTGAAATTGAACGGACGCCCGCTTGTCCCCTGGATGATTCCACCAAGCTCCCATCCTCCGATCACATGGTTTGCGATCGAAGAGATGTTCGAACCAAGCGGTTTCCCCTGACCGAACGGCAGCTCGACCAGGAAGTTCCCGTTGAACTGGTGCGTGCGGTTGAAGTCGGATATGTTGTAGTTGGTTTCAGGGAAGTACGGATCGTTCGCCAGGCCCTCACCACTCTGTCCATTCGGGCGTTCACCGCGGGATTCCGAGGCGGAGGTGATGTCCATCGACTTCGAAAACGTATAGTTACCCGTGAACGTGAAACCGTCCGAGAAACGCTTCCTGACGGTCAACTGTCCAGAGTTGTAGTTGGATCGGCTGACGTTGGTGAACAGACCGAAGAACTGGGCCTGCGGCGACATCAGGACGTTGCCCTGCGAGTTCTCGATAGAGACAACCGTGTCGACGAGGCTCACGGCCGCATTCGGACCGGGAGGGTTGCGTCGATGCAGCGTCGCAAAAAAACCCATTGTGGCACTGTCAAAGCTGCCTTCCGCGGACCGGAAACTATCGATCAGGGACTGCTGCGAGTTTGCGTGATCCTTGGCGATTCCGTAAACGTTTTCGAACCAAGCGATCGGCTGGACATCTTCAACCCTGCCACCCGTCACTTCGTAGGTGTCATAGAGCTGCTTGATGGCCTGGTAGTAGGTCTGACCACTGATCGGATCCCGAAGGTTCACCGGGCTTGCGATGTCGACACTTCCGACGAGATCGCGTGCAAAGCGACCCACGTATGACGCCTCAATCACGACACCTCCGGGGATTTCCTTCGACAGGGTCAGGTTCAACAGATTGTTGATCGGGGAATGGATACCCGAATCGATTCCGCTTGTCGACAGGCTACCGATTCCCTGAGCGGTCGTCGCCAACTGGAAGCTGCGCTCCCCGGTCGAGCCGCCACCGATCAGGTCGAGGAGGACTTGCCGATCCGTCGACACGCCGGGTCCAACCCGGGGCGCGATCGGCAGGCCGTTCAGGCCGTCGATCGAAAAAGTAAATCCGGGCACCGAAAATGAGTCCACCAGACCGATCGATCCAACCTCGGCCGCATCGCGTGCAAACCGACGGCCAATCGAGTCGTAGGTCATCGTGTAACCGGCGCGAAGGACGAACTGACCGCCCCTGTTAAGCCAGTCCGACTGCGGCGACCAGGCCAGGCTTACGCGAGGTGCCCAGTTGTTTGTGTCTGCAGTGTAGTAATCGGGAACACCATTGGCGCGACCTGCCGGCTGTGCCGTGAAGAGCGGCAGTTCCCGGATTGTCTTGGTCGTGTCGGCCTGGGTACGCAAGCGTTCGCCAAGATTCTGGCGCCAGTTGACCTGCACGCCGTCGGCTTCATAAGGCGGTGTCTGCACACCGTAATTCACGCCGAAGTTTATCGTCAGGTTCGGAGTCGCCCGCCAGGAATCCTGAAGGTAGAAGTCGTACTCCTGGATTCGGAACTTTCGAGAGAATGCGGCCCCGGGAGCCAGTCTGTTTCCGTCCACACCGAACTGGATGTCCTCGGAGAACCGCGATAGCGATCCCGTGGCGGCCATCACGGCGTTTCCAACCGCTTCGGCGTCCTGCACGTTGTCGGCTTCCGCGTTACCGAGAGCTCGAGCCAGTCCGGGGCTTCCTTACGATGCCGATGTTGTTACCCGTCAGGTTGGCGCCGCCGCCAAACTGTGGGGGATCGACCAGGTTGAAGGAATTCAAGTTGTTCGTGATGTAACGGAAGTTACCGCCGACCGAGATGCTGTGATCCCCTTTGATCCAGCTCAAGGTTTCCACGATGTTCCAGGTATCGATAGCCTGGTTCGATCCACCGGTTGTCTGGAACGGTTCGTCGAACAGTGGGGCGTTATAGAAAGACCGGTTGTTGCCAGTGTCTTCAAACGACTCCCGGGTCAAGCCCACCGTCAGGTTGTTGTTGACGGACGGCGAGAGAACCCAGTTCCAGCTCGCGGCAAAACCCTTGCTGTTGTCCAGGCGCTCGCGTGCGTCGCCAAAGCCCTTGAAGCGCTAGCTTCCGAGCGTCCGCACGTCATCGTTCAGTGAGCCGCGCACGAAGAACGTGTGGCTGTCGTTGGCCGTGAAGTCCAACCGTGAAATATAGATGTTACGGTTCCGAACGAAGGGTGACTGGAACCGGTGGCGCAACGTGTTGGCACCAGAATCCCCACCTGGGGTATTCGAGGGATCGTTCGAAAACGGTCGATACAATTCGTAGAAACCGCCGGGTCCGATCAGGGCAGGATTCCAGGTGTCTCCCGGAACCAGCGTCCATTTTTCCAGATCTCCGCCGGGACCGTCGGTCAACACTCCGAACGAACCGTCCTTCTTTTCATAACGGATGATGCCGTCCAGAAACTCCTGTGTCGGCACGTTTCGTGTCGTAAGGGTCGAACTGCGATCGGTCTGGCGTTCGTACGCGCCAAAGAAGAACAACTTGTCCTTGATGATCGGGCCACCCACGGATCCGCCCGGCAGGTGCCGAATCAATACGTCTGCCTCCGGCGCGAAGTAGTTCTTGGCCGAAGTACCGGTCGTCCGGTAAAACTCGTACGCCGAACCGTGCCAATCGTTCGATCCGCCACGTGTCACAAGCTGTACCTGACCGCCGCTTCCGCGCGCCGCCTGGCCGGAACCCGCCGTCTGCACGACAAATTCCTGAACGGAATCCAGCGTCGTCGGCAATGCGCCTTCGAATGAGGACCCGGCTTCCTGCTTGTTGATGTTCACGCCGTCCAGAACGATGTTCTGCTGGTCGTTCCGCGCGCCGTTCACCTGGCCGCCGTCATCGCGGCTGAACTCGTCGCCGGTCTTGTCGGATATCGTCACGCCGGATTGAAGACCGAGAAGGCCCACGATGTTCCTGGCGTTCAGAGGCAGATCGATAATCTTGCGCGAATCAAAGCCGACACCCAGCTTGGCATCGACCGTGTTGACTGCCTCGGCAGAGGCAATGACGTCCACAACGTCCGTCACCTGGCCGACTTCGAGAGGCAGGTTCAGGACGATCGTCTCGTCGACCCGCAGGGTAACCCCGTTGATGGACTTCGTACTGAAGCCAGGCAGCGAGGCACTGATGTTGTAGGTGCCCGGCGGCAGCTGTGCAACCGAGTAGGTTCCTGTTTCGTTGGTGATTACGGTGCGTGACGCTCCTGTGGCGGCGTTGGTAGCCGTCACTTCGACGCCAGGTATAACGGCGCCGGTAGGGTCACTGACAGCGCCGGTTACTCCCGCAAGTCCTTGCGCGAATACCGGTGCCGACCCCAGAAGCAAAACCATGGCCAGCACAAAGCCGGTCCACGTCACCTTCCGGTGTAGACGAGTGTTCAAACTTACCATTAGAGCTCCTCCCCAGTAGGGCAATATGGATTAAGTGACCACGCGGACCCGGGGATCCGCGTGGCGTACACCACTTAAATCGATTTTCAAAAAGGGTACCGAGGCAGATCGCCTCGGAGTTGGAAAACCACTCAGGCCAGACTACTACTCCACCATCCCACTCTCGCGCGTTTCCGTTTTGTGGCCGGTTTCGATCCCCGTCCCTGGGGAATTCCGGCAAATAACGGATAACTCCATCCCGCCCAAAATAGAGCACATCACATGCCAAAAGGGATACCCAATGGAATGTTGAACTTACGATCTCGGCATACGACCGAAATACAAGAATACATAGAAATTGTCCGTCAATGCGGATTTGGGTGAGTGGTCAAGTCTCGCCTAGTTGGGATGCTGCCAAGTTGTGTTTGAAGCTGAAACTGGCAGCAAGGCAATGTGAATCAGCAGTTTAGCGTGAGGCCGAATGTAGGTGCGGTCTGTGACCGCACATTCTGCACTATCGAGAAAGACATGCGCTCACAGAGCGCACCTACATCAAAGGGATCTGCTGAGTTGACATTGAAAGCAAAAAAAACGGAGGCCCGAAGGCCTCCGTTTTGAGTTACTACTTAATCCCGATCAGAACTCTAATCGGAAACTGAACTGCATGACACGCTCGGTGCCGCGGGTCGAGGTTACCTGACCCAGCAGGCCACTGTGGCGGTCGATGCTCCGTCCGTTCCTCCCGCTCGGGATGCTGAAGTTCGGATGGTTCGCCACGTTGAACATCTCCACACGGAGACGCGCCCGGATGTCTTCGGTCACCGTGAAGTTCTTGGTGACCGCAGCGTCGATATTCCAGAACTTGGGTCCAAGACCCTGGTTCCGCTGAATATCGCCACCGGGATAGGCGCCGATGAAATACTCGGCACCGTTCGTGACGTCGATCCGGTTCTGCTTGTCCGGTCCCACCATGAACACCTGGCGGCCTTCGTCCTTACAGACACAGAACGGAACGGCCTTGATCATGTGCGGAATCGTCCGGCCGTAGTAATGGTGGTTGTACCGACTCGATGCCGTGAACTGCCACGGACGGCCACTGGTCGCCTGCATGATGCCCGAAAATTCCCATCCACCAATGATGTGGTTGGCAACCTTCGAGATATTTGACAGGAACGGCCGGCCCTGACCGAACGGCAGTTGAACCAGGAAGTTCTGGTTGAACTGGTGCGTCCGGTTGAAGTCGGAAATGCTGTAGTTCAGATCCGGATTGTACGGATCCTCGACCATCCCCTCGTTCGTTGCACCGTTCGCACGGTTCCCCCGCGCCTCGGCGGCCGACGTCAGATCCATCGACTTGGAGAAGGTGTAGTTCATCGTCCAGTTGACGCCGTCCGAGAACCGTTTCCGGACCGTAAGCTGGCCCGAATTGTAGTTGGATCTGGACAGGTTCGTGAACAGACCGAAGTAGTGAACCTGTGGCGACAGCAAGGTTGCCCCTGCACGGCGCTCGATACCCTGGATCTCATCGACCAGGCTGGCCGACGTGTTCGGACCCGGGGCACGGGACTTGTGCAGAAGCGCGTAGAACGCATGCGTCGCGCTGTTGTACGTCCCGCCGAGCCTGGTCTCGGCGACACCGATAGACTTCGAGTAGACGTTCTCGAACCATGGAATGGGCTGGATATCGGCCACCGGGGTGCTGTTGGCCTCGTATGTTTCATACATCGTCTTGATCGCCTGGTAGTAGGTCTGACCAGACTTCGCATCGCGGACGTTTACCGGGCTTGCGATGTCGGCTTGGCCGACGAGGTTCCGGGCGAACCGGCCCACGTAGGACGCTTCCACCACAAAGTCTCCCGGCAACTCTTTCGAGATCGTCAGGTTCAGCAGGTGGTTCTCAGGAGAATACAGACCCGGGTCGATACCCGAACTCGAAGCACCGCCGGCTCCACACCTGGGAGGACATCTCGAGTCAATCGGAACCATGTTACTCGGCGCATCGCCAACCGTCGGGAAAAACCCGCGAGGCAGGAATCCGTACTCGCCACCGATCCGGGGAGCGCGCGGAGCGTCGTCCAGACCGTCGAACGAGTTCGTGAACCCGGGAGTCCCGAACCGCGTCTTCAACCCGATCGAACCCGATCCCGCCGCATCCCGTGCGAACCGGCGTCCCATCGAATCGTAGGTCATGTTGTAGCCGCCACGAAGGACGAACTGGCCACCGTTGTTCAACCAGTCGCTGCTCGGCGTCCATGCAAAACTCACACGAGGTGCCCAGTTGTTGGTGTCCGCCGAGTAGTAATCGGCGGCATTGTTGGCACGACCTGCAGTCTGCGTCGTGAAGTAGGGCAGCTCGGTAATGGTCTTGGTCGTGTCCGACTGGGTTCTCAACCGATTTCCGAGGTTTTCCATCCAGTTCACCTGCAGGCCATCGGCCTCGTACGGCGGTGTCTGGACGGCGTAGTTCACGCCGAACGTCAGCGTCAGGTTCGGCGTCGCCCGCCAGGTATCCTGAATGTAGAAGTCATACTCCTGCAACCGGAACCGGCGTTCGAACGCGGTGCCGGCGGCCAGCTTGGTCCCGTTGACATCGAACTGGATGTCTTCGGAAAACTGCGAAATGGTTCCGGTCGCCGTCATGACCGCGTCACCGGCGGCGTGAGGAGAGACAGCGTTTTCAAACTCGGCTTCGCCAACCGCTCGCTTGAAACCCGGGCTGGACGCCACACCGATGTTGTTCGCCGTCAGGTTGGCACCACCGCTATAGCCACCCGGGCTGACGTCGTTAAACGAGCGGCGATGGTTGGTCAGGTAGCGCGTGTTGCCGCCGAACTGGATGTTGTGGTCGCCCCTCAGCCAGCTGAAATTCTCCACGAAGTTCCACGTGTCGATCGCCTGGCTAGAAGCTCCCGTGTCGACGAACGGCTGCGAGAACATCCCGTAACTCCACGTCGGCGTGTTGATGCCCGAATCCTCGAAGGCTTCCCGCGTCAGGCCGACCGTGAAGTTGCTGTTCACGGAGGGGGAGATTACCCAGTTCCAACTGGCCGAAAAACCCTTACTGTTGTCGAGTCGCAGGCGAGAGTCACCTCCGCCCGGCAGCGCTTCCGCACCCAGTGTCCGTGAATCGTCATTCAACGTCCCACGGAAGAAAAACGTGTGGTTGTCGTTCGCCGTGAAATCCATCCGCGAGATGTAGACGTTGCGGTTCCGAACGAACGGCGACTGGAACCGGAAACGCTGCTGGTTCGCACCGTTGTCCTCACCCGGCGACAGAACGCCGCCCTGGCCGTTCGCGTACGGCCGGAAGACTTCCAGCAGTCCGCCCGGTCCGACGACGTTCGAGTTCCACGTGTCGCACGGGATGAGCGAGAATTTCTCCAACATCGAGCCGCAACCCTGCGTGAGCTCTGCGAAAGAACCATCTTTACGCTCGTAGCGAACAATGCCATCGAGGAACTGCGGGGTTGGAATGGTCCGCGTCGCCACGGTCGCGCTGCGGTCGGTCTGGCGTTCGTACGCACCAAAGAGAAACAGCTTGTCCTTGATGATCGGACCACCAAACGATCCGCCGGGCAGATTCCGAATCAAACGGGTCGGGTCGCCCTGGGTCCCACCGGACAGGAAGTAGTTCGTCGCCGATGTACCCTGAGAACGATAGTACTCATACGCGGATCCGTGCCACTCGTTCGAGCCGCTCTTGGTCACAAGCGACACCTGGGCGCCGCTACCACGGGCGCCCGTTCCACCGGAACCGGCGGTCGACACCAGAAACTCCTGCACGGAGTCGAGCGTCGTCGGGATCGCGCCTTCAAAGGCCGATCCGGCTTCCTGGCGGTTGATGTTCACACCGTCCAGGACGATGTTCTGCTGGTCGTTCCGCGCGCCGTTCACCTGGCCGCCGTCGTCCCGACCGAACTCGCCACCCTGATCCGACTGGGTCACACCGGACTGCAGTCCGAGCAGGCCGACGATGTTCCGGGCGTTCAAGGGCAAGTCGATGATCTTCTGCGTGTCAAAGGCGACACCCAGCTTCGCGTCGACCGTGTTGACGGCCTCAGCGCTCGCAATAACGTCGACGACGTCGGTCACCGAACCCACTTCAAGGGGCAGGTCGACCACGACCGTTCCACCGACCGGCAACGTCACGCCACTCATGACCTGGGTGCTGAACCCCGGTAATGAGGCGCTGATGTTGTACACGCCGGGTGGCAACTGTGCAACGGTATAGGAGCCGGTCTCGTTAGTAATCACAGTTCTGGCGGCGCCGGTCGCGGCATTCGTCACCGTGACCTCAACGCCGGGAATGACAGCGCCGGTCGGATCCATCACCGAACCCGTCACGGCCGTAAAACCCTGGGCGAACACGCTGGGCTGAAGTGCCACAAAAATAGCGATGGCAACAAAGCCTGCGAGCCATCTCCTAGAATTAATACTCATCTAATTCACCTCCACTCTCGGACTAAAAAAGGCCGGTGTACATGTGGCCTCAGCCAGATGCAATTCCGCACGGATATGCATCGCCACGAATGCCGCCAGTTCACGCCGCATCCTTTATCGGTGCGGTCGTTTCCCTTTATGGTCAATACTATGAATCGTCCACAGGACGCATAAATGCAGTATCCAATGAGTATGCAACCTATTATATCCAGCGTTTACCTGTCAAGTGCCTTCTAATGAACGCGGAAAAACCTCAATTCATCGAGGTTGGGTTGGAGGTTGCCGGTGTTCACTTCACGGTAAACATGCCCCTGGATGGGAGACGACTGGGTTATCTCAGAAGAACTCGGATCGGCACAGTCGCTCGCGATGCAAAACAATCCACAATATCAGCTTTATTTATATAGTAAAGGCGTTGGCTGCATTACTCACTCTTTCAGCCATGAGGCCCATCGATCATGAATCGGCTGGATATCCCGGGTTATGTCCCGCCATCTCTCTAGAAAATCAATCTCTTCATCGACACTCATCTGGGTTCGCAGGATCGCAAAATGTTGGTCGACGAGCTCGTAATATCGAATCAGCGCCGCGTGAGCGCGTGTACCTTCGGGCGTTACCGTCCGCTTCGACCGCACATGCTTGAGGGTTTCTACGGCCGACCGGTGGGCGTCAAGGAAGTGATAAAGCCGCCAGATGTCGGTCGGCGCGGTCTCCGCACGTTCTATGGCGCCCCGATACCGCTCTTCGAAACGCTCGATGTCGGGAAGGATCACCTGCCGGTATCGCGGGCGCTCGTCGTAACGGCTTCCGAACGTCAGTGGCAACACGATGAGAAACGCCACGAGAGCCAGAGACGAGGCCAGCTTGTTCTGTCGAATGCTTTCGCGCAGACTCGAGACAATGGATCTTGCGATGTCGGAAATGTAAGGTTCGTTTCGAGGAAGGTCAGGAAGCTGTGGACCGGGCGATCGAAATCGGAGGGTGCCGGTGCGAAGAAAGCGTCGAATTCGGCCGGAGCTTCCGCCCATAGTCCCTCACTGTTCGCCTTCGGTGTCTTCGATCAGATCTGCGATCGTGACGTTGAAACGGTCGAAAACGTCCTTCGACACGACACGGACCGCGGTTTCATGGGCCGACTTCCAATAGACTCCGTCGGGTTCGTCGACGTCCGCTCCGAGGCTGAACCTCAGAACCTCTTCGCCATCGCCTCTGAGGACGACCTTGAGACGCGGAACTCCCAACCCGTACTGTGCCGGGGGACCCGGTGAATCGATGATCTCTTTGGACCTCTCGAATTCGAGGGCGTTGAGCATACCGGAAACCTTGTCCAGTTTGGTCTTCCTGCCATTGGGCAGTATCCAGTCGTCGCCCGACCGGCGCAAAACGAGCTGCTCTTCATCCCGGCTCAACTCGATTTCGACGACCTCATCGCGATCGAACGATGCGATCGACTTGTCCCGCCAATCAAACAGGGGACGGTTCGCGCGTTCAAAGATATCGTCATCGACGATGAAGATCGTGTCTCTCGCCTCGTCCCTGGCGAAGTACCTGCCTGCTTCGCCGTCCGCCTCCCGGCCAAGCAGCAGGACGTGATCCCTGTCATCCACCTCGTTGTGCAGGACGATTCGAAAAGACGGCTCGTCGAATCCTGCCACGGACGAATCCACACGTTCGTCCGCGAAACCGCTGGCCCGTGCAAAATTCACCGCGCCCAGGAACGTACTGACTTCGCCCTCGTCCGCACGCGTCTCGATCGGCGCGGCCAATACCCATGATTCGTCGATTCGATCCATCATCAATCGCTTCATTCCCGTGATCTCGATCCGGTCGATGTCGTCCTGCTCGAAAGCCAGGACAACCTTGCCGCGCAGATCATTGACTTCCTTCCTGAAGATCCGCAGCCACGAACTGGGAGCCAGAAAGATTTCGTCGCTGTCGCCAAGCTTCGCGTAGTTGTAAATCTTCCTCGGGTTCTCGTTGCCGAAAAGAACCTCGTGTGACGCACCGTCCGACATCTCTACGATGACCCTCAATGCCGGAGTGGCCAAACCATATTGTTCGAGGTCTCGGTCCTCGGACAACACCGTCTCCTCACGTTCGATTCGAAGCACGTTGGAGGCCAGCAGATCCCATTCCCCGGAATCCGCCTCCATGCCGGGAGGAGAAGTCATGTTCCACCCCGCATCACTGCGAATACCGGTTATCGTGTGGTCCGGGTAGATGATGCTGATTTCCGAGATCTCTTGGTCATCGATCGGCAGGGCTTTCTTCGCGTCCTCGGCAACCTGCTCTCTGACCTCACGCCCGCGAACGTCGGTGAAGTACACCCACGCCGCCAGGACGATCAGCAGAACGAAAAGCGATGCGGTGCCTTTGAACTTCATTACGCAGATTCCATGTGAGAGTCGGACCGATCTATACGCGGATTGGGGCGGATTACGCGGATTACGCAGATTGGGGTTGAATGTTTTTGACGGGTAAGAATTCTTGTGTCATCCATCATTAACCTGCCCTGTCCGTCTTATATCTGCGTAATCCGCGTAATCTGCGTTTGTCCCATTCTTCCTCCTTCTTCCCCCCACAATCTGCGTAACCTAGCCGGCCCGCCGTTTCATCCAGACCGAGATCCCGATTGTCAGGATCGACAGGGGTAACAGGACGAGAGATATGTAATAGGTGATGCGGCCCTGGGCCTGGGTCAGTGTCAAGCGGCGATCCTCGGGAACTTTCGGTCGGATCGAAATGAAGCTTTCGTCTTCAGCCAGCCAGCTCACGGTGTTCAGGAAAAGGTTACCGTTGCCCTGAAGGTTGAAGAACCCGTTCGTTGCAAAGTCCGAATCTCCGAAAACCGCCAGTCGTGATTTTTCTTCCGCGTCAAGATCCCTGGTGACGATGACTCCTATACCGACCGGGCCGCTGAGGTCCACTTCCGGATCAAAGCCGGCTTCGGTGCTGTCGAGATCGCTCTCCCCCCAACTCCGTTCGCTGGTCGTCAACAGTGCGGTGACGTTCAAGCCACCTTCAACCGGATCAACGGTGGAGATCGATCGGGCCAGCGGGAAGAACGTCATGACACCAAAACCCTCGGTGATGATGTGGGGACCGTACTGGGAGACTAAGGGAATCGAAGGCCCCGTTCCGAACAGCCGTCCGACGCCGCTGGCATCGACGACGAAATTGTCGCCCGCCGAAAGTGACCATTGCGCCAGCAACCCATCGAGAGACGACGAGGGCGTCGGGTCCAACATTACAAAGACGCTGCCCCCCTGGGCAAGAAAGTTATGCACCAATTCAATTTCTTCGGAAAACGGATCGGTTGCCGGACCGGGCCAGACCAGGACCGAGGCGTCTCCCGGCACAGCTTGTTCGCGGACCAGGTTCAACGACCTGACAACGTAGTTTTCCCTTTCCAGAGCCAGACGCGCGGCATCCAGGCCAGTTCGCTCGGTCTCGGCTATGAGTTTTTCGCCATGACCCTCGATAAAGTAGATCGTCTTCTGTTCACCCTTGACGAGCTTCATCAGGGCATTCGTGACGTCTTCCTCCCGGATCGGCTCCGACTGTTTTTCGATCCGTTCGCGCTTGTCCTCCATGTCCAGAACCAACGTTCCAAACCGGAAGGACTGCCCGGTCATCGGGTTGTCAAGATCGCCGTATACACTGACGTCAAAGCGCTCGGCAAGTTGGGGCTGGAGGTCCGGATCGATGAACTCGAAAGTGATCTCGGAATTCTGTGCCTTGAACAGATTGAGCAGAGAGCGAGTCGGCACGTCATCGCCACCGGGATAGAACGCACGGATGTGGACATCCCCGACGACCTCGGCGGCGACGTTCACCGACTGCTCGGAAAGGCTGTAGATTTTCGCTGTCGTCAGGTCCACACGATAGGGGTTCTGTGCGCCGAGATAGTTCAGGATGCCGAGAACACCCAGCAACAACCCGACAGAGATAAGGGAGTTGATCCCGAACGTCGACGACTTTCTCGCCAGCCCGGCGCGGATCTCATCCAGCTTCGAGGCGACTGACACGACGACGATCACCCCACCCAGGACCAGGGCGACGGTCTGATAGATGCTCCAGGTGGACTGGACCGAGTAGACGACGACAGCACCCATAATGATCGTCAAACCCACCGGATCCATTTTCTTCAGTACTTCTTTCAAGGCTTCTTCATCCCCTCCAGCGCATCGACTCGATCGACCGGTACGTCAGAAACAACCCCAGGGTCGTCAACGACAGGTAGAAAATGATGTGTGAAGTCGATAGAACACCCTTGATGAAGTCGTCCAGGTGACCCAGTAGTGACAGATGCGTCAGAATCGCCTTCGTCGTAGAGGTCGCGTTGGCGGCGAGGGCGTCGACAAGCCAGAGCATCATGGCGATGGCGAAGCTGACGGCTCCGGCAATGATCTGGTTCTCCGTGAGTGTCGAGATGAAAAGTCCTACCGCAAGCAACGACACGCCGTAGAGCAGCAGGCCGAGGTAGCCGGTCAGTATCGGACCCGCGGCCGGATCGCTGTAAATGAAGAGTATCGAAGTTGGGACCAACGTCGTGGCAAGCATGATCCCGTAGAACGAAACCGCAGCCAGGAACTTGCCCAGCACGACCTCGATATCCGTCAGGGGTGCGGTCAGCAGTAATTCGATCGTGCCGCGTCGCTTCTCTTCGGAGAAGAGAGCCATCGTGATCATCGGAAGGATGAACAACAGGATCACGCTCAGCGTACCGAGAAAACTCTGGCTGATGAGCCCCGGCATATCTATCGGCTGCGGGCCGGCTCCGACGCGCTGGCCCTGCATGTCCGACAGTTGTACGCCCCGCACAATCTGGCTGAGAATGATCTGGAAGAACAAACCGGACAGGAATACGAAGATCGTCAGGACAGCGTATGCGATCGGCGAGGCAAAGTATGACCTCAGTTCCCTTTCGACAATCGAGAAAATGTTTCTCATGATTCTGTTGCTCCGTCGTCCGGATCGTCAGTCGATGAATAAGGGCGTCCGGCCTTCCTCATCATCGTCTCCCTCATCCGTTCCTTCATCTCCGTCATCGGAAGTTGTCAACTTCAGAAAGATGTCCTCCAGGCTCATTTTGGAAGACTGCATTTCAAACAGCTTCCAGCCACTCTGGACGATCATCTCGGCCAGATCCGGTCGAAGGTCTTCGGCCAGGCCGCTTTCCACCTGGATGCGTTGGCGGCCGACGGTACTTTCGAGAGCGTGGGTTCCCAAGACTCCCGGCATCGCGGCAATCCGGGAGGTCACTTCCTCCACCGGGCCCAGAACGTCGACTACGATTCGTTCGGTACCTTTCAGTTGGTGGACGAGGTTCGACGGTGTATCCACAGCAACGATCTTGCCCCGGTCGACAATCACAACCCTGTTACAGGTTTGTTCGACCTCGGGCAGAATGTGGGTCGACAGAATCACAGTGTGCTTTCCGGACCATTCTTTCACGAGCTCCCGGACCTCGTGAATCTGCTTCGGGTCCAGACCGACCGTCGGTTCGTCTAGGATGAGGACCGGAGGATCGTTCAGCAGGGCCTGTCCCAGACCGACCCTTTGCTTGTAGCCTTTGGACAGCTTGCCGATGATGCGGTCTCTCACATCCAGGATGCTGACCTTTTCCATCACGCGAACGATCTCGTCGTCCAGCTGCCCTTTAGGCACTCCCTTGATCTTCGCCACAAAGCGCAGGTACCCGGCAACAGTCATCTCCAGGTAGAGCGGCGGGTTTTCAGGCAGGTAACCGATGAGGCGACGTACGGCCAGAGGTTCGTCGAAAACGTCGTAACCGCCAACCGTGATGCGGCCTTCGGTTGCGGGTAGGTACCCGGTAATCGCCCGCATCGTTGTTGTCTTACCGGCACCGTTCGGGCCGAGGAACCCGAGGATCTCTCCCTTTTCAACATTGAAAGAAACGTCGTTGATCACCGCGTTCGTGTCGTATCGCTTCGTAAGATTGTGAACTTCGATCATGAGAAGAAAACGAAACCCCCGGGAAACGCCCCGTCCGTGCCGGGAACCGTCCTGGGTCCTGACTATAGCTATTTGAGAAACACACCACTTAGAATGGGCAGTTCATTCTATCGGAGTAATGAAAAGAGATTCAACGCTGAAGACTTGGATCTGGAGGCAGGCCTCAATGGAATATGCGAACCCACACTTGATCTGGTCCCCGGAGCAACTGAAAGACCGATTGGCGGAACCGAACGTGGTCGTCCTCGATCTGAGACCTCCTGAAGACTACGCCAACGCCCATGTGCCCGGTGCGCGTAGCTTCGACATATTCGGCATCAGCCTGATCGACACGAGGGAAGGACCGCTCGAAGCGTTCCTGTGGATCCTCGAGCACCTGATCGGCGCGAAGGGTGTATCGAACGACAGTACGGTCGTCATCTATGACCGGATCAGCGGGGAAAGGGCGACCCGGCTCTTCTGGTTTCTCGAGTTCTTTGGACACGAGGACGTTCACGTTCTCGACGGGGGATTCGGTGCCTGGCAGAGGTCAGGATTGCCTGTGACGCAAGACGCGGAGGTCCCCAAGCGTGGCAACTTCAAGGGCAACCGGAAGCGCGAACGACTGGCCACCGCCAACGACATCCTGGAGCGTTTACACACGAGCGGCGTTGCCATAGTGGATACACGCTCTGAAGCAGAAAACAACGCGACGCTCGTTCGGTCTGCCCGGGGCGGATACATCCCGGGCGCTGTCCACCTGGAGTGGAAAAACAACCTCAACTCCGACGGAGCCTTCAAGTCCGCCGATGAGCTGACGGCTCAGTACAACGAACTGGGCGTGACACCCGACCACGAAGTCATCCCATACTGCCAGGGGGGCTACCGTTCGGCAAACACCTACCTCGCCTTGCGGCTTATAGGCTACCCGCGCATCCGAAACTACCTGGGCTCGTGGGGAGAGTGGGGGAATCGGCCGGAGTTGCCGATTGAGGGAGGGGGATAGTTATCAGCGGTCAGAAGTCTCCGGCCCGCGCAATTGGCAACTGACCACCGATCACTGGCCACTCATCTCCCCCATCCGCATTCGATGTTATTCTAGGTCCTTATGCCCAAGATCACGATCAACGGTGAGGTCTACGAGGTCGATCCGGGGAAGACCGTCATCCAGGTGGCCGACGAGGTCGGCGTCGAGATTCCACGCTATTGCTACCACCCGGACATCGGAATCGAGGGCAGCTGCCGCATGTGCCTGATCGAGGCCGAAGGTGCCCCGAAACTGATGCCTTCGTGCGCAACGCCGATTCGCGACGGCATGGTGGTCCGGACGAACACCGAGCGTGTACGGGAAGCGGTCCGGTATGCGATGGAGTTTCTGCTGCTGCATCACCCGATCGACTGCCCGGTGTGCGATCAATCCGGCGAGTGCTTCCTGCAGGACTACTACATGGAGCATGGGGGGCATGACAGTCGCTATCCGCTCGGCCAGAAGGAACGGCGGCGGAAAGCCTTCGATCTCGGCCCTCGGGTCAAACTCGACCAGGAACGTTGCATCCTCTGCACCCGGTGTGTCCGGTTCACGAAAAACGTCACAGGGACCGGGGAAATCCGGGTGCTTGGACGGGGGCACAGCTCAAGAATCGGAGTCTTCGGCGACGATCCCCTCGACAATCCATATTCGATCAACGTGGTCGACGTGTGCCCGGTCGGCGCGTTGACCAGTTCCGATTTCCGCTTCAAGGTGCGCTCCTGGTTTCTCGAGGGAACGCCATCCGTGTGTGCGGGATGCAGTACGGGATGTAACCTGAGAATCGACCACTCGGCACGTCCTCAGGGCGGAGGAATTCCCGGCTACTCGGCTTCCGAGGGAACCGTCTACCGCACGGTCGGACGTCGCAACCCCGACGTCAACAAGAGCTGGCTGTGCGACGACGGCAGGCTCAGCTTCCACGCACTCGATAAATGGCCACGCCTGACGGAAGGTAAGATCGAGGGGGATATTCGACCCGTGGCCGACATCCTGTCGGACGTCCACCAACGCCTTGAAGACATCCGCAAACGAAGCGGGGAGTCCGCGGTGGCCGGATTGGCTTCCGCAACGAACACCAACGAGGCCCTGTTCCTGTTCAAACGGTACTTTGGTGGTCACGCAGACTTCAGGCTCGCCTCCGAAGCAGAAAACTATGAGAGTCAACAGGACGACATGCTCCGCCGAAAGGACAAGCACCCCAATGCGCGCGGTGCCCTTGATCTCGGATTGAACACCGAACTGAACGGTCTCGAAGGCCTGTGCGAACTCGCCGACGATGGCCGGCTGCGAGCCGCCTGGATCTCGTTCCATCCGCAACTGGTGGACGAAGACTCCGAAGAAATCGTGGCAAACCTCGAACGCCTGATTTCCGGCCTGGAATTCAGTGTGGTGAGCACAACGCACGAATTCGAATGGGCACAGCGGGCGTCGATCCTTCTGCCGATGGCAGCCTGGTCCGAAGAGGAAGGCACGTACACGAATTTCGCCGGACGTATCCAGTTCACAGGACGCGCCGCTCCGCCACCGGGCACCAGTCGGCCCCTTTATCGGTTGATGGCCGAAATGCTTCGGCTGGCCGGCAAGGAAGCCGGCAACGATCCCGCAACCATATTCGATGGAATCGCTGCATCGATTCCACTTTATGCCGGTATCGACTACGCCGTGATCGGACCGCTGGGAACCATGCCGGCCGGTCGGGAAGCCGTCGAAGAGCCCGAGAAGGTGATCGGATGAGCCAGCCGTATGCAGTCGAAGTGCCCGTCATCAATGTGACCGAACAGGCCCGGCGCGAAGGTGCATCCGTGTGGCGGACCTTACTGGCCTTCACGGTCACGATCCGGCACCTGATCAATAATCTTTTCAGAGGCGACAGCCCGACGATCAGCTACCCGGAACAGACCCGGCCGTATTCAGAACGGTTCCGCGGTACGCACATACTGACAGTGCGGGATGACGGCAGCCTCAAGTGCGTCGCCTGCTACATGTGCGCTACAGCCTGTCCCGCCGAATGCATCTACATCGAGGCGGGAGAACACCCCAACCCCGAGATCGAGAAGTTTCCCCAGCAGTTCAATATCGATATGCTGCGGTGCATCTACTGCGGCTTCTGCGTCGACGCCTGCCCGGAGGAAGCGATCGTGATGAGTCGGGAACACCACCAGACCGCCTCGGACCGCAGCGAGACCCTCTACACGATCGAAAAACTCATGGCTCGATCGGGTATCGATGAAAAAGGTGTGGGGTACCGCCCGAACGTACCGTTCCTCGAAGCCAACGTCTACGACCCGTCCAGGCAGGTGTGTGAAATCCCCTCGACCACCGAAGAGAGACACTCGTCGGTCATCTACGAATCGATGATAAAGAACCGGGAGTAGCCCCGCGATCCAACTGCCGCCGAGTTCGGAGTCTAGCTCCCGATGACGTTACCGACCACAAGGCCTACCTCGTATGAGAGGACGATCACGACGACCGCTACCGCAAAATGCTCAAGAATTACCGGTGTGCGTCGCAGGTTCTGGAGCCGAGCCACGAGAGCACTGATAATTCCCAACAGCAAGAATCCCCACGCGAACGAAACCAAAACTGCTGGTAGCAGAGGAAGGAACACGAGGGGTATCAGAAAGCTGGCAGCGGTCAGCCCCTTCGACACAGCAGTGGACACGGTTGCAATCCAGACCTCACGGGACGTGTGAAGGTTTTCAGATTCTTCGGAAATGTGGATTCCCAGTGCGTCCGAGAGGGCGTCCGCCACCGCAATCGTCGCCACACCACCTATCACAGCTAGTCGCGAGTTTGTGCCGGTCGCCAGTCCAACCATGAGACCAAGCGTCGTGATGATGCCGGAGGTTAACCCGAACGAAAGTCCTACTTGTATCGAATGGTGCATTTCTTGTTCTTCCTCCAGTGGCGATCCAACGTATTGACGCCCACCTGCGAAGGAAAATCAAGACGAAGCTGCAATCATCCGACGTGTCGGCGGTGGACAGACTCTCCGAGGCTTCGGAATCCGGACACTAAAGAAGAACTCTTCATCCAGAACACCCGCGGAGACCACACCCACCCTAAACTGAAGATAATAACGGAGGAATGGGGATTCGAACCCCAGGTACCCTTACGGGTACAGTGGTTTTCAAGACCACCGCCTTCGACCGCTCGGCCATTCCTCCAGGAGGAAAGCTTAACACGTAAGACGGTTCCTTTCTTGCACTTACTGATTACCTACGAACCGCCATCGAAGCTGAGTTTTCGGATCTGGTGGTTGTTGCCGTCTGAAACGAACAGATTGGAACCGTTGCCCCAGATGGTCTGGGGTGAGCTGAATCGCGCCCCCGAGCCTGTTGCGTTGACAAAGCCAGAGTTACCCCCCGAACCGGCAGGTGTCGTGACCGCGGCGGTGGCAATTACGATCTTCCGGATCGTATGATTGCTGAGATCAACAACCCACAGGTTTGTTCCGTCTCCCCACAGCCCATGCGGGAAGCTGAACTTCGCACCCGCACCAACCCCGTCGTTTGACCCTGAAGTACCGGATACGCCGGCGAAGGTCGTCACGGCCTGACTGGAGATGACGATCTTGCGGATCGTGTGGTTGCCACCCTCGGTCACGAACAACTCCGAGCCGTTGCCCCAGATTCCAAGTGGCAGGTTGAATCTGGCAGCGGTACCGGTAAGGTCGTCCGATCCGCTGGCCCCTGTCGTAGATCCGGCAAACGTCGTCACGACCTTCGAGGCAATGTCGATCCTCCGGATCGCGTTGTTGTTCTTGTCTGCGACATACAGTGTCGCGGCATCACCCCAGAGGGCATGCGGAAAATCGAATGCAGCAGCGGTACCCGTAGCATCGGTCTGTGCGGCCGTTCCGGACCCGGCAAGCGTGCTGACTTGTTGCGTCAGGATAACGATCTTCCGGATCAGGTTATTCCCGGAGTCGGCAACATAGAGGTTGCCGAGGCCCAACCTCGCCGCTAACAAAGCGTACGTGGGGATAGTTAAGAGATGCCGCCCAAGCTTGGAGATGTCTGGCGTTAAAGCTCAACATAGACTGTGGTACCCGGTGCGATCGGAACTCGGCCGCATGCACACTGCAAATCTCGGCGCCGTCTTAACGAAGAAACAGGAGGAATATGAACCGATTTCCTGCCGCTTTCGCAGTAGATCCCTTCTGCCGCCGAGGCAGCTAGTGGTCCCCGCC
>CAZOZZ010000051.1:0-24683 GCA_964584435.1 uncultured Solibacteraceae bacterium | reverse complement strand
TCTATATACTATGGTTTCACCTTGGCCAGCCCAGTCGGATCCATTGCGATCGGGAGCGCCCTGGGGCTGATGCAGGACAGCTTGTCCGGCGCAGTTTTAGGCACGAACG
Organism: uncultured Solibacteraceae bacterium; assembly: GCA_964584435.1. GTDB lineage: Bacteria > Acidobacteriota > Terriglobia > 20CM-2-55-15 > 20CM-2-55-15 > CAZOZZ01. Next base: position 24,574 of record CAZOZZ010000051.1, on the reverse strand, counting down.
GCTTCACGAAGACATTGATCGGGTTTCTGGCTGCCATGGCCGGATCGAAACTCGATGTCGAACAGCCGATCACGCGTGCCCTTGCGCTGGTCGTGTTCACTTTTATCGATCTGGTCTTGAAAGTAATGCTCGACGGGATCATACGACCGGGTGTTTCTGAGGCATCCGGGCTGCCGGTCGGAACCTGGATTCTGGTTGCCGTATTTAACTTACTGCTGGGGATGATTCTGTTCGGGTATCGGAGCCGATTCGGCAATGCGACAGCGTGAAGAAATCGATCTCCTGACAGGTCGGATCACGGTCATTTTTTTCCTGATCCTGGTCACGTTCGGGGTGCTGGCATTCGGGTTCTGGAGCCACCAGATCGCCCGGGCACCATACTATCGGCAAGCAGCCGAGCGGAACAGCATCCGGGACGTCTCCCTGGCGGCTCCTCGTGGCCGGATCTTTGATCGGGAACACCGCATCCTGGCCGACAACCGACCCTCATACAATCTGGTCCTGACCCGCGAGGGCAGCGCGCGATTACCTGAACAGACGATCGCGCTGCTTGCGTCCGCTATCCGGGCATCCGAACAGGATCTGCTGGATCGGCTCGAACAACACCGCGGAGAGCCGGAGTACCGTCCCATCGTATTACAGGAAGATGTTCCAGTTGCCGACATCTCCTATGTTCGGGCTCATCAGTACGAGTTCCCCGAAATCAGCGTCGAGTTCCAGCCCCGCCGTCGGTACGAGGGAAGGGAACTGGCTGCCCACTCGCTGGGCTATGTCGGCGAAGTGACCCAGGCCCAGTTGCAAGAACCGTATTTTGCGGAGCGAAAGGCCGGCGACATTGTCGGCCGCTCCGGTCTCGAAAGGCAATACGATGGTTTCCTGCAAGGTCGTGACGGCATCCGCCGTGTGATCGTCAACAACTTCGGGCGTGAAATGGGCATTCTTGCCGAACTCAAACCCGTGGCCGGGAACGATCTCTACACGACGCTGGATCTGGACATGCAATTGGCTGCCGAAGAAGCTCTGGGAGAGCGAACCGGGGTAGCCGTTGCGATGATCCCCGGCACAGGCGAAATCCTGGCAATGGCGAGCTTGCCTGGGTTCGACCCCTCGCTATTTGCAGGTGGGATCGGCTTGGATGAATGGGAGCGACTGGTGTCGGATCCACGCAAGCCGCTTCAAAATCGAGCGATACAGAACCACTATTCCCCAGGGTCGGTGTTTAAGGTTTTTATGACGGCTGCGGGTCTCGAGGAGAACGTCATTGCGGCCGATGAAGTCTTTTTCTGTCCGGGCGCGGCGTCCTTCTACGGAAACACGTTCGATTGCTGGAAGGGTGGAGGGCACGGCCAGATCGGCCTGCACGATGCTCTCGTCCACTCGTGCAACGTCTTTTTCTACAACGTTGGCGACCGGCTCGGTATCGATCTGATATCGGAACGAACACGGGCGATGGGCCTGGGCAGGAAAACCGGTGTTGATCTTCCTGGAGAAGACCCAGGGCTGATTCCTTCGGAGGAATGGCGGCAGCGGGTTTCCAACGAACGCTGGTACCCGGGTGAGACGATTTCCGTCAGCATCGGCCAGGGGCCTGTCGATGTCACGCCATTGCAGCTGACCTGGGCGATTGGCGGCCTGGTTTCCGGAGGGACGCTTAACCAGCCTCACCTGGTCGATCCCCGCTCCATTCGTGAGGTCGGCGTTGAGGCGCCCGACCTTCGTCACGAAAGCTACACTATCGACGACCAGACAGTAGACGTCATAAGGAGTGCGATGTGGGGTGTGGTCAACGAACTCGGCACGGGCACGCGAGCTCGAATTCGGGGTTTTGAGGTGGCCGGAAAGACCGGCACCGCGCAGGTCGTCGGTAAAGAGGCTTACGGCACTCGCGACGAGTTCGAGGATCATGCCTGGTTCGTCGGCTTTGCTCCTTATGACGATCCGGAAATCGTCGTCGGCGTTTTTGTTGAGAATGGCGGACACGGTGGCTCCGCTGCGGCTCCGATCGCTCAAGCCGTCATGCTGGTCTTCTTCGACAAGAAAGTCGGCCGCTTCAGCAGGAACCCCTCGAACGAGATTGCCGGCTTGAACAACTGACAGGGAAACGATGATCGAATCATTGAGGAGCCCGCGTTTCTGGAGGGACTTTGACTGGCCCCTCCTGCTGGTCGCGCTGGCTCTGAGCACGGTTGGGCTGCTCGAGATCTACAGTTCCACTCTAACCATGCCATCGGAGAGTTTCTTTCTCCGTCAGCTTGTGTGGGTCGGTGCAGGCGTCGTCGTGATGTTTGTCGTCGCGTCAATTGACTACCATGTCCTTGCCGAGCATGTCATGTTGCTCTATCTCGGCACGATGGCTCTACTGGTCTATGTACTGCTTTTCGGTCATACCGTGGCCGGGTCGAGAAGCTGGTTCGGTATCGGATCGTTTGGACTCCAGCCTTCCGAGATCGCGAAAATGGTCGTTGTCATTGCCCTCGCCCGGTACCTGTCAGAGCTGAAGTATTCCTACATGAGTCTTAGCGAGATCCTGACCGCGGCTGCTATCTGCGCGGTTCCTGTTGCATTGATAGCTCTGCAACCGGATCTGGGTACTGCCTTGACCTTCGTTCCGATCATCGCGTTCGGCCTCTTCGTTCGAGGGGTGCGGCCAGTGGTTCTGGTGTCCGGACTCTTGATCGTAATCCTGTTGCTGCCCCTGACCTGGTTCGTACTGAAGGACTACCAGAAGGACCGGATCATTACCTTTCTGCAGCCTGAAACCGATCCTCTGGGCAGTGGCTACCAGGTCATTCAATCGAAAATCGCCATTGGTGCCGGAGGTCTGTGGGGTAAGGGGCTCTTCGAGGGTAGCCAAAACCAACTGGGTTTCCTTCCGACACGGCACACCGACTTTATCTTCTCCGTGGTTGCCGAGGAACTGGGTTTTGTCGGGGTGTGCCTGACGCTCGGACTGCTTCTGGCCCTCATCGTTCGGTCGCTATCGGGTGCAAGAACTCCGCGCGACACACTGGGTTTGTTCATTGTGGTCGGTGTGGTCGGCCTTTTCGTGTTCCACATTCTGGTCAACGTGGGGATGGTGATCGGATTCATGCCGATTACCGGAATCCCTCTGCCGTTCGTCAGCTATGGCGGTTCCTCGATTCTCATGGCGTTTGCCGGACTGGGATTGATTGTCAGCGTCAGACGATGTCGTTACGTGAATTGAATCGTGCTATAGTTTTTCTGCCGGAAGCGCGAGATGTTTTCCGGGGTCGAATTTGCGATCGGCCCGTTCCTGGAGATCTGCCGGTTGGGGCCGGAACCCGGAAAACCCCGTTCCTGCATTGGCATAGATAGGACTTAAAAGAGTTGTGTGATCGCCAGGAGTGCGATTTTCGGTCGGACTTTATTTAATTCGCCGATTCGGATGCCAACCGATCAAACCGGTATGTCCGGAGTCGAGCGACAGTGGGACATCGGTCCCCGATACGGCCAGACGGGACGGCCGACCCGACGGACCGTCTCCCAGAGCTTTCCGCGCGAGCATGTGTGCCGCCCGGGGGGCAACTTCGAACCGGGGATTGTCCCCGGCCGGAATCGAGTTGGATCATCGGCAGCATTGCCAACCGAGAGGTCGGGCATTCAACGGAGATGCCCACGACATCTGGTGGCCGATCGCGCCGGATTCCTACGATTTCAAGAGTTTTGTTGTTGGCGGGCCCTGAGGGGAATTCCGCCAAGAGTTTTTGTTTTTTAAAGGTTTTTGCCCGTGACGCCGCGTCGTAAGAGTTGAGCTTCAACTCGCGTTGTGGAGCGGCGATTCGCGAAAACAGCTGACCAGGCTGTGATGATGGGGCACTGTTCGGGCCGGAAGGATCTTCGCCTTGGAGCGAGATCCTCGGCGAGCCCGTTCGCTGCCGACCCGTTCGGGTGCCGGCCGGAAGATTGTTGTGTGCCGGGCATCCGCTTGTGGTCCTGGAGGCTCGGCCGGACCGGTTGAACCCTCCCGTTCGCGAATCAGGCGTGCCACAACGCGTAGTCCAGCTCCTCCGGGCCAGGAGTTTCCATGACATTGTGCGAAGTCTGCGCTCGCGCGTTCGCGTCGAGGAGTACCCCTGTGCGTCGTTGGCTACGGGTGTAGCAGGGGGCCGAAGAACGCCTGTCTTTCAGATGATGGAAGTTCAAGCAGCATAATTGAATTCCGTCCGACATCAGACATGGAGTCTTTGAGCGTCCTCAATAGGAGCTTTGATGCGAAAAGAGCTGGTTATTTCCTCGACCCGTCAGGAAACCAGAATCGCGGTTCTTGAGAACGATGAACTGGTGGAGTTCCTGATCGAGCGTCATCGATCCCAAAACATTGCTGGCAACATATACAAAGGGCGTGTCACCAAAGTGCTGCCCGGCATGCAGTCTGCCTTCGTGAACATCGGGCTCGAACGTGATGCCTTCCTGTATGTCTCTGATTTCTTTGAAGACACCGATGAGTACGAGCGCGTCGTTGCATCTGCCGAACAAGAAGCCCTGGAGACCCGGCCCGTGAGCGAGCGCCCCGCCCCCCGGCGACGCGCTCCGAAACCTCAAGAACCTGTCGAAGCGGGACCTCGAGAAACCGAGGAGCCCCGGGCACAATCCCCCGATTCACGGGGCTCACGCCGCCGGGGCGAACGACGCGACAAGAAGGTGCGAATACCTTCGTTCGAGTCGCAGAAGGAGACCCGGCCCGAGACCGGCGAGCAGACCGAGACCGGTGAGCAGTCCGAGACAGGCGAACGGTCCGAACCGCGCGAGCGGCCCGAGCCTCGCAAGCGGTCCGAGTCTCGGAAGCGGTCCGAGTCTCGGAGGCGTCCTGAGCCTCGCGATCGATCCGAGTCTCGGGGCCGTCGCGACGAGCGTAGCCAGAAAGGTATCCAGTTGCTGCCGGGTGAGTCGCTTGCCAAGTACACGGACCCAGCCGCGGGTGGTCCCGACCCGGCCGAGGCCGAAGCCGAAGCCGAACTGGAACAGGTAATCGACGAGACTGAAGATCAGCACCTGATGGAGCAGTTTCCACGGGAGGCGAGCATGCCCGCGGTGGACCAGGATGCCCCTCTGTATGTAACGGAGAACGGCCTGCCTGACAACGAAAAAGCCGATGCCGGCACCCCTGAGCCTGACTCCGATGTCATCGAGCCTCCCGCATCCGAATCTGGAGTCGACGAAGCCAACGATGACGGGATTGATCTAATACTGGAAATGCCAACCGAGGAAGTCGATACCGACGAAGAAGCAGTCCCTGCCGGGTCCACTGAGCCCGGCGGTCGGTCGGCGGCCGAGAACGAGACCGACAACGCCAACGACGCCAACGACGACAACGGCGAACAACTGGAAGACCCTGTTTCAGGCACTGCAAATATAACCGAACGCAAGGACGACCGTTGGTTCACGCGCAAACCCCCAACGCGGAGACCCCGACGTCGCGGTTCATCCAAACCGGACTCGTCCCAATCGGAGGGGCCGAAAGGTCCTATGATTTCCGAGCTCTTGAAAGAAGGGCAGGAAATACTCGTCCAGGTTTCCAAGGAGCCGTTGGGTAAGAAGGGTGCACGTATCACCTCCCACATCGCTCTTCCCGGACGGTACCTGGTCTATATGCCCACGGTCGACCACATCGGTGTTTCGCGGAAGATCCCATCTGAGGACGAGCGTGCCAGATTACGGCGCATTATCAACGAGAATCGAGAAGGCCTTCCCGGCGGTTTCATCGTGCGCACGGCGGGTGATGGAAAAGATGAGAAGGAGTTCATCCAGGACATTCAGTTTCTCGGTAACTTGTGGCGGGACATTCGTCAAAAGAGCGAAAAGAGCTCGGGCGGAACTCTGATCCACAGTGATCTGAACCTGGTTCAGCGTGTTCTTCGAGATCAACTTTCGGACGAGTTCAAGGCGATCCGCCTCGATAACGAGGTCGAGTATGCAAGAGTGCTGGAATTTGTGAACAACTTCCAACCGTCGCTTGTCAATCGCGTGCGGTTGCATGTCAAGGAAACCCCGATCTTCGAGGAGTTCGGGCTCCAGCAGGAAATCGAAAAGGCCCTGCGGCCGAAGGTGTGGCTTCGTTCCGGCGGTTACATTGTTGTCAACCAGACTGAAGCGCTTGTCGCAATCGATGTCAATACAGGCAAGTTCGTCGGAAAGTCGAACCGTCTGGAGGACACCATCGTCCGTACGAACATGGACGCAGCACATGAAATCGTTCGCCAGGTCCGCCTCCGGAATCTGGGTGGAATCATTGTCGTCGATTTCATTGACATGGAGGAGAGGAAGAACCGGCAGCGCGTGATGCTGACGCTGGAAGAAGAGTTGCGAAAGGATCGGTCGCCGTCAAAGATCCTTCAGTTTAACGATTTCGGTCTAGTTGCGATCACACGAAAGCGGACCCAACCTTCGCTCGAGCGGATTCTCGGAAGTGCTTGTCCTCGTTGTGGTGGGTCTGGTTACGTAAAGGCTGCGGAAACCATCTGCTATGAGATCCAGCAGGAACTGAGGAAGATGCTGGCCATGATCGACGGGGACGAGATCACCGTGCGGGTGAGTACCGAGGTGGCGAAGGCCCTCAAGGGCGGAGAGTTTGTCGATCTGCCCGAGTTGGAGGAGGAGACGCGGAAAGAGATTCTCGTCAAAGCGGATCCGCTCCTGCAGACCGAGCACTTCGATATTTCCTGAACCCGAAGCTGTAGGTGCGGTCTATGACCGCTCATTCTCTATGACCGCATGTCTTCCGGAATCGAGAAGACGTGCGCTCATAGAGCGCACCTGCAACCTACCTGTAATGCTGCTGAAACACCTTCAGCAGTTCCTCGATGTCCCGTCCTCATTGGTCACGTTCCTGGCGTGACTGCTCTTTTGTTTGCAAAATTCGGGTCTGCACCTCACCCTCCCATCCATCGGCAGCCCCTTTTATTTGTGTTAATCTCCCTTATTCCATGCTGGCTGAAAATCCATAAGGGAGTATCTGTGGTGGGACAAGAAGTATTCGACGTAGCGATCATTGGGTCCGGACCCGGAGGGTACGTTGCTGCGATTCGCGCGCACCAACTCGGTCTGCGGACGGCGATTATCGAAAAGGACGCTCGCATGGGCGGGACGTGCCTGTTGCGGGGGTGCATCCCGACCAAGGTGTTGTTACATGATGCCGCCCTGCTGGGAAAGATCCGCCGGGCGTCAAAACACGGCTTCAACACCAGCGAAGTTGAAGTGGATTTCTCCAAGGTCCAGAAGCGGAAAAGCGTCATCGTCTCCAAGTTGACAAAAGGCGTCGAGTTTCTCATGAAGAAGAACGATGTGACCACATTCAAGGGCACCGCAACGCTGGCGGGGCCGGGTCACATTGCCGTCGAAGGTAACGGTGCTACAACGGAAGTTCGGGCGAAGCAGGTGATCGTCGCCACGGGTTCCGAACCCCGGCCACTGCCTGGCTACGATGTTGATGGACGGTATGTGATTACCAACAATGAAGCTTTGGATCTGGAATCGATACCAAAGTCGATGGTCATCGTGGGGGGCGGAGCGGTTGGAGTGGAGTTCGCTTCGATCTACTCGAGCTTCGGTACCAAGGTCACATTGCTGGAAGTCCTCCCGCATCTGGTTCCGATTGAGGACGAAGATGTCTCCAAGGAATTGCGGCGCACCTTGAAGAAACAGGGAATCGATGTACATACCGGGGCCAGGCTGGAAAGTGCCACGGTTAAGAAGGGCGCGCTCGAGGTCTTGTTCCGGACCGGCAAGGGCGAGGAAAAGCAAGTCAAGGCCGAGAAGCTGCTGATGGCAACGGGCCGGGCTCCGAACACCTCCGGCCTCGGTCTGGAAAAACTTGGAGTGGTCACCGATGACAAGGGCTACGTCAACGTCAACGAGTACATGGAAACCAGCGTTCCCGACGTCTACGCTATCGGAGATATCGTGCCGACGCCGTGGCTGGCTCATGTCGCATCCCATGAGGGAGTCGTCGCCGTCGAACGAATCGCGGGCAGGAATCCCGTTCCGATCCGTTACGACCAGGTTCCCGGTTGTACCTACTGCGAACCCCAGGTTGCCAGCGTTGGTCTGACCGAAGCAGCCGCCCGCGCTGCCGGGCACACCGTCAAGGTCGGAAAGTTTCCATTCTCGGCGATCGGCAAAGCCATGATCGAGGATGCCACCGACGGTTTCGTCAAGGTTGTTGCCGATGAAAAGTATGGTGAAATCCTGGGCGTCCACATGATCGGCAACGGCGTCACCGAGTTGATCGCCGAAGCCGTCGCGTCGATCGGACTCGAGGCGACTGCGGAAGACTTGATCCACACCATTCATGCCCATCCCACTCTTTCCGAAGCCGTGCATGAAGCCATGGAAGGCGTATACGGCGTGAGCATTCATATGTAGCTGTTAGCGAGTAGCTTGTAGCGGGCAGCTTTCGGACCGGAGTCGGACGTTCTATCCGCTGGCCAGCTACCCGCTTCCCGCTGCCTGCTGCTCGCTACCCGCTGTCCGCTGCAAGCTTCCAGCTGCTCGCTGCTCGCTGCTCGCTGCCCGCTGCTCGCTCTTCCCGCTTCCGGTATACTACCCACATGACAGGTCGGCCCGACTGGTTGAAGGTGCGCATTCCAAGCGGGGAGGACTTCTTCGAAGTTCGCCGTATCGTGCAATCGCACAAGCTGAATACCGTCTGCGAGAACGCCCGGTGCCCGAACCTTGCCGAATGCTGGGGGAAACACCGGACGGCGACGTTCATGATCCTCGGCGATACGTGTACTCGCGCCTGCGCCTACTGTGCCGTGAACTCCGGGCAGCCAACGGAACTGGATCTGCTGGAGCCGGCCCGGGTTGCCGCCGCGGTGGGCGACATGAGGCTCAAACATGCCGTCATCACATCGGTTGACCGGGATGATCTGGCCGACGGTGGCGCGACCGTGTTCGCCGACACCGTTCGCGAGATCCGAAAGTTGGACTCTCATGTGAAAGTCGAGTTGCTGACACCGGACTTTCAAGGTTCGATGGACTCGCTCAAGACCGTGTTGGATGCCGATCCCGACATCTTTTCGCACAACATCGAGACTGTCGAACGCCTCTATCCCACCATACGATTCAAGTCTGACTACGCCGTTTCGTTCAGGCTGCTCGAAACGGCAAGAGAGATGGCCCGAGACATCTTCACCAAAACGGGAATCATGGTGGGTCTTGGTGAGGAGACCCCGGAGATCCACGAACTGATGGCCGACGTTGCCGAAGCCGGAGTCGACATCCTGACGATCGGCCAGTACCTGCGGCCCACTCCGAAGCATGCTGAAATCAAGAAGTACTACACGCCCGAAGAATTCGATGAATTCGCCGAACTCGGCCGTCGAATGGGGATCCGGTGGGTCTTCTCCGGGCCTCTGGTCCGCAGTTCATATCACGCCGAAGATGTGTTCGACGACATGATGGCCGCCGCGAGCCGAGCCTGAGGTTGTTATGGGATTCCTATCAAAACTCCTCGGTGTGAATCTGGATTCTCCCGCCCCGCCGGTAGAACCCTCCCCACCGGTCGCAGGCGATACCATGCAGCAGCGCGTGGAAGCCGTCCTCGAACAGGTCCGTCCCGCCCTACACGCCGACGGCGGCGACATCGAACTTGTGGAAGTCGTCGGCAACTCGGCGAAGGTGCGCCTGGTCGGCGCGTGTAACGGTTGTTCCAGCGCCACGGTTACCCTGCAGTACGGAATTCAAAAAAGACTTCGCGACGCTATTCCCGAATTCGAAGAGTTGATCTCTGTGTAAGTAGGGAAGCGAGCAGTGGTCGGTTGCGAGGGAAACCGTGACCGGCGTCTGACAACTATCTAAATCTCTCGCCGACCTTCCAGCGCTTTCGTCATCGTGACGGAATCCGCGTAGTCCAGGTCACTGCCGACCGGCAATCCCATGGCCAGGCGGGTCACACGAATATCGAGAGGTTTGATCAGCTTCGACAGGTAGAGTGCCGTCGTTTCACCTTCGACGTTGGGATTTGTCGCGATGATGACTTCCTCGACCGCTCCCGCCTGGAGTCGTTCGATGAGCGAGGCGATCGCGAGTTGGTCCGGACCGATGCCCTTCAACGGAGACAGCGCACCGAGCAGGACGTGGTAGCGACCGTTGAATTCGTGCGTGTTCTCGATCGTGAGGATGTTGTTTGATTCTTCAACGATGCACAGGAGCCGGTCGTTTCGGTTAGGATGCGTGCAGAAGTGACAGAGATCGGCGTCGGTGAGGTTGTTGCAGGTCGAGCAGCGCCGGATCGACCTTTTCATTTCGAGGATCGCGTGGGCGAGCTGTTCAGCTTCTTCGGCCTCGACCCTGAGAAGGTGAAACGCCATACGCTGCGCGGATTTGGTTCCGATACCCGGTAGCTTTCGAAAGCTTTCGACGAGCCTGGTGACGGGTTCAGCGATGTCTGCCATGTTCGAAGGCTCAGAAAAGACCGGGTAACTTTAATCCGGAGGCCATGTTTCCCAACTGGCCGGCAACCGCGTCGTCAACGTTCTTGGCCGCGGCCCTGAAAGCAGCCACGATCAAATCCTCGAGCATTTCCTTGTCGTCACCGTTGAGCACGTCCGGCTCGATATGTACCGAGAGCAGTTCTTTGTTGCCGTTCATCTTTACCGACACCATGCCGCCCCCTGCGTCACCCTCGACAACAGTCTGCTCAAGCTTTTTTTGCATCTCTTCCTGCATCTTCTGAGCTTGTTTCATCATCTGCTGCATGTTCTTCATGAATCCGCTCCTATTTGCCCGTTTCCGTCGTGGAATCCTTCGCGCTCTTGACGTGCTTGATGTCACCTCGGAACACATCCAGAAAGCTTTGCACCAGGGCTTCGTTCTTTACGGAGTCCCGAAGCGATGTGGCGGAGGTGCCTTCCCCGGTGCCCTCGGAGGCCCCGTCCATTATATGTGATACAGAAATTTCTTTTCCAAGCAGTTCGCCCGCCGCCGCCTCGAGTACCTTTTTGTGTTCGGCACTGTCCATTGCCGCGGCAACGACTTTGTTCGACACCTCGATGACGAGTCGTTTCTCTTCCTCGCGGATAGTCTTGATCCGTTCCAGATACAGTGCGGTGGTTTGGGACTTTTCTTCCACCTTTTGCCGAAACCGGTCCTTGAGGCTCAACTTTTTCGGTGGTTCGGCTGGCGGCTTCACTGCCGGTTGTTTGACCGGTGCCGGTTTCGGCGATTCCGGGACCGTCGGCTGTTCCGGTGGTGTGGGAGCCGGAGTCGGGAGTGGGGTCGGTGGCCGCACACTGTCGTTTGCGGGACGAATTTTCGGTGGCGGGATGTCCGGCTTCGGCGCGCTTTTCGGTGGCTCCACAGCCCGACGAGTTGGCGCCTTCGGTTCCAGCGCGGGTCTGGGCCTGTTCGTTGTCTTCCGAGTCGGTTCGGTTGAAGGACCTTCTCCCCCCTTGAGCTCCCGGATCACGTCTTCGATATCTCGCAGTTGTGCGACCTTTGCAAGCTTGATGCATCCCACTTCAAGGTGGAAACGCGGCTCGGACGTCCACCGCAGGTCGTTTTCAAGGCGTAGCAACATGTCGAAGAAGCGGATCAGATCCTGTTCGGAAAACTCTTCGGCCTGGGCCGCGATCCTTTCACGCTCTTCCGGTGCTCCCAGAATCTTTTCGGCGATTCCCAGTTTGGCCAACAGGAGGTCCCGAATTCTGGAGAGAAATTCCCGTACGAACTGCTGCAGGTTGAGACCCTGGTCGACGACGATCTCGACGATTTCGATCAATGCCTTCGAATCCCTGGCGATCAATGCCTCGGTCGATCGATCCAGGATGTCCGCCGGAATGAACCCGAGCACGTCGCGGACTTCATCATCTGAAATTTCCTGGCCGCCGAACGCGATGATCTGGTCGAGCAGGGACTGGGCATCCCGCATGCTGCCTTCCGCCGCCTTGACCACGTAGTTGAGCGCGCCATCGCTGAGCTTGATACCTTCCCGTTCGGCGATACTCTTCAGATGTTCCTGAATCTCGGAAGGTGAGATCGTTCTGAAAACGAACTGCTGACATCGCGACAGAATCGTTGCAGGTAGCTTGTGCCGCTCGGTCGTCGCCATGATGAAGGCGACATGTGAAGGTGGTTCTTCGAGGATCTTCAACAGGGCGTTGAAGGCCGAGGTCGACAGCATGTGGATTTCATCGATGACGAAGATCTTGTGCCGGTCTCGCGACGGGGCGTAGCGGGCGTTCTCCCGGAGTTCGCGAATGCTGTCGACGCCGGTGTTCGAGGCGGCGTCGATCTCGAGAACATCGATCGACCGGCCTACCGATACCTCCTGACATGACGGGCATTCGTTGCACGGTGTGGCCGTCGGGCCTTTCGCGCAGTTTAACGCCTTGGCCAGCAGTCTCGCGGTCGTCGTCTTGCCGACTCCCCTTGGGCCACAGAAGAGGTAGGCGTGCCCGGCCCGATCCATCTCGATCGCATTCTGCAGCGTCTGAACGATCGGGCTCTGTCCGACGACCTCCTCGAAGGTCTGTGGGCGAAATTTGCGCGCGATGACCTGATATTTCATTCGGGTCGACTTGCTGTTGTCTTCGTGCCTGGTAAAAGGGCCGGTGAGAAGGCCAGGCCCGGGGGATACTGTGTCACATCGGGTAACCCACTACCGTTGCTTCCTTCCGGACCTGGCGGGGTTCGCGGGCGCCGATTGCACAGCCCCCCTAAAGCCTGATAATTACTCGGTCTACGACTCGCCCCAGGGAGCAAATGAGCGGAGAGAGTGGGATTCGAACCCACGGTGAGGTTACCCCCACACACGCTTTCCAAGCGTGCTCCTTCAACCACTCGGACATCTCTCCGGAGTCTTTAGTTTCAACAGGTTTGTCGGATAGCCCTGCCGTGACACCAATTGGTTGTCATGCGATTTGATTGTAGTGCTGTAGCATCCGACGCGACAAGTGACCTGTAATTGACTCCATCGCGTGGTCAGGAACTCCAATTCCAGCGAGTTCCATGATGATTGTATGATGCAAGCCATGGAACCGCAACCCATGAAGGTGAGGTGCGTTTGTAAGACTCCTCCACGCATTGTCCCAGTCCCGGCTCTCTAATTCCGCCTTGAATGAGCTGACGCCGCCTCGTCTTTCCGTTTTCAAAATCTCCTAACAGTTTGGCAACGATGTTTTCCATGATGTTCCTGGAGCGGTGAGTCACGAGTTTGAATGCGTTGTCCTGTGTGATTCTGTCTCCTGACTCCAGATTTCAGTCGCAATTCGGAGACATAGCCGGAAGGGCGTATTACATTGTGGGGGATGACAGAAAAGGAAACAGTGGGAACCGTCGATCACGTCAGGCAGGGAATGTGAGGTTCCCTGTTTTGCGTTTCCTCCTTGTTCATGCGTTTCTGTTGTTGTCCATCGTCGCTCTTGCCTCGCCTTCTCAAGACGCCGTTCCGACTCCTGACGAAACCATAATCCGGACGCTTGCCGAATGTCCCGAACTTGGACAGGCGATGGGCGCGGACGGGTCGTTCCTTCGATTGGACAATCCGATTCTTGGATCCGAAGCAGAAGTGGAACGGACCGTGGAGTCTTACAAGCGGCTGGTCGGATGCTTGTCCGGGATAACGTACGAGCTTCCGGCTTCCATTGTCGCCGCCAGGGTCCGGGCGTCGCTCTTCCTGGACTTCGCCGATCCAGATGAAGACCCGGCTACCGTTCGCCGCGAACTGGTGGCGCTGGCAACAACACCTGATGCCGCGATCGCCAGGCTGAGGGAAGAGGTTGGGTTTCGCCCACCGGCAGGATTGGTTTACCTGAAGTACTACCCAAGCCGTGATCTGATGCCCGATGCGATCCGTGCGGCTTTCAATTCCCCATCCATTCGCGCGGTAACCATGTCCTGTCGATACATTGCGGTTCTGGATCAACCGCAACCCACCCGCGACCGGGCACGGCTCACCGAAGAATCCCTGGCAACTACGGTGTCCCATGAGCTCGTGCACGCCTTTCTTCAATCGACCCTATGCGACGCTAATCCGAGGATGGAGTTGCCGGCGTGGTTTCACGAAGGATTTGCGATCTACTTCAGTGGCAGCGGTACGAGCCATGTCATGCTCGACCGAGCCACCAACACGATTTACAGGGTCGAGGCGACCGACGAGTACGAGGAGTATGAACGGACGTTCCTTTATCTCGAATCCCGATTCAACGAGCGTGACTTTTACGATCAACTGAGAAATACGGTAGATCTGGGCGATGTCGCCGGACTCTTCGATGCGGTTGGGATGTCCTCACATGAGGAACTCCGTCTCACGGCGAATTTCTGGTGGCGGTGGTGGCCGATATCTGAGATGACCGGTTGGTTCTACCTTCTCTGGTTTCTGCCGATACCGCCGGCCATCTATCTTCTGTGGAGGCATCGGAGGAAGGAACCCCTGTCCCAAAGCCCGCATCGGAGTGCGCTCGACATCGAGCTGTTTGACGCTTCACCAGGCGGAGACCACGAATTCGTACGCCGGCTTCTCGACATGGGCGCAGATCCAAACGCTCCGGACCGGCACGGGTGGACGCCGTTGATGTTTGCCGTGATGTCGAATGATGTCGACACTGTGGAAATGCTGCTGGATGAAGGTGCCGATCCGGAGGCTGGAATCCCTGTCGCCAGGGCCATGGACGGCTGCGATCAAAACATCATCCGACTGCTTCTGGATGCCAGGCTGAGACGGGAAGAGTGACGTCGCTCATCTTGATGAGTGGCTGGTAAAACGTCGGACCACCTGGGCCAGCCTCTCTATTCCGGTGTGGATTTCCTTATCATCGACGAGCAGGATTCGGTTCGGAAGCACATCAAGATCTTCGTGGAAGGAGAACAGGTCCGGGATCTGTCCACTCCTGTTCAGCCGTCGGACGAAGTGCAGATAATCTGCGCTCTGAGTGGCGGCTACCTGAAATGTAGGTGCGGTCTATGACCGCATATTTTGGGGAATCGAAAGACATGCGCTCACAGAGCGCACCTACATCTGCCGTTCGGTCAGAGTTGGTGTGGATCGGGTGTGAGGTGTCGATGTAGGTGCGGTCTGTGACCGCACGTGCGCTCATAGAGCGCACCTACACTTGAGGTTTCTTTGACGGTTTGCGGCGCATCTCGCGCTTGACCTCCACGATTGCGCGTTCCATCTGTGGGTCACGACCGGCGGCGTAGTCCTGGGGACGGATATCCACTTCAATGTCGGGCTCCGTTCCGTAGTTTTCCACCTCGTAGCCAACGTCTTCGAACCAGGCCGCGTATTCCGGCTGCGTCGTCACGGTGCCGTCTACAAGTGCTGCCTGGGGCCAGATGCCGATCACTCCTCCCCAGGTCCGTTTCCCAATCAGAGGTCCGAGTCCGAACAGCTTGTAGGCATGGCAGAAAATGTCGCCGTCGGAGCCGGCGTGTTCGTTCGTCAACGCGACCATCGGGCCCATCGGCGCAGCGTCGGGGTAGGGCATCGGTTCGGACCATCGACTGATGTCGTAGCCGATCCTCCGCCGCAGGAGTTTTTCCAGAAGCAGTTGTGAAACGTGACCGCCCCGGTTGTTCCGCACGTCGATGATCAAGCCATCCCGGCTCGATTCCCGTCCGTAATAACGGTGAAACTCCGAATAACCGTATGCACCCATGTCCGGGATATGCACGTAGCCCACACGCTGGTCCGTTTCGTCGTGGACGCGGCGTCGGTTGGCTTCCACCCAGTCGCGATAGCGAAGCGGGGTCTCATCTCTCAGAGCCTTCACCGTGACTGTGCGCGGTTCACCCGATCGTCCATGGCCGCGCTTGCGCACCGTGATCTGGACTTCTTTGTCGGCGAAATGGACGAGGTGGCCGTAAGGAGACGCATGCTTGCCAAGCGGCTCGCCTCCTATCGCCAGAATCTCGTCGCCTGCACGGATGTCGAGACCCGGGGCCGCCAGCGGGGAATACGCCCGGGCGTCCCAGGAATCTCCCCGGGGAATCTTCTCGACACGCCAGTTCCCGGTCCTTTTGTTGTATGAGAGATCGGCGCCCAGGAAACCCTGGCTCCAGTTCGGTCGTGGCCTGTAATCCCCGCCCATCTCGTAGCAGTGCGACGTTCCCAACTCACCCTGCATTTCCCAGAGCAGATCGGAAAACTCCGCGCGACTGCCGACCCGGTCCAGAAGCGACAGGTATCGGTCGCGGACTTGCTCCCAGTCGATTCCCGACATGTCCGGCGTCCAGAACTGTTCGCGCTGGAGGCGCCATGCCTCGTCATACATCTGCCGCCACTCGTCGGTGGGCACGACAGCGGCCCGGATTCGGCCCAGGTCCACCCAACCCGACTCGCGGGAACACTCATCCTTGTTCTTTTCGGGATCTTCCTTGAAAGATGCCGGCAGAGCCCGGACGCGGTTTCCGGAGTGGATTCCAAGTACCTTGCGATCCAGCGACAGGCAGAAGTCGGTGATGCTGTCCGAAACGCGCCCTGATTTATGTTTCTTGAAGTTCCAGAATTCGAGAGTGCCGTCGGCCGCGGGCTCCGTGTCATATTCGTCTTCTTCGTCCAGGCTGCCCTCGACCGGGTATCGACTGAAAAGGGCCCTGTCCTGCGCTCCGAAAATGCGCCCATATCGACCCTCGCTAACGGGAAAGGCCACGATGCGGTCCTCGATCCCCGCCAGATCGATTTGGGTCCGTGATGGTTCCTCGTCCGTGTCATCGTTCTCGGTCGGCGCGTCATCGTCATGAGAAGCCCCCGGTGGTCGAGGCGTTCGAGTCGCCATCGCGAAGGGCGACACCGTGTCCTGTTGCAGTGTCACAAGGTACGGTCGGGACCCTTTCGGGAAACCAAGATCGAAGTAGTGGCTGTCGTACACGGGATTGAAGGTGCGCAACGAAATGAAGTAGAGGTACGTTCCGGCGGGGTCAAAGCTTGGTGAGGTATCGAAGAAGTCGGCTCTGGTAATGGATGTGATCTGACCGGTTTCGACCTGACACAAGCGAATGCAACTGGTTCGCTCGGATGTTGAAAATCCGTAGGCCAGCCATCGCGAATCCGGTGACCAGGCCACCCCGTTTATTCGACTGTGGGCACTGCGGTCGAGCACACGCGATGTTCCATCTGTGAGGTCCACCAGGATCAGTTCGTGTCTGTTGTTCGTCAGCGCGACCAGCTCGTGATCTGTCTTCGCGGCCCTGCCGGCTCGCTTCTTTCTCGCTTTGTCTTTCTTCTTCTTTCGAGGCTTCTCCGTAGAGGTATTGCCAGATGCTATCAACAGGTCCGTCGCCCGCCCGAAGTCACCCTGAATCTTCCTCGGCTCTTTGGATCCGTCTATCGTGAAGATGACCAGGTCTTCTTCGCCGCCCTCATCGGTCACTGCCAGGACACGTTTGCCGTCAGGGAGCCAGGATGGGAGACGATAGCGTGCCCTGGATACTGCACCCAGCCTCCGGGGGGCTCCTTCCCAGAGACCCATCGCGTGAAGACCGCCCCGGTGAACACTCACCAGGGAATGACCTTTTGGATGCAGGTCGAATCCTTCCAGGTAACGGCTCGCGCTGACAAACTTCCGGTTCTTCTGGCCGAAGGTGCTGCGGATGCCGATCTCGACCTTACCCGACGTGCCGCGGTTCGGATCGAAAACGAAGATATCGGCACCTCGGTGATAGACGATTCGCTGCCCGTCGCTGGAGGGAAAGCGGACGTAGAAATCTTCGTGTGATGTGTGCCGTTTGAGGCCTCGGCCGGTCGGCGTGCACGAGTACAGATTGCCGTTTCCTTCGTGGTCGGAAAGGAAGTAGATGCGAGATCCGATCCACATCGGGTTCGCAAGATTTCCATCGAGCCGTATCAGCTTCGAGAAGTTGCCTTCACCTTGCCGATCGATCCACAGCGTCCCGGCTGTTCCGCCCCGATAGCGCTTCCAGCGTGCGGGGTCTCCGGAGTTCCGGCCGATGACCACAGAGCCGGGTTCGGGACCGAAAGAAAGGGCTCGCGCCGGGCCGTAGTTCAGGAACTCGGGCGCATCACCCGACGTTCGAACCGAAATCAAGCGCATGTGGGCGGCGAAAGGCTGCCTCCAGTCTGTTGCGGCGATGACGTCGCGACCATCCTGATTCCAGCCGAGCGTCTGGGTTCTGGCACCCAGCCAAGTCAGACGCCGGGGAATGCCCCCCTCGGCAGCCATCACGTAAGCTTCGGCCGGCCCGTCGTCGCATCCGGTGAATGCCAGAGATTGTCCGTCCGGGGAGAACACCGGGAACGATGCCGCACCAGGGTTTGCGGTCAGCCGCCGGGCGGTGCCGCCGCCGGCCGACACCGTCCACAGGTCGTCCTCGCACACGAAAACGATGGTGTTGTTTGAGATCGTTGGGTGCCGATAGTAGCCGAGTTCCGATGACATGCGTTCACCTATAGCCGTTTTACTGTGTGTTCCGCCACTCGTGGGAGTTTTTGCCTGGGGCAGGGGAGTACGTATGATACAGCAACCATAGCCTGGAGGTTCACGAGGAACTGTCCTTGATCGAAACGGGAGGTACCTTGAGTTTCGCGCCCCGGCGATTCCCCGTTTCAAGCTGAGAAGGACCCACGGCGGTCTGTATCAGGCCCTGGTAGAACAAATCGGGCGTGCCCTTCGGTGTCACGCCAGAGGTCTTCCCAGCTCTCGTGTGCCTCAAGAAAACGTCCTCTGTTGAAAAAATATTCCCTGTTTCAGGCGATCCGTCATGGATCGAAGTCCGCGAAAGCCCCATCCTGCAGTCGCTCCGGGGTGAATCCGATTGAAGGGCAAACCCTCCATGGTAACGGGGTTGTCATCGCACCTACAAGCCTTTTCGACTGCCCGATTTGTGGGCGATTTCTTTTGCTTGCATTAGGCAATCAGGGCCCGTCACAATTGTCGTAGAGGTTTGCGCCTTCATTCGGACCAGAGGTCCGACCAGGCGCTATTTTTTGTGTCCCAAGGAGGGAGCATGCGAGGCATAGCCTTTTGCGACAGGTGTCGCGGAATGGAAGTCGGCGGAACAGGAAGTATCTGACTCACAGCTTGGTCTGTACTGACAAGCTTTCTAAATCATTGAAATTATTGGTATATTCGGTCACGACCGTTGTCATTATCTCCCTTTTCCCGGTTTCCAATACCTCCGTTTTGTCCGATCAGACCGCCAAGGCTCCCGTCGCCCAGCCTTCTGATGAGGTTGTCGGAATGTTTGTGCCGATTTCCGATCCGGCGATTGATTCCATCAAGGATCTCCTTGGCCGCCATTCTCGTGTGAGTTCTATCCAGCGGGCACGCATAGCCCGTGCGGTCGTCGCCAGCGGCCTCAAGCATGATGTAGACCCTCAACTGGTTGCCAGTGTCCTGCTCGTCGAGAGTTCCGCCAACCCATTCGCCATTTCCGGCAAGGACGCGGTCGGCATCATGCAGATTCACGTCCCGACCTGGGGATCCCTGGCGGACGTGGAAAAGATCAACCTGTTCCGCATCGAAGACAACGTTGATCTCGGGACGCGGATCCTGAAGGACTACGTCTCTCGTCACGGCCTGTGGGAAGGGCTCGCACGCTACCTTGGCACCGTAGGTCCCAGCGAACAGGTGCAGGCGTACGTGGCGCGGATTCAGCGGATCTACTCCGACCGCCAAGCCGACTGACTAACCCGGTCGAGCGGCAGATCCGACCATTTGCCTGGCGTCGGGCCCACCGGCCCCTCGCAATCCATGATTTCATGAGTGCACACCCATGTCGGCAGCCCGTGCCGTTGTGGGAACTTGAACGCCGGTCCGGTCCCCCCACGCTCAGACGCCTTCCCTCAAGTGTCGTTCAGGTCGCGCCAAGCCTTAAGGCTTCCAAATCTGATAATCCACGCCAGACCTTGGCCGACTTCGGACCACGGACTTCGGACTCCCGCAGTGATCAACGCCTATATCGTGTTATTTATCAGTCGTTTATGTGGGAATTGCTGCGTTTCTTATGGTTAACGTATAAGGATAAATTGACAATGACAGACTCAAGTCTTATACTTTGGGGTGCAATCATTGAAATTAGAATCAGAGAGATGTCCTGAAAAAGTGTCGCAGGAGAAGGAGTACAGATGAGCAAGATTGTTGGGATCGACCTCGGAACCACGAATTCGGTCGTGGCGGTCATGGAAGGTGGAGAACCGGTCGTCATCTCCAATCAGGAGGGCGGGCGGACGACTCCGTCGGTTGTTGCGTTCGCGAAAGAAGGGGAGCGACTCGTCGGGCAGGTTGCCAAGCGCCAGGCGGTGACGAACCCGGAGAACACCATTTACTCGATCAAGCGGTTCATGGGGCGTCGTCGCGATGAAGTGACTGAAGAAATGAAAATGGTGCCGTACAAGGTGGTTGATGCCAAGAACGACGTGCGGATCGACGCCGGCGGCAAGCAGTCCTCTCCACCGGAAATTTCGGCCATGATCCTTCAGAAGTTGAAATCGGCGGCTGAGGACTATCTGGGCCAGAGTGTCGGTCAGGCTGTGATCACGGTGCCTGCCTACTTCAACGACTCCCAGCGCCAGGCAACCAAGGATGCCGGAAAGGTTGCGGGCCTGGAAGTGTTGCGAATCATCAACGAGCCGACGGCAGCGGCATTGGCGTACGGGCTGGACAAGAAGGCTGATGAAACGATCGCTGTCTATGATTGTGGCGGCGGCACGTTCGACATTTCGATACTTGAAGTGGGTGAGGGCGTGGTCGAGGTCAAGGCCACGAACGGAGATACCCACCTGGGTGGCGACAACATCGACCAGGTCATCATTGAATGGTTGATCGAGGCATATAAAGCGAGGGAAGGCAGCGATCCTCTCTCGGGAGATAAGATGGCTCTCCAGCGCCTTAAAGAGGCGGCCGAGAAAGCCAAGTGCGAACTCTCCACCGCACAGGAGACGGAGATCACGTTGCCGTTCATTACCGCTGACGCGACCGGTCCGAAACACCTGAACGAGAGATTGTCGCGTGCCAAGCTCGAGGCCTTGATCGAAGACCTCCTGCAGCGGACCGCCGGTCGTTGCCGCCAAGCCCTGAAGGACGCCGGTTTGAATCCCGGTGACATCGATGAGGTGGTTCTTGTCGGTGGTTCGACGCGCATTCCCCGCGTTCAGAAAATCGTCAGTGAGCTCTTTTCCCGAGAGCCCCACAAGGGTGTGAACCCGGACGAAGTGGTAGCCGTGGGTGCTGCGATTCAGGCGGGAGTACTCGGAGGAGAAGTCAAAGACGTTCTGCTTCTGGACGTGACTCCACTGTCGCTTGGAATCGAGACTCTCGGAAGCGTGTTCACGAAGCTCATCGAGCGAAACACGACGATTCCCACCCGGAAGGGCGAGACGTTTTCTACCGCTGCCGACAGCCAGACATCGGTGGAAATTCACGTGCTTCAAGGGGAACGCCCGATGGCCCGGGACAACCGGACGCTTGGACGTTTTCACCTGATCGGCTTACCGCCTGCACCACGAGGGGTTCCCCAGATCGAAGTGACGTTTGATATCGATGCCAACGGGATCGTTAACGTGTCTGCCAAGGACATGGGTACCGGAACGGAACAGAAGATTACGATCACGTCGTCCAGCGGTCTGAGTAAGGACGATATCGACAACATGGTCAAGGAGGCCGAGTCGCACGCTGAAGACGACAAACAGAAGACCGAGGAGATCGAGGCCAGGAACCGAGCCGACTCCCTCGTGTATCAGACTGAAAAGCTGATCTCGGAAAACAAGGAGAAGCTTCCCGAATCTGAGGTGAAGACTGTCGAAGCGGCCATCGCGGATTGCAAGAAGGCCCTGGAAGAAGGCGGGACGGAACGCCTCAACAGCGCCGTGGAAGCACTGACACAGGCCTCCCACAAGATTGGCGAAACCATGTATGGTCAACCCGGCGCGGGACCCGACGCAGCGGGAGGGCCGGAACCGGGCGCGACTTCGGGAGAAGCACAAGAGGAAGGGGAAGTAATCGACGCCGAATACGTCGATGTCGACGAGAACAAGAAGGAATAACGGCCGGAGGGTTGGCAGGCAGCCAGGGCGATGACCTCGGAATTCTATATCATCCTCGGGATCGGACAGAGCGCTTCGGTGGGCGACATCAAGAAAGCGTACCGGAAGCTTGCCCGAAGGTATCACCCCGATATCAATCCGGGTGATCGTGCCGCCGAGGAACTCTTCAAGAGAATTTCAGAGGCGTACGAGGTGTTGAGTGATCCGGACAAACGCGGCTTTTATGATCAGAACGGATACTACTCCGAAGGCGTTCTGGATGCCGGGACTGCCACCCAGTGGGACTTCAAGTTCAAAGGCTTTGATTCCTCAGGGTCCGGTGCGTCAGGTTTCGGCGACCTGTTCAACCAGTTCTTCCAGCAAGGACGAACCAGCGGGAGCGAAAGGGAAGAAGACGCGGGTAACGATCTGGAGTGTCAGATATCGCTGACCTTTGAAGAGTCGATCACCGGCGTCCAGACTCGAGTCAGCGTCTATCGGAAGAGCTCTTGCGAGGTTTGTCGGGGGGCTGGACGTTCCGTCGGCGCGAGTGATTCCAGCTGCGGCAGTTGCAGTGGTACGGGGCAACTGATAAAGGCAAAAGGTCATCTACGCTTTGCCATGACCTGTCCTGCATGCGAAGGGACGGGCCGTGTCTCAATCGTTTGCTCCGCATGTAGAGGGGACGGTCGTGTTGCCCGAAGCGAGGAGATCGAGATCGATCTTCCTCCCGGTGTCAGCACCGGGTCACGAATCCGGTTTCCGGGTAAGGGTGATGCCGGTCGATCGATGTCTCCTCCCGGCGACCTCCATGTCGTGACGAACGTGGCTCCCCACCAGTTCTTCAATCGTGTCGGTGACAATATCCACTGCGCGGTTCCAATCACGGTGACCGAGGCCGCACTGGGCGCGAAGATCGAGATCCCTACTATCGACGGACGGACGAGGCTCAAGGTCCCACCGCGAACCCAGAGCGGACAGACCTTTCGCCTCAGGGGAAAGGGGGCTCCTTCCCTGCGAGCCGATGGTGCCAGAGGCGATCAGTACGTGGAGGTTCAGTTGGTGATTCCCCGGATCGCCGATGAACGTTCCAAGGAGATCCTCAGGGAATTGGCCCGTCTGAACCCGGACGATGTTCGAGGCGAACTGGATGGCTATGGCCGGTAAACGAAAAGGCAAGGCGGCGTACATGATCAGTGCCGTTGCGGAGACCTATGACATCCACCCCCAGACTCTCCGCCTGTACGAGCGGGAAGGTCTCCTGAAGCCATCGAGGTCGGAAGGGAATACGCGCCTCTATACTGCCCAGGATCTGGAGCAGCTGGAGCTGATACTGAGTCTGACCAGAGACCTGGGCGTCAACCTCGCCGGTGTCGAGGTGGTTCTGAACATGCGCAGGCGAATGGAAGAGATGCAGATCGAGATGACTGAGTTCATCAAGTACATCGAGCAACAGATTGCGAACCGGTCCCCCGAGTTGAATCAGAAGATCCAGCATGCGCTGGTTCGCGTGCGACCGGCCCACGTCGTCCCTGTCAAGGCCGATGAAGATTCATGAAGCGTCAGAGCTATCAAAGAGTCGTATCGTCAGACAGTCTTCGGATCTACCTGAAGGAGATTTCCGAGTTTCCCCAGTTGAGCCCTGCCGAGGAGAAGGAAATCGCCGTCAGGGTGCGGGCCGGAGACGAGGATGCTTTCAGGACACTGATCGAGTCGAATCTTCGATTCGTCATTTCGATGGCGAAGAAGTATGCGCGGTCGGGCTATCCCATTCACGAGCTGATCAACGAAGGGAACCTCGGCTTGATCGAGGCCGCGCGCCGGTTTGACCCCACGCGAGACGTTCGTTTCATCACCTACGCCGGCTGGTGGGTTCGCCAGGCTATCCTGGCTGCGATCGCCCACTATGGGCAGGTGTTCAGTATCCCGCCAAAACTGAAACACGAGTTGTACCGTTTCGACACCAGAGTGAATCGGCTTACCCAGGAACTCGGTCACCGCCCCAGCATTGAGGAGATCTCAGAACAGCTCGACATGAAGGAGAAAGAGGTGCGGGACATGATGGCTACTGTCCCCGTCGAGGTTTCCTTGAGCGCCCCACTGGGCCAGGACAGCGACTTTCATATCGAAGATCTCATCGAGGACCCCAACATCGCCCCCCTCGACAAGGCCCTCATCGCACAGTCGTTTGAGGCCCAACTCCGTCAGTTACTCGAACAACTTGACGAAAAGGAACGATTTATCGTCAAACGACGTTTTGGCCTCGGAGGTCGCGAACGCGGAACCCTGGCCGAAGTCGGTGCGGAACTGAATCTCTCCCGCGAGCGCATCCGCCAGATCGAGGAGCGGGCCCTGGCCAAACTCCGCCGCTCCCAGCGTGCCAAGCAACTGATGGGGTACCTCAACTAGACGACCCTCTTTCCGACAGGGTGTTTCGACGCAGAGACGCAAAGACGCGGAGGGGATATGTCTTTTTATTCGTCTCCATTTCCGTTAACCCCTGCACAATAAACTAAAACAAGAATCGATCGAGGTTCGGCGGAATTTCCTCCAAAGGCGCCTCATCCCAGAGTTTCTGGCTCTGCGTCTTTGCGTCTTTGGTGCGCCAGGCAAAGCTTGGGCATTCTAGCTGAA
>CAZOZZ010000050.1:22022-24710 GCA_964584435.1 uncultured Solibacteraceae bacterium | reverse complement strand
TGGCTGACTCCTTTCATTCAGCTAGAATGCCCAAGCTTTGCCTGGCGCACCAAAGTTCGCAAATATACAGATCATTGCGTTCTTTGCGTCATTGCGGTTTTGCGTTGAATCCGATTCCGCTCTTCGGCCTAGGATTTCCCCATTAGGACGAAGGGAGCCCAGTAGTAGGGATGCGGGAAGGATTCCTTAACGTGGAGGGCAGCTTGTTGCAGGGCTTTGGGCTTGTTGAGACCAGCGGCCAACCCTTCGTAAAACCGGCGCATCAGTTGGGTCGTCGAGCGGTCGTTGACGCGCCAGAGGCTCACCAGGAGAGATGGCGTGCCGGCGTACAGGAATCCCCGGGTCAGGCCGAGCAATTCATCGCCTTCATACAGGGCGCTTATTCCAGTTTCGCAGGCGCTCAAGGTCGTCAGTTCCGCACCAAGCTTGAGGTTGAAGATATCGACCAGGTTGAGCCAGCTGTCACCGAGGAGGATGGAGGAAAACATCGGATTGTCACTTCGAAATACTCCGTGTGCGGCAATGTGGAGTTTGCCGGCAGTCGGCCCGTATTGGCGCAACAGGTCTGCCGTCGCGTCCGCTCCCACAAAGACCCGGGCGTCGGGTAGCAGTTCCCGCAAGACATCGGCTTCTTCCAGGATGGCCGGCGTTGACTCGTCTGCGACCGCCAGAACCAGATCTTTCTCCATCTGCGCCATTTCCTTCTCGCGGCATATCTTCAGGACCGAAGCGCTGGCGCTGTAGACCACGTCGTGTCGGTCCACGACATGGTCCTCCCCGTTGAACAGGGCCTGAAACGGAACGTAATGCAGGACGTTGTGTGGAACGATGACAAGAGAGCGGCCTCTGATCTTGTCTTCGAGCGGGGCCATCAGCAGTCGGTACAGCTCGCTGAGATGGTGCGTCGTGGCTTTAAGCAGGGTGCCTTGATGCTGCTTCAGGTAATCGGCTTGCAAGTGAAACTTTGAGAGCTGAAAATTGAGGCCCTTCAGACACGAACGGACCGCGTCGGTGTCCCCCAGTTCCCGCTCGAGGTGAAACTCGGAACTGGAGATGACGAACGCGCAGAACTGATCCTTGACGGTGTAGTACTCGATCAACACCTCATGGTCCTCGAGCATCTCCTGGATTTCCAGGATCGTTGGCAAGGCCATCGTTTCCAGAGCTACCCATCCTTCCTTCTCAGAGCCGGCTGCGCGAAGCAGGGACACCAATTCCTTCTCGCGCTTGTCTATCTCGGTCTGAATCGAACTGTCCGACGTCAATGAACTGATCGTCGTCCCGGCCTGGGACAAACGGCTGTAAAGCCCATTCAGATCCTGACGAGCTTTTTGTATGTCGGCACGCCTGGACCCCGAATCGGCCGATTGCCAGACCGAATCCAGGTTCTGCTCCAACAGATCAATGAGCGTCCGTGACTTCGAACGTTCTACAAATTCGAAGGCCTCGATTTCCATGCCGGTCCGAATCTTGAGGTCGACGACATTCTCATAAACCTGGTACTTGTCCTTACCAAAAGACATCCGAAACTCGTCGAGCCCAATGTTGCCGCGGAGCGATTCCATCTCTTCGATGGCCTTCAAGTGCAGTCGCAACGCCTCAACGGGTGCGCCTTCGGCGTCTTGCAATGTTCCCATCAGGTCATAGCACTGATAGGACACCCACTTGGCGTGATACCCGGCCAGACCCTCCAGCGCTCGCTCCGTCTGGGTGATCGCTTCCAGCCGTCGTCCCTGGTCCCGAAAGCACTGGGCCAGGACAATACGAGCGTAGGCTCCCCGGACCGCCAGATCCTGCTCTTCGAAGCCTTTCGCCGCGGAAAGGGCGAGATCCTCGGCTGCGGCAAAACGGCGTCGGCGTCTGAAGAGTTTCGCAAGCTGCAGGTCCACCGCGGCTGCCGACACCGTGTTGCCTTCGTCGCTGAAAAGCTCGCGAGCGCGACGAAAAGTCTCTTCGGCCACCTGGCTCTCGCCCCGTTCGGATTGGGCGATCGCGATGTGCGTCAGGCACTGGCCTGCTTCAAGACGATTCGACTTCGCCTCGAAGACGCTCAAGGACTCTTCCGCCAATTCCGCGGCTTCCTGGGGAAGATTCAGCTGCAGGTAGATTTCTGCTCTCGCCAGGTCACAGAGTGCCAGACGGCGAGGATCGCCTTGCTCCACATATGTCGGGCGCACTTTTTCCAGGCTTCTCAGGGCCTCGGAATAACTGCCACGCTTGAAATAGAGATCTGCGATGTTGCGGTCAAGCAGGTCAGCCCAGACAACAATTCCGTGTCGTTCGCAGTGTTCTCTGGCGGTTTCGTAACTCTTGAGCGAATCATCAAATCGATTCAGCTCCGTCAGGACGGAGGCACGATTCAGCTCGACCGATGCAATGGAAAAGTAATCGTCTCCACCTGCCAGGCGTTCCAGGGCCTGATCGTATTCGTCGAGCGCCTCGGCAAACCGGTTAAGGCGGATAAAGGCGTTGGCGCGGGCGACGTGAACCCGGGGCAGATACTCCATGTCTCCGGCTTCTTCAAGCAATTCCCGAGCCCACTCTGCCAGTTCCAGGGCCCGCTCATATTCACTGAGATACGTCAGATTGTAGGACTCGGCGCATAAGCTTCGACCCAATTCCTGGTTGGCTCCCGCCTGAACGAAGAATTCGCGGGCCTTTTCATACAAGGGCTTGGCCTCGATTGAC
>CAZOZZ010000050.1:0-21922 GCA_964584435.1 uncultured Solibacteraceae bacterium | reverse complement strand
CAAGGGCTTGGCCTCGATTGACTTCTTCATATTCATGAAACCATGGGCCCTGCACTGATTCGCAAGCCCCCAGGCCAGCGGCGTGTCGACGCGGGAAGCCAACATGAAGCTTGACTCGGTCAAGGCTTCAGCCAATTTGGGATCTTTTGGGAGGAATTCTCGGATGCGGGAAGTCAGAGCAACGACGAGAGCTTCGGTAGGTAGGAACTCGGATTCGGCAATGAACGCACTTTGGCCTTCCATATCACGAACCTGGACCAAGAGATCCAGAAATTCATGGACAGAGGAAGGCTTCACTATCCAGTCGCGTCCTGCTTTCCTATAGCGCTTTGCTGACGTGCGGCGTCGCGTTAAGCGAACTTGGGCTGTCTGCGATGCACACAAAAGAGAGTCACCTGCCCTTGCGGCAAGTCCATCGAGAGATGATAGGTATCCTGAGGCACCTCATCGAAGGCAAACTCACCAACGGGGTTGGTACGGGTCTTGTACCGGATGATCCCATGAGATTCCAAACGTACCGGCGCGTCGTCAAAAAAGTCGGTCGATTCCGATAATACCTGACCGGCCAACGAAATGCGGTCTTCAGCTGCCGATTCAATCCGGACGTCAACGTCAACATCACCGGCCTTGAACAAGAGCTGGCGCGGGATGCTGCCGACATGACGGATGCCAGCCGGTAGCGGCTGTTCGAAGCTGTCGAAGACGAGTTTGGCAAAGATACGACCCAACTTGCTCTCTGTTGGACGAAGTACAGGTTGAAACAGCTGAACGCCCCACTCCAACAATTCGGACGGAGGCTCGTTGACGGCGTCTTCCTGGAAGAACCCCAGCAACCCCTCAAACTCCCGTGCCTTCTCACCGCACCGGCTGCATGAAGAGATGTGGTCTGTCACCCCGGCTCTATCGACTTCGGCCAAAGCAGCATTGTTATCAACAAAATTCAGGATGGTTTCAACTGTTGGATGTCGCATCGTCGTCTCCGTTTCGATTTTCTTGGCCGAGCGTCCTTGCTTCCGGCTTATCGAGCTTTGCTTTGATTCACCAATTCGCGTTCCCCGCGTCTACTACAAAAGAGCCGTGAACGGCGACCAAAAATACACAAAAGTGGACAGATATAAGGCAAAAGGCCTAATCCTTTTGCGCGGTGAATCAAGGCCGGTTGCTGAATTGGGGAAATACCCACCCAACGGCGACCTATCCAACACCTTTGCGGCGCAGAACAGTCCGCAGCTTGTCGAGACAGCGGGCGCGGGTAGGCCCGATGCTCGCTACCGGCATATCCATCGACTTCCCAATCTCTTCGTAGCTCGGGCTGGATCGTTCAAAATAAAGAAGATGCAGCAATCGGCGACAACGCTCAGCCAGGCCCGAGATGGCTTCCCGAACTTTCTGTTGCTGATCCGACTGGATTCGGACCTCCTCAATGGTCTCGCCAGGGTCCGGGGTCGCTTCGATTCCTTCGTCATCCGAGACATCCGATATTTCAACGATTTGACCTGGATACAGTGGCGTGTCGTAGTGGTGATCAGCCATGCACTGACCTTCGACTCATCTTTAAGGCTTGCCAGGTGCTCAATGAGTTTGACGCAAACGGTCTGAAACACATCCGAGCAGTCGGCCGGTGAGAATCCGAACTTGACCGGGATCGAGAAGATCAGACGTCGATACCTCATTATCAGGGTTTCCCAGGCTTCGGAATCTCCCTTCAGGCACAGGGAAACCAGCTTGGGATCGTCCATCTTCTGATAGCGGGAGACTGTCACTTCCGGATCTTCCTCGCTTTCCAGAAACTGTGAGCACCGAAAGCCAGCATGGCAAGAGAGAACACACCGGCCAAACCCAGACGCCATACGCCGAATTCGGGCGAGTCGGTGTAGGTCTTGTACTCCTGGACGACGCTTCCCGCACCGATAAAGAAGAGTGCGAGGAAGAACGCACCAAGCACCTCCAGGGCCAGTGTGTGCGCCACCTTGAATGCGTCTTTGAACGCGGTTCTAAATCTTCCGGCCATCGTTCAGGATGCTCCCTTTTTTCAGCAGCGAGCGAATGGTGAGCAGGTATTGGCTTTTGGCTGTCGAGTAATCATCGCTTCCAACAATCCACTCAAGTCGCGTATCGACCTCGGACTGCCCATCTGCGTAATCTGCGTAAAGACTCTCCCAACTCCTATTGTGCCAACTGATCCCAAATCTCCCCATCAAACTTTAGCTTGTCCGAACCCTATGTGGACCTTTTCCTCCAGCGCTTGACAGTCTGCTAGAATTAGTGCGATAAGTTCGTAGACTCCGACAAATTCAATAGAGACGATCGACCGGAGGGGCCCTTGGAACTGGACGACAATCTCAAGAAGCTCATGAAAGACTTGGGCGCTGCGATAAACGACTCACTCTCCGACTCAGAAGAGATCAGCGAGGCCATTCAGAACGTCCGCAACGCTGGATATGACATCTTTCTCGTCCTCGAAGCCACCATCGGTTTCAACCGGAGATCGCAAGACGAGTCCTCCGAAGGAACTATGGAGGACTCCGTGATCCGGAGCGAGATCGACTTGAAAGTGAACGCCCATGATATGAAGTTCCTGAAATCCCTCAAGATCAAAGTCGACGATCTGGAACAGCAGTAGCTCGCATCCCTTCCAGAACCTCGACGACTTCCTCGACTGAAACCTCCTCCACCGAATTCTTCTTAACGTAGCGATCCCTGCCTCCGACTGGCCTGTAGTGCTCCGGCAGGCTCCGGCTGAAGATACCGAGGGTCGGAACTCCGACCGCTGAACCGATGTGCATCGGACCGCTGTCGTTGCTGATCAACATCTCAACTGATCGGAATAACGCTGCCAACTCCGGTATACCAAGCCCTGTCAGGACCTCTACGCTGTTCGACTCCCGGACGGCTGCTTTCGTCTCCTCGGCAACCGTCACTTCGGGGGCCGATGCCCCGGCAACGATGAGGACCGACGCGGACCACGCGCGAATCACGTAATCGGCAACCGCCGCGAACCGCGTGGAGGGCCATCGACGATCATTTACGGAAGCCCCGACGTACAGAACGACAACTTGAGGAGAGGGCAGCAGTTCCCTGGTCCGCACTCCGACCTCGGGGGGTATCTCGATCACCTTGGTTTCAACTGCGATTTCAGGCGAAACGGGGTGAACGCTTTCTGCCACCTTTCGAAACATGTCGGCCACGTGCACGCCCTTGTCTTCGGGAACCGGCTTCAGGTTAAAACAAAAAGGAAGGTATGCACGATCGGATCGTTTCATGCCTATGCGGTATCGAGCCCCCGACATCCAGGTCAGCAAATTCGTCTCACGAAAACTGTGAAAGTCCACGACGAGATCAAACTTCCTGGAACGAATGTCAGCAACCAGCCGGCGAATTTGAACCAACGCCTTCCACTTCGGTCCATCTCGCATGGCCAACCTGTCCACCGCTATTACTTCGTCCAGATGGGGACAGAGTCTGGCCAGCGGCGCGCAACGGCTCCCGGTCAACAGGGATAGACGAGCTTCGGGGAACGAGGCTTTCAGGTACGCCAAGGACGGCAGAAGCAGCGCAACATCTCCCAACCGCGCGAAGCGAATGGCCAGGACGCTTGAAATGCGCTGGAACTCGTTCACGGAACGATCAGTCGGCTCTGCTCTTGTTCGGGCGCTTCGGGCACCATTGTCCTCAGCCAGTCCAGGTACCTGCGACTCTTTGGACGGCCGCTGGAGTGGAAGTCGGAGGTCTGAATCATGAAGTCGAGAACTTCCTGGGCTTCGGAAACACGAAGGGCCCTGCGGCCGGGCACCTCCGGCGGCTTCATCAGTTCGTCCAATAACGATTTTATTCGCCGAAACAGAGCTGATGCCACCGGACCGCCCTCCGGAAGGGTCTCGTAATACAGGCCGGTCGAAAGGGTCTTCAAGGTTGCAATCAAGGCAGAAAACGCTTCGGTCGCATCGCGATCTACCATAGAGGTGGAACCGGCACGCTCTTCGAGGACGGCCTCGGCAACGGTCGCGATCAATTGTGCATTCTGGTAAAGGAACCGCTCGTCAAATCGCCGATTGTCGGATACGGGTCCCTGCTGGGCTCCCCGTTCGGCCTCGTAGGAGCGACACTTGCGGAGGTGAACACAATCGCTGGGACAGTCAATCTCCACCTCCCGCTTTGTGCCGCAACACACCGAACAAATGGTCGCGGACTTCGCGGGGCAGTGACGCTTCGCGGTTCGGGCGTCGCAGAGAGAACACTTCTTGCTTCGCCTGGCCATACAATCGCGAAGTATAGCACAGCAATCCGTGCCAGGCCGGAGTCACCGAACGCCTTCGGACGCCCTTGAAATGGGGCTTTCGGCTGATTCCCTAGGGAAGGAAGGGAAAGCCGACCGCCGAGCCGCTTTTGGCTAAGCGCAGGTTTGACTTTCGGAGGCATCCTTCGCGATAATGAATGATTATGTCTTGGAGCAGATGGGGGGGGTGTACTAAGTGGCTGAAGTGAGAGTCCAGGAAGGCGAGTCAATCGAGAATGCTCTTCGTCGTTTCAAACGAAAGGTCCAGCAGGAGGACATCATCAAAGAGGTGAAGAGGCACTCCTACTACCTGAAACCCGGCGAGAAGAAAAGGATTAAACAGGCCCTTGCGCGGAAGCGCAGCCGAAAGAAGATTCGGCGTCGCCGTCCCGAACCAAGCTAGACTGATTCAAGGCCTGAGAATTTCTCAAAAGCCCCCACCCTGGGGGCTTTTGCTGTCAGTTAGTTAACTAAGCACCTTTCGGAGCCAGTAGCAGGTAGCTGGACTGGGAATCCCCTTGGAGCTGCCCGCTGCTTGCTTCCCGCTACCACCTCTTTTAGGGAGTCCCTGAAGCCAACAAGCCTGTTATCGCGGTGAGATCGACTGCGTCCTCCGACGAATAGCGGGGTGGCAGGTGGTTCGCAGGACGGGCGAGGCCCTGAAAAACCGGCCCTACAGCCCTGGCACCTCCCAGCCTCTGGGTCAATCGATGTCCGAGGTTTCCGGCCTCGGTGTCCGGAAAGACCAGAGTGTTTGCGCCGCAACCGGCAGGTGTGCCGTCTGCCCCCTCCCTGGTCGGTCCGATGTTCGTTCGGAGTTCTCCATCTACAGTCAACCCGGGGGCCCGGACACGAAGTGTCTGGAAGGCCTGCCGCACGCGATCGTGAAGCTCAGATTCCGCGCTCTTGAACCGGCTCTTGAAATCCAGAGAAGCAACAGGCGAGAAAGAGAGGAAGGCCACTCGCGGCTCGCACTCGAGCAACCTCCGGGCGTTTGCAGCGGCATCGATGGCGATCGCAGCAAGCTGGGCTCCCGACGGTGTTCCCACAGTTCCGCTGTCCGCAAACAACAACGCTTCCGTTTCACCATCTTTCTCCGGAGGCACCGCCATCAGAAAGTAGCGGGAAACGATGGACGTCTGGGGGCCCGGACCGATACAGAGCTCTGTGGCGCGTTTGAAATCCGAGTAGGGACCATCTCCCACGCACCCGTCGGCATCTCCCACAGCCACCATCGCCGCCGCAAAGAAAACCGGATCTTCCAGCCGCTGACGGGCTTCAATCAGTGTCGTTCCCCGGGCTCGCCACTTCTCGAGAAGTTGTGCCGCGTAACGGTCTCTTGCGTCGGCATCGGGCTCGCACACTTCGACCCCGGACAGGGACAAATCCAGGGATCGGGCACTCGACCCGACCTCCTGCGGATTTCCCACCAACACGGGATGCGCGATTCCTTCCTTCGAAACGATTTCAGCCGCCTGGAGAACCCTGGAATCCTTCGTTTCCGGGAAGACGATTCGCTTGCGATCTCTTGAGGCGCGTTTACGAATGCATTCGATGATTCGGTACTTCGACATTTCGGAACACTCCAGGTTCGGAAGGATAGCAGCCTGGAGCGTTGTCGAAAACAGCCAGTTGGGAGGAAAAGACGATGAGGCCGGATGGCGCATCGAACAGCGAAAATGCGCCTGGCTATTTAGACGAAGATACGGTTGCCCTCTCGCGTCTTTTCTTGCTGTTGATTCCGTGCCGCTTGATTTTCTGATTCAGGGTCGATAACGGGATGTGGAAACTGTCGGCCGCCTCTGTCTGGCTCCAACCGGTCTGTTCGAGCCGTTCGAGGATCACCCGGCGCTCGAAAGTATCGAGGATGTCGAACAATGAACTCTCCCTGTCCATTTCCAGCGATGCCAGCGTCGCGAATCGTGGAGACGGATTCGTAACCGTCTCGGGCAGCAGGTCACGCCCGATCAAGTCGGAATGGGAAAGGACGACGGCACGTTCGACTACGTTCTCCAACTCACGCACGTTACCCGGCCAGGGATAGTCCATCATGATCTTCATCGCTTCCGAACTGAAACGATAGATCTCCTTGTCGTTTTCTTCGCAGTACTTCCGAACAAAAAACTCGAGGAGAAGTGGGATGTCCTCACGGCGATCCCGAAGCTGTGGAACTTCGAGAGCAATAACGTTCAGGCGGTAGTAAAGATCATCGCGGAACTTGCCTTCGTCGACTAGCTTCTTCAAGTCTACATTCGTCGCGGCGATAATACGCACGTCCACCTTGATCGTATCAACGCCCCCCAGACGCATGAACTCCCGTTCCTGGATCACACGCAACAGCTTCGCCTGAGTCTCCGGCCCTATCGTTCCGATTTCATCAAAGAAAATCGTCCCCTGGTCGGCGATTTCAAACAGGCCCTTCTTGGCGACGACAGCGCTGGTAAAGGCCCCGCGAACATGACCGAACAACGTGCTCTCCAACAGGTCGACCGGCATGCTTCCGCTGTTGACCGGGACAAACGGCTTGTCGGATCGTGGGCTTTTCAAATGAATCGCCTTCGCAACGAGCTCTTTTCCTGTACCGCTTTCTCCTTGAATCAGGACTGTGCTTCGGCTTGCCGCCACCTGGGTCACAAGATCCAGCAGTTGCAGCATCCCGTCGCTCTTGCCCACGATGTTGCTGTAGCCGAATCGCTCTTTGAGCGCACGCCGCAGTTGCAGGTTCTCGCTGTAGAGCTTCCGCTGCTTGATGGCATTCTTGATGATGGCGATCAGCTTCTCGTTGTTCCAGGGTTTGGTGACGTAGTCATAGGCGCCCGCACGAATGGCCTCGACTGCAGTTTCTATGGCGTCCATAGCCGTGATGATGATGACGGGCAATGTCGGATCGATGCTCTTGAGCTCTTTTTGGACTTCCAGTCCGGAACGCCCCGGCAGCATCACATCCAACAACACCACGTCATACAGGTTTGCTTCGACCGCACTGATCCCATCTTCCCCGGAGGGGACCGTTTCAACGCTGAGCCCTTCCGAATTGAGGAGCAGTTCGAGACTGTCTCGAATCTCCTTTTCGTCGTCGACTATCAACACCTTGGGTTTTGCTTTAGACATTTGCAGGCTTCCTTGCGAGCGGTAATTCCAAGCGGAACGAGGTTCCCTGGCCGGGTCGGCTTTCCACGGAAATGTCGCCTCCGTGCTCCTGGACAATCCCGTACGTTACGGAAAGGCCCAGGCCAGTACCTTTACCAATCTCTTTCGTCGTGAAAAATGGATCGTAGATTTTCTTGATGTCCGCCTCTTTGATGCCGACTCCGGTGTCTTCAATCCAAACCTGAAGCTTGGCTTCGCTCGTATCGGTACGGAGGCGAAGGGTCCCCCCGCCGGGCATGGCGTCCTTGGAATTCAAGATCAAGTTCAAGAAGACCTGTTGCAACTTACCAGCATTGCCGAAAGCCAGTGGGGCCTGGGCCGAGAACTCCCGTTCAAGCCGGATGCCCGCACTCTTCAATTGATGGTCCAGCAACGAAACCGTTTCGGCAATGACCTGGTGGACGTCGAGTTCAACAAACTCGGTGGCGTTAGTCCGCGAGAAGCTCAGCAGGTTATTGACAATTTCCGAAGCTCGGAACGTTTGGTTGATGATCTTGTCCATCAACTTGATCCGGGCGTCATCGGAACCGATCTGTTTACGGAGCAGTTGCGAGTAACTGGAAATCACGGCCAGGGGCGTGTTCACCTCGTGGGCAACGCCGGCAGCCAACAATCCGACTGAGGTCAGTTTGTCGTTCTCAACGAGCTGATCCTCGAGTCGGACTCGTTCCGTGATGTCGTCGACGATGATCAAACGACCCGTTGTGCGGTTTTCCTTGTCGAGGAGCGGCGTGACGGAGAAGTTGACCACCAGGTCGCCCCACCGATGCTTGTAAAGATTCCGTTCATCTCGCAGACGTTCCAGCGATTGTTCGGGAATCACGTCAAACGTCGCCTTACCGATCATCTCCGCCGGAGTCTTGCCCGTGAGATTTTCCAGGGCACGGTTCCATCCGACAATGCGCTCCCCGATCTCCACCATTACGCCAACGCTGATCGACTCGATGATGTTCTCGTTGAAGTCTTTGAGGATTTCGTACTGAGTGGCTTTGTCCTCGAGCGATTCGTATAATTTCGCGTTCTCAACGGCGATGCCGACGTAATCGGAAACGCCCTCGAGCAGATCGATGTCCTCACTCGTCAGATAGTCGCCGTTCTGGGTCCGCCCCATACCCAAATAGGCAATCACGCGATCCTTCGCCCTGCACGGCATAAAGTAATTCAACCCGTGATCATCGTCCTCGAAGAAGATGTAGGGCTGGTCAATGTCTTTCTTCAGGAATGGGTATGCGGTCCCGACCGGCGTGTCCAGTCCGTGAACGCGAGCCAGAACAAACTGTTCGGGATCCTCCGGATCTTCGAGGAGGACGGCCATCCGATCGACGAACAGCGAGCCGGACAACCTGTCCACAATGCGATCCAGAACGGTTCCAAGATCCACCTCGGACCCCAGGTTTCTTCCGAAGTCGGTAACCGTAAGCCGGAGATTGTACCTGTCCTTGTAAAAGAACTTGTCCAGCCACACCTGGATATGATCTTTGGTTGGCCCCAACAGGAGCGCCGCCACAATCGTCGCCACGATCTGGGAAATCGCCCCGAGTTGCGGCAAGTCGCCGAAGAGCGTGCCGACCAGGACCACGATAGTAATGTAGAGCCCAACGACGGTCGCCGTCGCCAGTGTATAGGCCATGCCCCGCTTGAAGAGAATATCGACGTCCATCAAACGGTATCGATGGATTGCGTAACCGAACGAAATAGGTATTAACGCAAGCGGCAACACCGCCAGGTCGGCATATTCGAACGGAACCGCACCGAACAGGCGAGGCAGCGACTGAAACAGAAAGTACGGAATTACCGCAACGGCCGTTCCACGCGTCACCCACTTCAACTGTTGCCGCAACTCCGGCTCTTCGACGGTCCGGTACGTGTGTGTCAGGATCGCCGCACTGAAGACGAACAACAGGCCGAAGTGGAAGTCGTTGATGCTGGCCAGAAGATTTCGCAACGCGAGTGGAGACGGATAGAACGCAAGAATCCCCGTTACATAGGAAATCCACGTGACCATCAGGAGGCCGCCCGGGAGGTAGATCAACGGGAGCAGGAGCCTGGACTGGCGGATCCATCGATGCTTGACCGGAAATTCCAGGCAGAAGTGGACGAACAGGGGCGGCAGAAAGACATATGCGGCCAGGTCCGACCAGAAGATGGTCCAGTCGAAGTCGTTGAACTTACCCGTGTAGCGAAACACGTAAAGGACAAACGAGATGAGACACACGAAGTAAAAGTGCAACGCGTGGGGCGCCCGCCAGCGTTTTGCGATAACAAAAATCCCCACCAGCAGATGCAGAATTCCGATGATCTCGAGGTAGGTCAGCTGACTCTGCAGTCGCTCGGGCTGCGGCGCAACCACGACCGTCAACTCGATCGGGGTTCCATCACGTTCGATGTGATAGGTCGCCCTCGACCACTCGCCGAGGTCGTAAAGGACCCGGGTCACGTGCCGTTCGTTCTCGATCTCCAGCTCGTCAATCGCCACCAGGGTATCGCCGCGCCGTATACCGGCCCGCTCACCGGGACCCGCGGAAGCAACCAGCGATGCCTGAACCAACCCCCTGCCGCCCACCTGATTCTCGATCCACAACACACCATCGTCAGGAGCAACCCAGAGCCGCTTCTGCTGAACGTTCAGTCCGCCCAGTATGATCATCCCCAGGGTGAAGATGAAGGTCGCGATAATTCGAAACGATAGGATTTTTCTCGTCATACTGCCATCAGGGTCTTCGGGGCACAAATATCCCTACTGATCGCTTTTGCAATCAAACTGCCAAATAAACCCCTATGTTGCCAGATACTTAACTCCACACAGCCCATTAAATACCATTTTTGGTAGACGGAATACCAAAAATTGTATTTAGTCTCAGAACTTTATGTGGATGCCGCCCTTAAGCAGCCTGGGGTACTGGGCATGGATGGTCCGGCGGGAACCGAAGGAAGGCTCAAACAGGTTTCGGGCATCGACAACAGCCTGGAATCTTCCCGGGAAGATTTTCCAGCTTGGCAGATCCTGCGCGATCGTAATGCTCAGGGTCGGGTCGTTGTACTCGGCGAAACGCTGGTAGGGATCGACCGCCGCGAGGGAAAAACCGGAGTTCCACCGATAGACTGCCGTCACTGCGGTTTGAGTCAGGTCTATGTCTGTCTTTACCCGGGCGGTGACCACATGAAAATTCCGCCGCACGGCATCGCGCCGGAGCTCCTCCGGAGAGACCACATCCTGGTCGAATCCTCTCGCACTGGCGTAGGTGTAGCCCACGCCGGCCTCGAACCCCCGGAATGACCGATCCGCGTGCATCCGCACGCCCGTGGTGGTCGCTGCATCTCCGTCGAACATCATGATCGCCCTGCGACCGTTCTCCGCGTCCACCAGAAAAGCCTGAGTACCGGCCTCATCCCGAAACGCGGCAGCTGATACCCGGAGAAACTCAGACAATATGTGAGTGGCTCCGATTTCACTGTGGGAATAACTCTCCAACTCCGGCGGGATGTAGACAGTCCGATCGAAGTATTCCCGGCCCCGAATGGGATCGTCGGTATCCGCCGGCGCACGACGCGAATACAGCACCTTCAGGGTTGTCCGCGCTTCGGGAACCCACGCGGCACCCAACTCCGGCCGCAGGTAGTTGTTGCTCGTGATGCCGTCCGCCCGGCCAATGTCCGCACCATACGTAAACACCAGGTGATCGGACCACTGCAACTGCTCGCCGTACTGCACCTTGACTTCACGCGTCGCGGCACCCGCCTGACCCGCATTAAAAAGGGCCCCCTGGCGCATGTTGACTGCCAGGAAAGATTTGTGGTTCTCGCCGGGTGAAAACTCGTAGGTCGCACCGAACCCCCGGGGCTGGTTCGAAGCCTCCGTGTACTGGCCCGTAAACGTGACCTGTGAACCCAAGGCAAGGGGAAGACTGAAGGCAAATTGAGATCCAACCGAATCGGTTGGTCCTTCCGGGGAGTTAATCGACTTCGAATAGAGCTGGAAGTAGCCTGACGACTCCAACGCCGCCACGGTCGCGTCCACTTCAACCTCATCCGTATCATCCTCGACCATCCGGAGGATGGGGCGGGTCGATGGAGCGCTACGCAACACCCATTTCATTTCTTCCAGGCTGCCCCGGCGAATCCCGCGACGTATGATCTCCATCGCGGTCTGCAGGCTGATCGTCAGAACGGCATTCGTACCCTCGGTGAGAGTGATCCCTGCTGCCACGGCCGGCAGGAAGCGAGGTTTCGTGACCTTGAGGGAGTAGTTTCCGGCCAGCAGATTGGGAACCGAGAAAACGCCGCTACGATCACTGAAGACCAGACGCTCGCGGAAAAACGCGTCTTCGTACTGGACAGCGATCAGGGCACCGATCAACGGAGCGCCAGTGCTGTCCTGAACTCGCCCGCGAAGGCTCGCCGGACCATCCTCCGCCAGCGCATTCCCCATCGAAAGCATCCCACACACAAGAAGGGACGCGAGAATCCTGACAGCCCGCGAAACGGATGGTTCGGCTATTCGCATAGGACGTCTCCGAAAGGTCTACCGGCTGCCGCCGGACTCGTCTTCCACTTCCTGAACGACGAACTTGCTCGTCTGGGTGATGATCTCTCCCGACAGGTTGTCGGTAATTCGTACCCGGATCGAATACTCGCCCGGTTCGAACTCGCCCAGCGCAACGCTCTTCTTGATCGTCATCTGTTGAGCAGCACCTGACAGCTCGTCAGTGTCGTCCACGTGCTTTTGTACTTCCTGACCGTCACGAGTGATCAGCGTCTCAATGGTCGCGGACGGCTTCAACAGATCTTCGTCGATCTGCAGGTTATAGATCTGGATCCAGTAGTTCAGGTCGCGATCCTGCTTGAAGTTCTGCTTGACGCTGGGACGCACTTTCGAGCTCCCCAACACGAAGGCACCGGATCCAACCTGCCGCGGCGGCAGCGGTTCGATAAGGTCTGCAAGGATCAGGGAACTGGATGATAGCTGCTCCTCGGGAAAACGAGGAACGGCCAGGCGCTGATTAATGGTGCCCACATTGTCGCTGTGCAGGTCTTTCAAGACGAGATCGATCTTGTACAAACCGGGTCGAAGCGGAATGATCTTCTGCCAAACGGAATACCGGGTCAGAAAGTCCGCAAACAGCGCATCTGGAATGTCCAAACGGATCGTGTCTTCGAAGACGGTTGCGACACGTCCGTTAATTCCGGTCACACGTCCGAACACGTTGATCAGTGACCGATGAATACCCTGCTCCTGCTGAAAAGCGATGTCCTCGTTCTGGATCTGCAACGTAACGGGCGACAGAACACTTTCGTCGGTTACCCGCACGAAATCGGTTCGGACGTCAAAAGGCAACAGATTGTATGAGAGGTTTGTCGTGACGATCGTTTCAAGATCCTTGAACTTGATCTCCGGTGGCTTGAAGGCCTTGGCATAAAGGTCGAGGCGCTCAAACTGATTGAACCGCTGCAACCCTCCCGACATCTGATTGATGCCGCGATTCGCCTTCGCCTCGGCCGGGTCTTCGGCCAGCTCCTCTTCCAGGGTCAGGCCGCCCGTAGCGGTCATGGCCAGGGCGTCCTTTTCGAATGGATCCAGCGCCAATCGGTATTCGCCGGTCATCGTTGGGTCGACGAACTCGAAATTGATGTCGTTGCCGAGCCCCTCAATATAGCGATAAGTCCAGATTTCGAACGGGTAGGTCGTCGTCGTGCCGCCGCCTTCATAGAAGGGCCGCTCGTAAGAACCGCCCGAAGGATGAGACTCGATGCCGTCGGCCTTTCCATGGATGATGTATATCCGACCACGGTCGGTTTTCCATCCCGGCTTGCCAGACGCGAAGCGCTCGTTGGCAAACGCGATTCTCACGTAGTGGTCTTCGCGGTATTCGTTCCCAATGGTATCGGGAGTCGGGTCGCGGCGAAGCCAGAACTGTTCAATGAACTGTTCCCGTTCTTCGTCGGTCTGCAACGCTTTGAACGCGGCCTTTTCTTCATCGGTAATGATAAAGGCAACGTCCTGGTCCAACCACCGGGCCAGCGCCCGATTCGCGCGCTCGGCGCGGGCGCTTGCGCTCATTCGGCTCTGTGCTTCAGCCGGCAGAGACAGGGCCAGCAATGCGAACACAACAGCCCCAACGATGACTTTGCGATTCATAACTCACCTCAGATACGCGGATAGAAACCTATCACTATTAGCAATCAGTTTATCATAGCATCGGCAGGCTAACTGTCAAGGTATTCAGTAGTTTTCGCATCACAGCAGGCTGTTAGAATGCCTCATATGACAATAGCGAATTCCCGGCCGCCGAACCGTGGGCCAGGTTACATGCTATAGACGGACCGAACCAACCATCGATAGCATGGTGATTATGAAAAAACCGGCCCATACCGCAACCGCCGATCCGTTGTTCGGCGGGTCCGCAATCTCCGACAGGATTCTCCTTGCGGCCGTCGCAGCCTGGTGCACGGCTATGATCGCCGCCCCGCTGTTTGATTCCGGAGTCATTTACGGTTTTTTCTCCTCGATCTGTCATCAGTACCCGGAACGCAGCTGGTTTCTGTTCGGACGCCCGCTGGCGGTCTGCATCAGATGCGCTGCAATCTATGGCGGCTTTCTCATTGCGCTGCTGCTCGAGATGCCGGCGAAGACCGGATTGCTGCGATGGGCCGTTGCCCTGACAGCGGTGGAGTTTGTGGTGGCGCACCTGATCATCGACATGGAGGTCGTACGCGCGCTTTCCGGTTTGTTGCTGGGACTGGCCGCGGCGGGATTCGTCGCTCAGGGTTTTCGTGAACTCACCGGTCCACTCGCTCGGACTTCTCGGAGGGATTCCTTTGAAAACGTGTAAGCAATGTGGGGTCACACTCGCCGATCATGCTCAGTACTGCATGCAGTGCGGTACGGCAGTAGAACCGAAAAGCCCAACAGACAGCGGTGGGACCCCGCCGGATTTCGTCCAGGCCGCCCTTTTCGGCGGCGGCGCCCTGGGCGTCCTGTCTTCGATTCCAATTGTCAACCTAGGCAACTTCATCTGCTGCATGTGGGTTATCGGAGGTGGCGCGCTTGCAGCATGGATGCTGACAAAGCAGCGCCCCGGAGGTGCGGCGACAGTGAGCTACGGCGATGGCGCCTTCGTGGGAGTGCTCAGTGGTTTGTTCGGGGCCATCATCGCAACGCTTTTCCAACTGCCCTTTCGACTGCTCTTCGCCGGGGCCATCGGATCGCAACGGGAAGAGTTTGAAGAACTGCTGAACGGATTCCCGGAGATTGAAGGGTTCATGCGGGAGTTGATCCTTCGCCTGGTCTCCCCTGAAATCTCTTTCGTAACCGTCCTGGCGACATTTTTTGTCAACCTAGTTACGTTTTCGCTCTTCGCGATGATCGGGGGGGTTCTCTACGTTGCGGTTACGGGGCGCAAAGGACAGGCAGGGGGCGTTCCTTAGGGACGCAAGGAACGCCCGCCGAATCGGACGGAAACCATCAGACAGAAACCGGGGCTGCTAGTCAAAGTCGTCGTGGCCGCCGGGCACCTCGGCCTTCTTTTCAGGAAGGTCTGCGACGGCGGCCTCCGTGGTGATGAGAAGGCCGGCAACCGACGCGGCGTTCTGGAGGGCGACGCGGACCACCTTCGTCGGATCGATCACGCCGGCAGCGACAAGATCTCCAAATTCCGACGTCTGGGCGTCGTAGCCGAATCGGACGTCCTCTTCCGATCGCACACGGTTGACGATGATCGCGCCCTCTACTGCCGCGTTCGCCGAAATCGTCAGCAACGGTGCCTCCAATGCCCCACGAAGGATCTGGGCACCGGTCTTGACATCCCCTGTCAGGCCTGCCGCAAACTCGTCGACGAGCGACTGACAACGAATCAACGACGTACCTCCTCCGGGAACGACACCTTCCTCAACTGCGGCGCGGGTCGCGTGCAGGGCGTCCTCCACGCGGGCCTTGAACTCTTTCATTTCAACGTCAGTGTGGGCTCCCACCCTGATGATGGCGACGCCGCCCGTCAACTTCGCCAGACGTTCCTGGAGTTTTTCACGGTCGTATTCCGAATCGGTCTGTTCGATCTGCAGGCGGATCTCCTTGATCCGGCCCTCAATCGATGCACGTTGACCCTGGCCCTCAACAATCGTCGTGTTGTCTTTGTCCACAATGACGCGCTTTGCCTGGCCGAGGTCCGCAAGGCCGATGTTTTCGACGCTGATTCCCAGATCGTCGGTGATCGCACGGCCACCGGTCAGCGCTGCGATGTCACCCATGATGGCCTTGCGGCGATCACCGAAAGCGGGCGCCTTGACAGCCACGCAGGAGACGGTCCCCCGAATCTTGTTGACGACCATCGTCGCCAACCCTTCGCCTTCAATGTCTTCGGAAACGAGGAGCAACGGCCGGCCTTCCTTCGCAACCATTTCCATCACCGGAACAAGATCCTTGACGAGGGAAAACTTTTTCTCCCGGACCAGTACGTAGGGGTTCTCCAGTACCGCTTCCATCCGTTCGGGGTCGGTGACAAAGTATGGGGACAGGTATCCCCGATCGAACTGCATGCCCTCGACAACCTCCAGTTCGGTCTCCATGGACTTGGCCTCTTCCACCGTCACGACCCCATCCTTGCCTACCTGTTCCATGGCCGCAGCGATCAATTCTCCGATCTTTTCGTCGTTGTTCGCTGAGATGGTGGCCACCTGCCGCTGTTCGGCGTGATCTTTCACCGGGTTCGAAGCCTTCGCCAGTCCCGCCACAACAGCCTCGACCGCACCATCGATGCCACGCTTCAGATCCATGGGATTCGCCCCGGCAACGACGTTCTTGAGGCCACTCTTGTAGATCGCCTCTGCCAATACGGTAGCGGTCGTCGTGCCGTCACCGGTGATGTCGCTGGTCTTGCTGGCGACTTCACGGACCATCTGTGCGCCCATGTTCTCGTAGCGATTCTCCAGGTCGATCTCCTTCGCGACCGTCACGCCGTCCTTTGTAATGATCGGCGATCCAAACTTACGCTCGAGGACCACGTTCCGGCCTTTGGGTCCCAGGGTCACTTTCACCGTATCGGCAAGGGTACTGACCCCTGTCAGGATCTTGGCGCGGGCCTCGTCACGGAAGATCAACTCTTTTGCGGGCATCTGAAGCTCCTCTTTGTTCTCAGAAG
This sequence comes from uncultured Solibacteraceae bacterium, assembly GCA_964584435.1. GTDB lineage: Bacteria > Acidobacteriota > Terriglobia > 20CM-2-55-15 > 20CM-2-55-15 > CAZOZZ01. The sequence continues at coordinate 5,362 of CAZOZZ010000050.1, read as the reverse complement.
ATGAAGGATAAGGGCATTAGCACTCACATAAAGCGAGTGCTAATCTTACCGGAACGGAACGTTGCGGATCAAGGGGTTGGGGGTGGGGAAGTGGTCAGTGGTCAGTGGTCAGTGGTCAGTGGTCAGTGGTCAGTTGGGACAAAAACAGCCGGTCTTCCCACTGGCCGGCGCATTACGGAACGACGGGGAGGTTGCTGAAAACCAGTCCGTTCGAGGGGTCGGCGTCGGCAACAACATGGGAGCCTGATACGATTTCTCCCTGCAGTAGTTTCATTGCCAGCGGGTCGGACACCAGGCGCTGAATTGCCCTCTTCAGAGGGCGCGCACCGAATGAGGGATCATATCCTTCGCGGAAGAGCAACTCCCGTGCCTCGGCAGTGAGTTCGAGCGTGACCTTTCGCTCTTCCAAGTGCTGTCGCAAGACCTCAAGCTGAATCTCGATGATCTGGACAATCTCGTCGCTGCCCAGGCTGTGGAAGCGAATGATGTCGTCGATCCTGTTCAGGAATTCCGGCTTGAACTGGGCCTGAAGGGCCTGCCTCACTTCGGAGTCCTCACCGGATGTCGCGAGGTTGGACGTCATGATCAGGACTGTGTTCTTAAAGTCGACGGTGCGGCCTTTTCCATCGGTCAGGCGGCCGTCGTCGAATATCTGCAACAGGATGTTCCAGACTTCAGGATGCGCCTTTTCGATCTCGTCGAGAAGCACGACGGCGTAAGGCCGACGCCGCACGGTTTCGGTGAGATAGCCACCTTCCTCGTACCCGACGTAGCCCGGAGGGGCGCCGATCAAGCGCGACACCGAATGCTTTTCCATGTATTCGGACATATCGATACGGACGATGTTGCGCTCGTCGTCAAAAAGAAACTCAGCCAGTGCTCGCGCGGTCTCAGTCTTTCCGACACCGGTCGGGCCGAGGAAAAGAAATACACCTATCGGTCGATCCGAGTCCTGTAGACCGGCCCGGGATCGGCGAATGGCATTGGCGACGGCGGCCAGGCCTTCGCTTTGCCCCACGACACGCCTGGCCAGCAGGTCTTCCATGTGGATCAATTTCTGGACTTCGCTTTCCAACATTTTGCTGACCGGGATACCCGTCCACTTGGCAACGATGGAAGCCACGTCTTCCTCGTCCACCTCTTCTTTCAACATCCGGTCGGCCTGTTCATGGCGTTCCAGGTGGCGGTTCGCTTCATCAAGCCGCTGTTCCAGTTCGTGCAGGCGGCCGTAGCGGATTTCGGCGACCTTCGTCAGATCTCCCTCTCGCTCGGCCTGCTGTTCCTCGATGCGGGCCCGTTCCATCTGTTCTTTGAGGGAACGCATCGACTGAATGCTCTCCTTCTCCGCCTGCCACCGCAGCTTCATCCGTCCGGATTCTTCGCCGAGGTCGCCGAGTTCTCTCTCGAGCTCAGCCAGGCGGTCCAGCGAGGCGGCGTCTTCCTCCTTTGCCAGGGCCTGCCGTTCGATCTCGAGCTGAACGATCGAACGTTCGACTTGATCGATCTCGACCGGCATCGAATCGATCTGCATCCGAAGGCTTGCCGCAGCCTCATCGATGAGGTCGATCGCTTTGTCGGGCAGGAATCGATCACTGATGTACCTGTGGGATAACAGCACCGCCGCCAGGATGGCGGAGTCTTTGATCTTGACGCCGTGGTGGACTTCGTAACGCTCCTTGAGGCCACGCAGAATCGAGATGGCATCGTCCTGATTGGGCTCGTTTACGAGAACCTTCTGGAAACGGCGCTCCAGCGCTTTGTCTTTCTCGATGTATTTCTGATACTCGTTCAGGGTCGTCGCACCGATGCAGCGCAAGTCACCCCGCGCAAGAGAGGGCTTCAACATGTTCGACGCATCCATCGACCCCTCGCCCCCGCCGGCCACGACGAGCGTGTGGAGTTCGTCGATGAACAGGACGATCTCACCGCTCGACTCTTCGATTTCCTTCAGAAATGCTTTCAATCGATCTTCGAATTCACCGCGATATTTCGCGCCGGCGATCATCATGCCCAGGTCGAGTGAAACGATGCGCTTGTTCCGAAGTGATTCGGGAACGTCTCCGGCAACCACACGCTGAGCCAGACCTTCGACGATAGCCGTCTTGCCCACTCCAGGCTCCCCAATCAAGACAGGGTTGTTCTTCGTCCGGCGTGACAGGACCTGAATGACGCGCCGAACCTCGTCGTCGCGTCCAATTACGGGGTCGAGCTTGCTCGTGCGCGCAAGGTCTGTCAGGTCGTGCGAGTACCGCTCCAGCGCCTGGTACTTCTCCTCGGGATTTTGATCCGTGACTTTCTGGGTACCGCGGATGGACACAAGGACCTTGAGGATAGCGTCCCTTGTCACGCCGGACGTGGACAACAGGCGGGCGACTTCTTCTCCCTGCGCGGCACTCATCGCGATCAGGATGTGCTCCGTACTGACGTATTGGTCCTTGAAATGATCCGCTTCGGTAAGAGAAGCGTCGAGGATGCGGCCAAGCGATTGGGAAATCTGTGCTTCGACTCGCGATTCAAGCTTTGGCAGATTCCCGACCGAAGTGGCCAGGCTTTCGGCGAGTGCTGGAATGTCGGCGCCTAGCTTCTGCAGGATGGGCAAAACGACCCCATCCTTCTGCTCGACGAGGGCCCAGAGCAGGTGTTCGGGCTGCACCTGGGGATGCTGTCGCTCCTCCGCATGCGCACGTGCGGCCTGGAGCGCCTCCTGGGCTTTCAACGTAAACTTGTCAAAGCGAATCATCTGCTTGCGTGCCTACTCACTCGAGATCTCAATCTGCTTCGAGCGGGCCCGTTCCTTCTTCGGCAGAAGGATGGCCAGAACGCCTTCCTTGTAGTCGGCCTTGATCTCCTCTTCGTTGACCATGGCCGGTATCGAAAACGCTCGGGTAAAACTGCCGTAGGACCGCTCGATGCGATGATAGTTTTCGTCCTTTCCCTCTTTTTCGAAGCGCCGGTCTCCCTTGAGGGTCAGCACGTTGTTCTCCAGACTCAGCTCGATTTCCTTCCGTTCCATGCCCGGCAGTTCCGCCTGCACGATGATCTCGCTCTCGGTCTCATAGATATCGACCGCGGGACTCCAGGACGTCGTCGAGGAGGGCTCCTCGGCCCGCCAGCCCCGATTTGCATCCTCAAACAGGCGATTCATGCGTTCTTGAAGGGTGTTCAGGTCCCTGAAGGGATCCCATCGAATGACGGCCATTACCAAACCTCCATTATTGAGTTGTTACTCATAATAAAGTCTGAGTGTGTTACTGTCAAGCCTGGATTCCCGGTTCGCTCTGATCTTGGCTTGTCCACCATTGAAGTCTGACAGGGTGGTAGTAGCAATCCTCTCTCCTCCGGTGGAGAGACCATTTCTGACAGAATTCTGACTGGCGGGTTCCCACCAATGCCCCGGCAAACAACCTGCTATCATGCCACCGTGGGCCAGACGTCTGACGAACAGGTTGGAATGGAGGCAGCGAAACCCGCCGGTCTTGCGCTTTCCGACTTCGATTACGACCTGCCCCCCGAACGAATCGCCTCCGAACCGGCACGCCCCCGGGATAGCTCGCGCCTCCTGCTTGTCGACCGACGAAACGGGAAATTGACAGATTTGGGTTTCAGGCACCTCTCCGCATCCCTTCGAGAGTCCGACCTGCTCGTCATCAACAACACGCGCGTGATGAAAGCGCGAGTCTACGGGATTCTGGAACGGACCGGCCGGAAAGTCGAGGTCCTCTTCGCAAACCCGATTTCAGAGACGCTGTGGGAAGTGATGTTACGCCCGGGCAAACGGGTTCGAACCGGCGACCGGATCCTTGTCGGCGAGGGCCTGCCGCTCGGCGTCGGCGAACAGCGTGATCACGGCCTTCGTTTGCTGGAGATGGAAACGTCGCTATCCCTTAATACGAGTATTACAAACGTGTCCGAGTTGCTGGCATGTCATGGGCACGTGCCGCTGCCGCCCTACATCGATCGCGAAGACCAGGAATCTGACGAAACGGACTACCAGACCGTGTATGGAAGGGCAACGGGTGCGATCGCCGCGCCAACGGCCGGCCTCCATTTCACTCGGGACGTATTGGTATCGCTTGAGGAGCGGGGCGTAGAGGTTTGCGAATTGACCCTGCACGTGGGGATCGGCACGTTTCTTCCCGTGCGGACGTCGGATCCTGCACAGCATCAATTGAAACCAGAACCATACGTTATCACTCCGGAATCAGCGGATGCGCTCAATCGAGCTCAGGCTGCAGGGCGGCGTATCATCGCAGCTGGAACCACCACAACCCGCGCTCTCGAATATGCGTTCCGTCGTCATGGAAGGTTCATTGCCGAAACCGGCGACACGGATCTCTACATCCTGCCCGGGTTCCGATTTGCGGTTGTCAACGGACTCCTGACGAACTTCCATTTGCCGCGGTCGACTCTACTGTTTCTCGTCTCCGCTTTCTCTTCACGGGAGATCGTTTTCGGTGCCTATGAACACGCCCTCCGGAACGGCTATCGTTTCTACAGTTATGGCGACTGCACACTCTTCATTTAGGACCCCGCAGAAAATTGACACAGTAGGGGTTTACGGTATAATGCCGCCGTTCACAAATTTCCAGCTCAATGCATTCTTGCAGCAGAAAAGAACGACCGATTGAAGGCCTGAATCCCGTCGCACGGTTCGCTTTTCATGCTGGAGTCTTGACGAACAGCCATTGAAGTAAAAGGAGTATGGAGTAGCATGTCTAAAGAAATGGGCAAGGTAAAGTGGTTTAACAACAAAAAGGGTTTCGGCTTCATTGAGCGGTCTAGCGGTGGGGATGTGTTCGTCCACTATTCGGCCATCGAAACCGAAGGCTACAGAACCTTAAAAGAGGGTGAAGATGTCGAGTTCACCATTACCGAAGGACCGAAAGGGTTTCAGGCTGAAAATGTCGCACGAGTAGAGTAGCGAGACGTCAAAGATCTTTAAGTAGACCCTGCGGACAAATCCGCAGGGTCTTTTGCGTTTCGGCACAAGGAGCAGGAGCGCGGCAATCAATGCGGCCACTGAGGGACTGACGGCTGGAAATGGCTTAAACGCATATCTCATGGTCGATACGACATCCTGCCAACATCGTATATGACGGCCGCGTAAGTACTTGAACAGAAAGAACGAGCCATGACAGTCGTGTTATAACGGTACGATGTCGCGGCTCTACAGCCTCCGGCCCGGGCTCGAATTCTCGACGCAAACCTACCAGGGCGAACCTTACACAGTCGTCAAGGATCCGATAACCACACGCTACTTCCGGTTCAGCGCCACACAGGCCGCCATCATGGAACTGGTCCGGGAACCGATCGACATCGAGTCTCTGGGGAGTGCGATCTCGGCTCAACTGGGAGTGTCAAC
>CAZOZZ010000049.1:8479-24915 GCA_964584435.1 uncultured Solibacteraceae bacterium | reverse complement strand
CCTTTCATTCAGCTAGAATGCCCAAGCTTTGCCTGGCGCACCAGAGGCGCAGAGGGATCATTTCCGGTTTATTTCATCGTTCGCGAAGTCACAAATGTGAGGGGGACAGCTGGATGTCTGCCTCCTGGGCGTTTCGTCTCACCGAAGAGCTAAAGACTGACGAAACGTACAGAGAACTTCGATCCCCTCTGCGCCTTTGCGCCTCTGCGTCGAAACCCTTCCCGAATCACCGTTTCGTTCGCGTCGGCACCGTAACCCCCGACCTCAGCTTATAAATCGGGTATGTACCCCCGACTTCCAGGTACTCGTCCAGGAAGTTCCAGTTCACCAGACCGTCGTCGCTCTCCGGTTCCAGAAGGTAGAAAGCAAGGGCGGCCAGGGGTTGCGCGGTGCGGACGATGATCGTTCCTGCCGGGAACTCTACCTGTTGGCTGGCGATCCGACCTTCGATCTGAACAGTGTTGTGCCCCTCGAATTCCCTGGTGGCACGATCGACCTGGTCAATCAGGAATGCGTCGACCTCGACGCTGAACGCCTCTACGGCTTCCTCGACAGTGAGGCCATGTGCGATCAGCCGGTCGGTGACCACATCCATGTCCGGGTCGGGCCGAAACAGATAGGCACGCGGTACGGCAGCGGTCCGCGTCGGGCGAAAGGTTCCGTATTCAATCATCGGCTCCGATGTGAACCGATCGGGAATCACAGTTGTCATTTCCCTGCCGGACCTGGGGTTCGTGAGCGGCTCGACCTCACCGATGAGGATGCCGACAGGCCCGGAAGACGGCTCCAACTCGAAACGAACTCCCATCTCGCCCGAATCGGAAGACATTCCACTTTTCACCATTGATTCGTCCAGCGATTTGGTCAGTTGAACGATCTGCTCGGCATGACCCGTGGCGTACCGGAGAATCTCCTCGACGAAGGCACCCGTAGCCCGGACGCGTCCGGCAAAGTCGACATAGCTGTAGGCCTCCGACAGGATCGCGATGCGATTCCTCAAGCCGGCGTAACTGTTGCCGAACCGAGGGCGGTTGTCGAACGTCTGCCAGACACGGTTTCCGGGAGCGGCGTCACCGTTTGAACCCGGTGGACGGGAAAAATTCCCATAGTAGTAGGCCCTCACCCCGTGCCTGCCTTCGAGCGCCTCGGTTATTTCCGGCAACAGGTCCTCCCGTTCATAGGCAATCAGGCGGGGATCAGCGTTAGGGGTTAACGGAGGTGAATACGTCAGATGATACCCGTGGTAGGAACCGTTCGTCGTGTGGAGATCAACTATCACGTGGGGATCCCACCGGTTGAACAGACCAATCAACGAGCGGGCTTCGGGCGATTCCATCTTCATGTAGTCGCGGTTCAGATCCAGCCCCATCGAGTTTGCCCGTGTCCCCACACCGCCGATCGGGCCGTTCTGCCTGGACCGGTTCTCGAGGCTGAACCGCTCGTTCCCATCCGCGTTGTAGATGGGTGCGATCAGAACGACGATATCGTCCAAAAGCGATCGCAGGTCGCCCGATACGATCCGTCGAGCCAGATGCAATATCGCCTCTTTACCCTCGACCTCGCCCCCGTGGATGTTCGCCATCACGAAAACCGCCGGTTTCCCCGATGCCAGCAGATCCCGAGGCTGGGCGATCGGGGGATCGGCCAGGACCATCAGCGGAAGCGATCTGCCTTCCGCCGTTTCACCGAACGATTCCACATGCAGGATAGAGCTCCGCCGCTGGAGGTCATCGATGAAAGCCACCACTTCACTGTAGCGGCTTGTCTCCTCGTAGTTCGTGACCTCCGCACGGGTCCTGGGACCGTCGGTCTGAGCTTTTGTCATTTCTGTCCACCATGGGCCGATGATCAGTAGGCCAACCAGGCTGATGATCCTTGTCATACTTCCCTCTCCATTTGATTGATAAACGCCGCCCTGAAGCCAGGCTTCGGCCCGAGCTTTTCGAACAACGGTGTTCCGGAATATCCAGCCATCACAACACCTCCCTTTCGCCTTGACGAGGCCTGTTTTCGTCAATGCCGTTGCCCCAAGCCAGCGTCGAGCACTTCGAAACTCAAAATTCCTGCGTACTTCTTCGATGGCGAGCCAAACTGCGTTATCATCTACCACAGTCGAGCAGAGTTCGTTTGCCTCAGGGAACAGGCAAACCCGCCCGTGGACTCGATCGAATTCGGCCCGGCACACATCAGGAGCCGGTCGTGAACTCTCGAGACAAGCAGTTGGCAGAACCATGTCGCATTGCTTACGATTGCTCTCGTGGGGGGCCGGAATCGACGGAGTCTCCGCGAATACAATAGTCTGACCTCACTGTAGATGAGTAAAGAAATCCACACCGACGCGGACTGGCAGACGGAGAAGGAGCGCCTCAATGGCGAAATCCGAAAGCTGGAGGCCGCCTTGATCGAAGCCAAGGAGGTCACCCGGGTCAAGCTCACCGAAGAAATCGCGGACGAATTCACCGTCAAGCTACGCGAGGCCAAGCGAGATCGGACCCGAATCGAAGACGAATTCGAGGAGGCTTCGGCACAGTGGCGGGGTGAGCGACGGCGGCTCAATTCCGAGATCGATGATCTGGAACAGTCCGTGCAAGAGTTCAGATCCGCCGCGCGGCGGGCCAAATCGTCCGATGGGTCCGGCTCCCAAGAACTTCGGGATGAGTCGGAGAGTGCGACGCGTCTGAAACGGCAGGCCGAGGACGAACTTGCACACGCAAAACAGCAGTGGGCAACCAAGAGGGAGGAACTCGAGGAACGGATCAGGAACCTTGAAACCCAGGTTGTCGAAGCGCTCGAGCGTTCGGCCAACCCGTCACGATCAGCCGATGCGCTGCAAACCAGACTCGATGGAGAGATGGATGCGCGGATCGAACGGATCCAATCTGAAGCGGCCAGGGAAAAGACCGAGACCGAAAAGGAATGGCAGGCGGAACGGGGACGGCTGCATCTTCAAATCTCCCGTCTCGAAAAGACAGCCGGAACAACATCTTCGTCACCAGGTGCCGACCCGAAAGCCGTCGAAGACCTGGAAAGAAAACGGCAGGAGTTGGCTTCCAGGCTCGAGGCAGCCGAAACAGCCCAGGGCGAACTCGAACGGCGACTCGTCACCGAACGCAGTGGGTGGAAAGCGGAACGTGAATCGCTCGAGGCCAGCATCTCGAAACTTGAGACATCCCTGTCGGCCGGCGCTTCGAAAGTCGACCCTTCCGAACTCGATGCGCTTAGAGAGGAACTGGAAGCCAGGATCCGGACCGCCGGCCAGGCACTGGCCGACGTCGAAGAGCGGTCTCGAGCCGCATCGGCCGAATGGGAGACAGAAAAGCAAGATCTGGACAAAACCCTTCTGGATCTCAAGGAACGCCTCGGCGAAAGTTCATCGACCTGGGCAGGCGAGCGCGACGGCCTGACGGCGAAGCTCGAGGAGGCCGAGACTGCCCGTTCAGAGTTCGAGCGGCGACTCGTTACTGAGCGCGGTGAATGGGAAACGGAACGTGATTCTCTGACCGAGAAAATCTCAGGCCTCGAGACATCCGTGGCTGAAGGCTCCTCACGCGTCGAAGCTTCCGCGCTCAACGCGCTCAGGGAGGAACTGGAAGCCAGGATCCGGACCGCCACACAAGCTCAAGCCGACGTCGAGCAACGGTTTGAGGCCGCCTCAGCCGAGTGGAAGACGGAAAAGCAGGAATTGGACAAGACCGCCCTGGAGCTCAACGCGAGCCTGGCAGAGAATGCATCCAGGATTGATCAGGCCGAGCTGGACGCAATGAAAGACGAACTTCTCTCGAAACTCACCGAAAGCGAAGAGAAACGAACGCTTCTCGAAGGGGAACAGAAGGCGGCCGCGGATCAATGGGAAGACGAACGCTCCCGGCTGAAGCAACAGATGGAAGAGTTGGAGAAGAACGCCGAAGCGGCCGGCAATGCTACCGAAACCGAACTCCGTGAGAAGCTGAGTCTTGAGTACGAATGGAAGATCCAGGAACTCACCTTCCAGAAGGATCAACTCGAGCAAAAGTCCAGTGCAACTGGTGGGGTACCGTCGGGGGCAGAAGGCGACACGGACATTTCCGAAGAGATTGCCGGGATCGACGTCCAGCTCGCAGAACTGATCAGCTTCATTGACGACCCCAAGTCTGCTCTCCCCGCGGTCATTCGAAAGAATGTCGAACGCGCAGAGCTGGAAGCGTACCGCAGGGGCCTGTCATTCAGTTTGGATCGAGTCAAGAAGGATGAAGCGAAGTAGTTGGTAGCAAGCAGCGGGCGGTGGGTAGCGGGCAGCTGTTAGGAACGGGACTCACTTGAAGGCTGCTCGCTGATAGCTACTTGCTGCTCGCTGATCCGAAGGCTGCCCGCTACCAGCTACTTGCTACTCGCTACTTACTACAGATCCCCCAGCTCAAAAGCGTCATGAATCAATCGGACAGCAGTGGGCGCGTCCGATTGCGCAACAACGAGAGACAGGTTCAACTCCGATGACCCCTGCGCGATCATCAGGATATTCATCTCGGTGTCGCCGATCACTCCGAACGTTCGGGCGGCAATGCCCGGAATCGACTTCATTCCCTCGCCAACGAGCGCGATGATGGCGATGTCGGAGATGTCTGCGACGCGATCGACCTGACGTTTCTCGATTTCCGGCTCAAACTCGCGGCGCAACGCGCGGACGGTGTTATCCCCATCCTGCCTGCTGACAACGAGCGAGATGTGCTGTTCGGATGAGCCCTGCGAAAACATCAGGACGTTGATCCGCTGTCTGGCGATTGCACCGAAAGCCCGATGCGCCGTTCCAGGGACACCGATTATTCCCCGCCCTTCGATCGAAACCAGCGTCACTCCTGTGATTGAGGACACTGTTTTCACACCCTGATGAATTTTGGGAGATTCGGTCGTGATGAGCGTCCCTTCCTGTTCAGGATCCAACGTGTTCTTGATGCGGATCGGAATGTTGAGGTCGGCCGCCGGCATGATCGTCTTCGGATGCAACACCTTGGCTCCGAAATAAGACATCTCGGCGGCTTCTTTGTAGGAGATCTGGGGCAGTACCCTGGCTGAGCTCACAATTCTCGGGTCGGCCGTCATAACTCCATCGACATCGGTCCAGATCTGTATCTCGTTGGCATTCACCGAGTTGCCGACGACCGATGCTGAGTAGTCAGAGCCACCACGGCCAAGAGTCGTCGTGATCCCTTCCGGCGTGGCACAGATAAACCCGGTCAGGATGGGCACCGTGCCATGCTCGACCATCTCCACAACGCTACGACATCGCCGTTTTGTCTCGGGAAAGTCAACGAGGGCAAAATCGGCTTCGTCTTTGGTCACGATGATGCGGCGGCTGTCGACCGCTTCGGCCTGCACCCCGATCTGGTTCAGATAAGCCGTAAAGATCGGAACGACCAGCCGTTCGCCGAAAGAGCCAACAAGGTCGCGCGACCGGGTACTGAGCTCTCGCAACAGGAGGACCCCGGTCAGAACCTTCTGCATCTCTTCCCAAATCGGTTCGAGATCGGAAAGCAGGCCAGCCGCCACCTCGGTGTCCTCGATCAGGTCCGAAACCGCGGACTCGTGGGTCGTCCGGAGCGAAACCAGCGTTTCGGCAACCTCCTGGTCGGCGCCCCGAATCGCCTTGTCACCGGCGTCGAGCAGCTGGTCGGTCACCCCGCCCATCGCAGACAGAATCACGATGGGATTCGCCTGGCGGGATGAAGCCACGACACGTGCAGCATCTCGTATTCGGTCGACGGACCCGAGCGAGGTCCCGCCAAATTTCATCACGACCATAATCCTCAGCCTAACATGGTCGGAAAATCGGGCGGAATAGAGGGGAAGAGGGCGCACTACTGAATTCCAACGTATAATGTAAGGTCCTCGCGAAGCCTCGTAGAAACCTGAAGTTCTGGAAACAAAGGAATAACGTGCCAAAAACCCTGCCTGGAGTAGTTCTCCTAACCCTATTCATCTCCCCTCTTGTTGCCGCAGCACAAACGAACGGCAGCGAGGCCGAGATCGCACCGATAACCGATTACCAGTCCGTACGTAACGAAAAGGCCTACCGGGCTACCAGAACCACTGGAGAGATTCTGATTGACGGTTTCGTCGACGAAGCGGCGTGGGAGGCCGCCGACGCCCGGAACGACTTCTTCCAGAGCGAGCCGCGTACTGGATACCCTGCCACCGAACGAACCGAGTGGAGGCTCCTGTTCGACGACACGAACATCTACGTCTCGGTCGTTTGCGAACAGGCCGGTCCGATCATCGTCAGCGAACTGGCTCGCGACTTTTCTCCTGGCGACGGGGACCTGGTCGCGTTGATGTTCGATACCTTCGACGATGACCGCAACGGATTCGTTTTCCAGACCAATCCAGGCGGCGCCAAACGGGATCAGCAAGTTACCGGTGTGATTCGCAACGCCAACTGGGATGGCGTCTACGACGTTCACTCCCGTATCACGGAGACGGGTTGGACCGCCGAATTCGCGATTCCACTGAAGACGCTCCGTTTCAAAGGGACCGTCGGGCCACAACGATGGGGCTTCAATCTGCTGCGCATCACCCGACACAAGAACGAATGGGCCATCTGGTCGCCCGGGCCACGGCCATTCGGAATTTTTGACGCTTTCATCGCCGGCAGTCTCGACGGTCTGGAAGGGTTTCGGCAGGGGCGCAACCTGAGGATCAAGCCCTGGACCGGTGCCAGCTTCAGACCAGACGTCGCCGAAGACAGCGTCTTGAAAAAGAATGATCCCGATGTCGGTGTCGATCTGAAGTATGGCGTGACGTCACAGCTAACACTGGACCTCACCGTAAACACCGACTTTGCACAGGTCGAAGCCGACGAGCAACAGGTCAACCTCACCCGCTTCAGCTTGTTTTTTCCAGAGAAACGCGAGTTTTTCCTCGAGAACGCGGGCCTGTTCGACATCGGCAATACGGGCGGCGGAGGTGGTGGTGGTGGTGGTGGCGGTGGCCCACGACCCGGCGGCGGCGGTGGTGGCCGTCCCGTCATCCCGTTCTTCAGCCGACGAATCGGTCTCTCGCCGGAAGGAACGCCGCTGCCCATTGTCGGCGGGGCCAGACTGACCGGAAGAATCGCCCGGGGGCTGGACATCGGCATCCTGAACATGCAGGTAGGTTCCCAGGGCGACGTCCCCGCGGACAATTACAGCGTCGTGCGTCTCAAGAAAGAGCTGCTCGCCAACTCCGATATCGGCACGTTCATGTTCAATCGGGACTCGGCGACACCCAACGACTGGAACCGGTCGGGTGGCGCCGATGCAAATTTTCGGTTCCTGGGTCGGCGGCTTTCTTTCAACGGATTCGCGATGAAGACCTATACTCCCGGCGACGACACGAACAACATGGCGGCCTCCGTCGGTGGATCCTATCAGGATCCCTTCTACACGTTTCGCAGCTCGTTCGTAACGATCGAAGACGATTTCGACAATGACTTCGGGTTCACCCCCAGGAGTTCGATCCGGAAGACACGGACTTTCGCCGGCGTGAAACCCCGGCCCCGGTCGGGACGCATCCGCGAGTTCTTCCCACAGATGGAAATCAACTACATCACCGATCAGAACAACCGTCTGCTGACCAGAACCTACCGGTTCACTATCAACGCTTCGACCAACGACGGGGATTTCTTCCATTTCAACCGCCATCTGACTTTCGAACGGCTGGACGCACCGTCTTCGATTGGTGGCGATGTCGAATTGCCGGCGGGAGACTACAACTTCAATCACTGGAACATGGGGTTTTCGTTGTCGCGCGGACGGCCTTTCTATATAAACGGGGGGCTGAGGACGGGAGATTTCTGGACGGGCACGCGGCGAGAGATTCGGACGGGCGGTGGCTGGCGCCAGGGCTTCTATTTCAACACCAACGTCAGTTGGACCCGCAACAAGGTCGAACTACCGGAAGGCGCGTTCACAACCGACCTGATACGGCTGCGGCTGAACTTCGCGTTCTCTCCCAAGATGTTCCTGAACGGCCTGATCCAGTACAACACGGCTACAGGGAGCGTCTCGTCAAACATCCGCTTTCGATTCCTGCACCATCCTCTCAGCGATATTTTCATCGTCTATAACGAATCCCGGGGGACCGGGATAAACGACGCGTTGAACCGGACTATCAGCCTGAAGTTTACGCACTTGATGCATTTTTGAAGGCGGGGGGTGGAGTCGGCGGAGTCCGTTGTCGCTCCTGCGGAGGATTCGTCGATAGCGAACACCCGGTTCACTTCATGATGCAGATTTCGTCGAGGGGTTTCTTCTTGAGGTCGGGGACTTCGGCGTTGGGGGAAGGATAGCCTATGGGCAGGAGGACGAAGGCGGTCTCGTTTTTGGGACGGCCGAGTATGTCTCGCAAGAAGCCCATGGGGCTGGGGGTGTGGGGCAGGGTGACCAGGCCGGCGGCGTGGATAGCTGTCAGCAGCATTCCCGCGGCGATTCCCACGGACTCCATGACGTAGTAGTGTTTCTTCTTGAACTGCCGCTCTTCGGCAGTCTCTTCGAGGCCGTAGTCGACGCGAAAGACCACGATCAGGTGAGGGACGATCTCGAGGAACTCCTTGTTCGAATCGGTGCCAAGCGGGGCCAGGGCTTCGAGCCACTCCTTTGGAAAACGGCGATCGTAGTTCTCTGTTTCTTCCTTCTCCGCCGCCAGGCGAATCTGGTGCTTGACGTCGGGATCAGACACGATGACGAAGCGCCACGGCTGCAGGTTTGCCCCGGACGGAGCGGTCCCCGCCACACGGACACACTTCCGGAGAAGCTCCACCGGAACCGGCTCGGGAGAGAAGTCCCGAACACTACGCCGCGTGCGGAGAGACTCGTACAACTGCTGGAGACGGCGATCACCGGTCTCGACCGACACTTTCTCGAACTGAAGAGGACGAAAAACGTATTTACCGGACCGGGAGGTCCCGGATTCTGATTCCGATTCCATGTTCACCCCTCACGAACAGCCGCTGGTAGACCCGCAGTTCAAACACTTGTAGCAGGATCCGTTCCGGACCATCAGGGAGCCGCAATCGAAGCAGACCGGGGCATCGCGGTCTTCGATGTCGACAAGCGCACCTGCCCGGACTGGCTGTTCCGTCTTAGCCGTCGGAATACCCACCTCGGGGGTTGGGCCGAGCTTGACGGCAGGTTCCTCTTCGATCTGCACGCCGACCGTCTTCGCTTCTTCGGCGGTCAGAAAACGGGAAGCCAGGTACCGGAAGATGTAATCCATGATGGACTTGGCGTACGGCACCTGAGGGTTGTTCGTAAAGCCAGCAGGTTCGAACCGGGTGTGCGTGAACTTGTCGACCAGAACGCTCAACGGTACGCCGTACTGCAGGGCCAGTGAGCACGAGGTTGCGAAGCTGTCCATCACTCCCGATAGGGTCGACCCCTCTTTGGCCATCACGATAAAGATCTCTCCGGGAGATCCGTCTTCATACATCCCGACCGTGATATATCCTTCGTGGCCCGCGATACCGAACTTGTGCGTGATGGCATGTCGTTCTGACGGCAGGTGATGCCTCACCGGACGGACGGCGTCACCCGTTTCCTGACCTTCCGTCATCGCCGTGTTCAGAGGCTGTACCCGTTTGGAACCATCCCGGTAAACGGCCACCGCCTTCAGGCCCAATTTCCATCCTTCGATATACGACTGTCCGATTTCTTCAGTGGTCACATTCGAAGGAAGGTTCACGGTCTTGGATATCGCGCCGGATATGAAAGGCTGCACCGCCCCCATCATCTTCAGGTGGCCCATGTAGTCGATGGTCCGCGTTCCTTTGGTTGCCTTGAATGCGCAGTCAAAAACCGGCAAATGGGCTTCCTTCAACTCCGGAGCACCCTCGATCATTCCGTGTTCGTCGATATAGGCGACGAGCGCCTTGACCTGCGGATCGTCGTATCCCAGCCGCTGGAGAGCCAGGGGCACCGTGTTGTTAACGATCTTGATCGTACCGCCACCGACGAGCTTCTTGTATTTGACCAGAGCCAGATCGGGTTCCACTCCGGTCGTGTCGCAATCCATCATGAACCCGATAGTTCCCGTCGGCGCCAGGACGGACGCCTGGGCGTTTCGGAAACCGGTCCGCTCGCCGTGGTCTACGGTCTCGGACCAGACACTCCACGCCGCTTCGTAGAGATCGTTCGGAATGCAGTTCTTGTCGATCGCCTTGACGGAATCCCGATGCATGCGCATCACTTCCAGACAGGGCTCCCGGTTCATTTCAAAACCAGCGAACGGTCCGATTTCACCGGCAATCTTCGAGGACGTCAGGTATGCCTGACCGGTCATGATCGCTGTGATAGCCGCCGCATAGGCCCGACCTTCATCGCTGTCGTAAGGTATGCCCAACGCCATCAGCAACGCTCCAAGGTTGGCGTAGCCCAGACCCAGAGGCCGATAGTCATGGGAATTCTTTTCGATCTCCGCCGTCGGATAGCCGGCGTTATCGACGATGATCTCCTGGGCCGTGATCGTCACAGCAACCGCCCACCGGAAGGCCTCGACATCGAACCGCCCATCGTCCCGTCTGAACTTCATCAGGTTGAGCGAAGCCAGATTGCAGGCTGAGTTGTCGAGAAACATGTATTCCGAGCAGGGATTCGACGCGTTGATCGGGGCGGTGTTCTTACAGGTGTGCCAACGGTTGATCGTCGAGTCGTACTGCATGCCGGGATCGCCGCAGATATGGGCGGACTCGGAGATCATGTCCATCAGTTCGCCTGCCTGGTAAGTATTGACGGGCTCACCCGTCGTGACCGCATGAGTCGTCCACTTGCCGTCTTTGGCGACCGCCTCCATGAACTTGTCGGTCACGCGCACGCTGTGGTTCGCGTTCTGGAAGAATATCGACGAGTAGGCTTCGCCGTCGACGCCGCCGTCGTACCCGTTGTCGAGCAGGACCCACGCCTTCTTCTCTTCGTTCGCTTTCGAATTGATAAACTCGACGATATCCGGATGATCCGCATCTAAAATCACCATCTTTGCCGCCCGTCGGGTTTTCCCTCCGGATTTGATCACACCGGCAAAGGCATCAAAACCCCTCATGAAGGAAACCGGTCCCGACGCGATGCCGCCGCCGGAAAGCTGCTCGATAGAGGAGCGGATCGGCGAAAGATTGCTGCCCGTGCCCGAACCGTACTTGAAGAGCATAGCCTCGGTCTTGGCCAGGCTGAGTATCGACCCCATCGTGTCCTCGACCCCATTGATAAAGCAGGCCGAACACTGCGGCTTTTCCTCGACGCCGCAGTTGAACCACACCGGCGAATTGAAGGCCACCATCTGGTTTACAAGAAGGTGGGCCAACTCATCGTGGAAGGTCGCTCCATCGTCGGGAGAAGCAAAGTACTCACCCTTGCTGCCCCATCCGGTCATCGTATCGACCACGCGTGAAATCAACTGGCGTACACTGCCCTCACGTTCCGGGGTTCCCATCGTGCCGTGGAAGTACTTGGAAGCAACAATGTTGGTCGCCGTCTGCGACCAGTTCTTCGGGACTTCGACGTCATGCTGCTCGAAGATGGCATCACCCGATTCGTTCACGATCGAGGCGGTCCGAAGTTCCCATTCCACCGCATCATAGGGAGAAACACCCACACCGGTGAAGTAACGCTGGAATTTCAATCCTCTGTCAGCCTTGACATGCCCGTCTCCGCCCGCCATCGTACCCAGAGCCTCCTCTTTCTTCACACGGTCCTCCCAGATTATCGTCGCTTAGCCTGAATGGGTCACTCAGATTCGCCATCAAGCGCGACCCCAACACTAGGCTCCGGAAGGGACAGCCTAGGTCCCGGAACAGCAATATATTGTGTCCCTGATTCAAATATACGCAATATCCTGATGGGTCACATCTATTACGCACCAAACAGAGGACTCTGAATTTGTCGGGTTTCTAGTTGAGATAACCCCGGATTCGGGCCATTCCTTCCAATGCCGGGCTGTAATCAGGTCGCTCATCGACGGCTCGGCGGTACTCGCCAAGGGCTCGCAGCCACATCCGTTTCAGTTCATACACCCGACCCAGGTTTACGTGGGGAAAGCAGTAGCTTTCGTAACGGGGAGCATCCAGTGCCTGCCGAAACCAGGGGATGGCTTCGTCCACCTCGCCTTTCTGCACCAGGTAGGCACCGATGTCATTGTAGGGATTGCCGAAATCGGGATCGATTTCGATCGCTCGGCGACACTCGGAAATCGCATCGTCGAGCCGTTCCATGTAGCTATACGTCCAGCCAAGAAAGGTGTGGGCTTCGGCGGTCGGAAAAAGAGCGATCGACTGCTGGTACATCCGGACAGCCTCGTCGAGTCTTCCGTCGACCTGGTGCTGGTGTGCCTGGTGAAACAGGTCTTCGGCACGCTGTCTTCGGTTGTCTTCACTCACGTTGACAAGATCCCGGCGGGTTGCTCGGAGCCGGCGGGAATCAGCAGCTCACACGAATGAGACTTTCGGTGCCGTGGGGATCAGCCCCTTCTTGTGAGCCTCGCGGAACAGACGGCGAATGGCTTTCTTCCCTTCAGCACCATAGCTCAGGGTCATGTCGTTAACATACATCCCGACGAAACGGTCAGCCTGTTGCGGGTCCAGACCACGGGCGAACCCGAGAGCATACTTCATCGCCTCCTGGCGATGCTCAAGCCCATAGCGGATGCTCTCTTCGATGTGACCCGAGATCTCCTTCATTAGTGGAAGGCCCAAATCCCGGCGGATGACGTTTCCGCCCAAAGGCAGGGGCAGGCCCGTTTCCTCCTGCCACCACTCGCCCAGATCCAGAACCTTGTGGAAACCATCCTCACGATAACTCAACTGGCCTTCGTGAATCAGAAGCCCAGCCTCGAAGTCTCCTTTCGCCATGTCATCGAGGATGCGGTCGAAGGGAACCGATACACACTCGATCTCAGGTTCGAAAAGGCGCAAGACCAGTGCGGCGGTTGTCAGTTCACCCGGGATCGCAACTCTTGTTTTCTTGAGCCTGTCCCGGCGTAGCGGCTTGTTCGACACGACGACCGGCCCGTAGTTGCGGCCGCTGCTTCCGCCGCAGGCCAGAATGGCATACTGCTCGGCCAGATAGGCGTAGGCATGAAACGAAATCGCGGAAACCTCAAACACGCCATCCATGGCCTTCTTGTTCAGCGATTCGATATCGCTGAGCGTGTGCTTGTAGCGCAGATTCCCAGTGTCGATTTTCCGCGTTGCCAGCGCGTAGAACATAAACGCATCGTCCGAGTCGGGACTGTGCGCCACGCCAATTTTCTTATTCCTCAATTCACGTCCCCCAGAACGGCATATCGTAACACAAGTCCCGGCACGCATCTTTGAGCGGTGGTGGCCCGAAAGCCCGATCAGCAGCCCTTAGCAGACCGTCGGTCCCCATTCGTCCCGGGCATGACCACGGCCTCCCATTCCACCTCCTGGTGGTTGGTTGATCTCGTTGTAGCTGTACCGGACGAGCGAGCATCAGGCAAGAACAGGATTCACCGCAAAGACGCGGAGAAAGAATTTTCACCGCAGAGGCGCAGAGGGGAAGGAGTGAAGAAAAAACCTCTGCGTCTCCGCGCCTCTGCGGTAAGAAAAGTCCCCGCCGAGTCTTCGCGGTGAAATCCCAATCCCCAGATCTACTGAACCAATCCCGCCAGGGCCAATATCGTTGTAAGGTCGACGCAGTTCACTTCTTGCGCCGGCTGCGCACCTTCTTTGGCATCTCGCACAGGACGTTGTCGATCAGGCGCGTATTCCCGATGCGTATGGCGCCAACCACACGGACAGGTCCCGTGATCTGATCTACGGGTTGCATCAGACCGGGGTCTACGATCTCCAGGTACTCGACTCGAGCCAGGGGTTCCAGTTCCAGAACCGTTAGTGCTCCCCTGGTAGCAACAGACGGGTCCAGGTTGCCGTCTGCGATCCGCTGTCGGGCAATTCGCAGGGCTCGGTACAGGACTCCGGCTGCCCGCCGTTCTTCGGAATTCAAATACTGGTTCCGCGAACTGATTGCCAGACCATCGGGTTCCCGCCTGGTGGGCACCTCAACAATATCGATCGGGAGGTTGAAGTCCTTCGTCATTCGACCGAGGACGGCCAGTTGCTGAATATCTTTTTCGCCGAAATAGGCACGATTCGGCTGAACGATGTTGAAGAGTTTCAGGACGACGGTGGCGACACCCCGGAAATGGCCAGGCCGGTGCTCGCCGCAAAGTGCGGCCCCCTCCACGCCGTGTTCAACAAAAGTGTGCTGCGTGTCGGAGTAGATCTCCTCATTGGAAGGTGCGAAGACGACGTCGACGCCGCGCTGTTCGCAAAACAGAAGGTCGCTTGCGAGATCCCGGGGATAGCTGGCGAGGTCTTCTTCGGGTCCAAACTGCAGCGGGTTGACGTAAACGCTCACGACCAGCACGTCGCACTCGCCCCGGGCCTGCTCAATCAGGCAGCCGTGACCTTCGTGGAGTGCGCCCATCGTCGGCACAAGACCCACTGTCTTCCCCTGACGCCGGCCTTCGGAAAGGCACACCCGGAGTTGATCCACCGTCGGGATCGACTCGGTTTTCATGGTTGGTGATCATCCTCCCGGCGGACCCCGGTCAAGGTGTGCCGGGGTTCGGGAAAGGAGCTGGATCGGACGTCATCGGCATAGGACTTTGCCGCATCAACGACCGTATCCGCCAGCCGGGCGTATTGCTTGACGAAGGAAGGCACGAACTCATCAAAGAGACCCAGCATGTCGTAGCTCACCAGGACCTGTCCGTCACAGTCGGGTCCGGCACCGATTCCGATGGTGGGTACGGACACAGCCGCGGTCACCCGCTCGGCTATCTCTCCGGGAATCGATTCGAGAACGATAGCAAACACCCCGGCACTCTCCAGGGAGATCGCGTCTTCCACCAGGCGCTCGCCCGCTTCCCGGGTCCTGGCCTGAGGCCGAAACCCGCCAAACTGAAGGACCGACTGCGGAGTCAGACCCAGATGGCCCATCACCGGAATACCCGCGTCCCGCAATCGTCTGGTGGGCTCGACAACTTGATGGCCACCCTCAATCTTCACGGCCGTCGCACCGCCTTCCTGAATCAGGCGGCCCGCGTTTCTCATCGTTTCGTTTTCATCGACCTGGTACGTCAGGAACGGCAGATCGGACACGACCAGGGAACGCTCGACTCCACGCACGACTGCCTGCGTGTGATGGACCATCATGTCGAGAGTCACCGGCACGGTGGTGTCGTAACCCATAACGACCATACCAAGGGAGTCACCGACAAGGAGGACATCGATGCCGGCACGATCCAACAGGCGTGCCATGGTGGCGTCATACGCCGCCAGCATCGTGATCTTTTCGCCCCGGCGTTTCATCGCCTTCAAGTCGGGTACACGAACGGGCTTGACACGATTCTTCATGCCCCAATCGTATCATGCAGCTTTTCCGACGAACACTGACATACCGCGTAACACTATTTATTGTTAGTGGGTTGCAAAGAACGGGCGAGTCCCTAACCAAGCAGCGAAAGTGCCCGCGTGAGGGTTATATGCAGAAGATTACCTGGTGCCTTCCCCAACTTGACGGCACATCGAACGTGAGGCCAACCGCGTGGATCGGGATGGAAGGACCTGAAGCCCTGCCACACTCACCCGCACTAAGGCTCTATCTCCATGTCGTAGCGAGAGTTACACCAGAATATCTATTCAGAAAAAAGCCACAAAACAGCGCGACAATAATGTATGACATATATGAATTATATTTATTGCACTCATTATGCCTCCATTGTAGTTTCAACCCAATTCTAGCAAGAGGGAGGACTTTGAAATGAGATCACAGTGCGGTATGGCGCTGATCAGTTCCCTGATGCTGCTGGCCTTTATGACGATCGTCGGCGCGGCACTCCTGTCGAATACAGTTGTCGACACAAGAATCGGGATGAACTACCAGATTAACGTCCAGCGTCTTTACCTTGCCGAAGCCGGTATTGCAGCTGCTCAGGAGACCCTCCGGAGTGCTGTCGAAGCGAAGATCACCGCGAGCACGTCCGACTCGATCGACACGTTGGCCGAGGGAATCACCGAAGTGTTGAAGGACTATGACGGTGTCGATACGCTGATGTCGGACTCACTCGATGTGGACACGCTGTTGGACACGAGTTCGACCGACGACGTCCGGTTCGTCGACACGGTGTCACTGCCATCGGGGGGTAGGACGATCGGGACCTACACGGTGTTTCTCCGAAATGACTCTGCCGATGGAGCGACCTCGAACATCGACACGAACGAAGTCGTCACGCTTGTTTCGATCGGTTTGATCGGTGACAGCGAGATGCTGATCGAAGTTGATGTGAAGAAGGGCCGCTTTCCCTCCATTCCTTCTGCTCTGACGTTGGGGGGCAGCGTACCCGGCGCTAACGGGTTCCAACCCGGAGACTCGCTCCTATTTGAGGTCAATGGTTACGATGCAGCGGGTGTTTCG